>NZ_JAUFNS010000059.1:0-541 GCF_041060445.1 Pseudomonas sp. W2-17 | reverse complement strand
GTTGGGCTTGGCGGTGACGTCATTCGCAGGGCTGCCAACCACGTTGTCGACCTCACCTTGTGCGCTGCTGATCGCCTCCCGGATATGACTGATCAGCAGCGTCTCACCCAGGCCCGCCTCTCGCTCGTGCAGGTCTGTCAGTTCGGCAGCAACAGCGGCGCGCACCACGGTGGTGTCCGGGGTGAGCTTGATCGTGTAGTTGACGGCTTTGAGCACCGGCGCCAGCACGATCACTTCGGCGGTCACCGGCGCCTTGGCGTCGATGTAGTTCTTGACCGTTGCGATCTCATTGGCGTCCGGAATGATCGAGGCGTCGCCATCGCGAACGAAGAACACACCCACGGTGCCGGGGCCCAAGTAGTTTTTCACCGTCCAGGCGCGCGTCACCCCCGCGCACTCCAGCGCCCACGTCACGTAGTCATCAGCGTCTCCCCCGTGGGGGATAACCTGGTAGCTGCGAATGACGCGACTGCGTAGCGATTCGACTGACTCCTGGTTGCTGCCGCCGGTGATGCCCGGCGCCAAGACGGTGAACGTCTCG
>NZ_JAUFNS010000058.1:0-619 GCF_041060445.1 Pseudomonas sp. W2-17 | reverse complement strand
ATAGTTCGGGTCGTTGCGGTTCCAGCAGCTGAACTGGTACGGCTTCTGGCACACGCCCGCGTAGCCCTCGCCCCACCAGGATTTATCCTTGCCGTCGTCCACGCGATTGCGAATCGTCCAGGCCACAGCCACCAGCCCGGCCAGTCCCTCGCCGCGTGCTTCGCCCCACAGCGTGCGCGCGAGTACGTCGCGATCTTTATCGGTTACGGTCATCACTTTTCTCCAGACGAAAAAAAACCGCTCAAGGCGGTCGGGGCGTTAGGCGGGCTGTTCAGGCCATGGCGGGGACGTCAGCGTCAGGTCGATGCGGTTAACCGCTATCCGGTACTGCTTCCACTTTTTTAGCAGGCCGGTTTCTTCAGCGGTAGCTTCGTCGAGATCCACTGCATCCTGAAGCGGCCCGATGGCGAGCGTCGCCGTCGCCAGCGCCGTGTCACGAAGGTTGGTGTTCTTCTTCAGAATGTCTTCCGCCGAAGGCACGAGTTCGGGCGCCTGCTCAATTGGCTCTAAAGTGAAGACCCCTTTTTTGCATTTGGTGCCGGTGGTTACCGGAAGCCCGTCAGGAATTAGCACCGCCTCCTGACCCTCGGACGGGGTCCAGTTCTCGGTGTCTCCGTCC
>NZ_JAUFNS010000057.1:0-632 GCF_041060445.1 Pseudomonas sp. W2-17 | reverse complement strand
TGATCGAATTATCTGGAATTTGTCCCAGAAACGTTTCGGCCAACCGCATTTCACTGCCCCGAAAAGGGCTGAGCTGCGCATCGAGGATGATATGCGAGCGGACATTCATCAGCGCAACGAGCCGCAGCATCGGGAACGGGGTCTGACGGTCGGTGCCGGTATTGCCGGAGCCAAAATGTTCTCTGAGCTCGGGTGAATCCGGGGTTCGCAGCAATGCACCGTCCACCGCGAAGACTTGTAGACCGTTCCAGTCGTCTCCCTCGTAGCGCTCGTTGCCCCAATGTTTACCCGTCTGGCGGAACAGCGATTCAACTGGGTCAGCGCCCAGCCGTTTGCGAGCTTCAGTTACCCCGCTTCGCGCCAGCAACTGATCAGAAGCCAAGCCTTGCGCGCAGATATTCAAACGCCTGGCGACCTCATGAACAGGCTCGTCGCGGAACAGAGCCATGCCCAAAACCAGCCAAAGAACTTGATCGCTCGGCAAGCGGCGCCGCCGTATGGTGGCTTGCGCCGAGAGGTTCAGCGCACTCGCTACCCACTCTATTGGGATGTTCTGAGTGAAGGTGCTCAGGTCAGAAAAGTTGAAGAGATCGCCAAGGTCGAGCAACTGCTGCTGAATGGGCATAAAAAAA
>NZ_JAUFNS010000056.1:0-665 GCF_041060445.1 Pseudomonas sp. W2-17 | reverse complement strand
GCCGCCCTCGCCATCGCTGATTTTGATCAGATGGCTTTTGTCGTCGTAGGCATAGTTCATCACGCTGTGATCAGCGCGGGTGTGCTCGGTCAGGTTGCTGAGTTTGTCGTAGCGATAGCGGTCGGTACTGCCGTCGGTATGAACGTGGCGGATGATGTTCTTCGCCTGATCACGAAAGAACCATTCGGAACGGCCATCGGCATGGCAGATGCGGTACGTGTAACCGAGGCTGTCGTAGTAATGCCGGGTTTCGTGACCGAGTGCATCGGTGACGTAGGTCAGGCGGATGTTTTCGTCCCACGCCAACCGAGTATCGAAACTGCCGTCGTCGGCCCATTCGCGAATGGCTTTGGCATCGGCTCCCGAGCCTTGCCACTGCAAATTCAAGCCACGATTGGTGCGATCGGTGTAGCGCGTGATCAGGTGGTTTTGGTACTGGTAGCGCCAGGCAGCGCCGTTCTCGTCCTGCGCCAGAACAAGGTCGCCAAAATCGTCGTACTGATACGCGCACAGTTGGCGTTTAACGTCGCCATCACGTATTTCCCAAACACCCGTCAGCCGCCCCTGATCATCGATCAACGTGCCCAGGCGCAGATGGACTTTGTTTACATCTTTCTGCGAGTACGTCACCAGCTCGGAGAGCACCGAATGCCCGTCATGCCGAT
>NZ_JAUFNS010000055.1:0-705 GCF_041060445.1 Pseudomonas sp. W2-17 | reverse complement strand
GTTTCGAGATTCGCCCTGGATGTACGCCATAAGAAAATGCCCCGCATCTTTCGATGCGGGGCATTTTCTTAGATCTGAGGCAGGTTGGCTAGGTTTTCACACAGTCTGCACAGGGTGTCCGCGTTGCTTTTTAGTGGGACCGGCTTTAGCCGGGAAGAGGCCGGTATGGGCGCTGGCAGTTTTGCAGACACAACTACCTCCTGGTGGGAGCGAGCTTGCTCGCGAAGGCATTGGTACATCCGCCGAATAGTTGGTGTTTGCAATACAGCATTCGCGAGCAAGCTCGACTCCCACAGGGATGGTGTCCGACCGAAGATTTCCAACGCGCATCAAGCCTTGGGAGGTGACGCGGAGCGTCACGGGATGCATTCCCACGCGGAGCGAGGGGACGATCGAACGTCAGCGTTTGGACGGGCCTCTTCCCGGCTAAAGCCGGTCCCACAAAAAGCAGCGCGTGCATCCAGTGAAATGGGTGGTGGCCACACTGGCCTCTTCCCGGCTAAAGCCGGTCCTACTAAGCGTAAGCGCGCTTTTGATCTTCATACGGGGAAGGTTCAAACACCGCAAAACGCGACTTGGGTGCAGGCCGCACGTAGACGACGCGGAGTGGGCCGAGCGGCATGGATGCCGCGAGAGCGCCGTCAGGACATGGATGTCCGTTCGGCGCGGGCCCACGGAGCGTCGTCGGAGTGAGGGAACCCGACG
>NZ_JAUFNS010000054.1:0-712 GCF_041060445.1 Pseudomonas sp. W2-17 | reverse complement strand
ACCACTTCCCGGAAAAGCGCTGGGGTTAGCGCCTACCGCGCCTCGGCCCGGAGGTCCTGCGTTGCCGAATGGGGTGCTGCCGCCAATTCCACCCATGCCACCGGAAGCCTGCCCGCCGGAATACACCATGGTGTCTGAGGCATACCCGCCTTTCGGGAATCCAGCCCCGCCTTCTGGGCCTGCGTAGTTTGCAGGGGAGGCGGTACCGCCGGAGCCCAGCAGCCCCTTGGTGCCGCCTGCAAGCGTAAGATTCCCAAAAATAGTGGCGCCGCCATCTGTTGCGTTATTGGCGGCAGGCGTCCCTCCAACACCCGGCGCGCCGATCACGTAGGCAATCGACTGTCCGGGGTTGACGTTGATCAACTGCCGATAGAGCGATTGACCTGCGCCGCCGCCTGATCCTCCCGTGACAAACGACGATGAATTGGTGGCGAGAGATGCGCCACCGCCGCCGCCAGCACCGCAACCGCTTAGCCAGATTTGATACACACCATCCGGCACAATGAAAGTGCCATTGGCGGTGAGCCGGACCATGTTCTTCAGCTTGCCGACCTGACTCGCGATGATTGCTCTGATGGCCGCGAGCAACTGATTATTGGTGTTTTCCTTGGGCACCAGCGATGCGCCCCGAATGGTATTCAGGATTTCATCGGTGACCGCATTGCCCCAGTCCGAGGGGATCAACGAGCCGATCGTGCCGGTGGCCGTGTTT
>NZ_JAUFNS010000053.1:0-839 GCF_041060445.1 Pseudomonas sp. W2-17 | reverse complement strand
TACGACAAACTCAGCAACCTGACCGAGCACACCCGCGCTGATCACAGCGTGATGAACTATGCCTACGACGACAAAAGCCATCTGATCAAAATCAGCGATGGCGAGGGCGGCTTGTGGAAGCGGGACTACGACCATCGCGGGAATCTGGTTGAAGCGATTGATCCGCTGGAGAACGTCACCGAATACGCCTACAACACGTTCGGTCTTCCTACGGCGATCAGGGACGCCAACGGCAATACCAAGTCGTTGGCCTATAACGACGCCGGACAACTCGTTGAGTACACCGACTGCTCGGGCAAGGTGAGTAGCTGGGAGTACGACGATCGCGGCCAGATGGTTCGCTTCACCGACCCTGCAGGCCACAGCACCGCGTACGAATACAAATCAGGTCAGTTGGTCCTGATCAAGCATCCGGACAAAACCGAAGAACGCTTCAGCCGCGATGCAGAAGGCCGCTTGCTGGCCCACTCCGATGGCCTGGAACGCTGCACCACCTGGCGCTACACCGCCGCCGGTTTCATCGCCGAACGCGTCGACGCCGCCGAGCAAACTCTGCGCTACCGCTGGGACAAGCTCGGCCGTCTCGTTGCGCTGGAAAACGAAAACGAACGCCGCGCCCACTTTAACTATGATCCAGTCGGACGACTGCTGGAGGAAAGAAGCTTCGACGGGCGATCCACTCGCTATCAGTACGATCCAGAAACCGGGCGCCTTGCCGAGACCATCAACGGCCAGCGCACCATCGCACTGACCTTCGACCCAATGGGCCGCCTGACCGAACGCCGGGCCACGCTCGGCGAAAAGTCCCAGAGCGAAACCTTTGCCTACGACGGCAACGG
>NZ_JAUFNS010000052.1:0-1251 GCF_041060445.1 Pseudomonas sp. W2-17 | reverse complement strand
TGAAGTGGTCAACTTTTTCCGGACACCTCAATCGGTGATTGTCAGGCCGCTTGCCGCTCGTACTGATTGGGCGTCATGTTGCCCAACGTCGAGTGCAGTCGCCCCTCGTTATAGAACCGCACGATGTAATCAGTGATGTCCTTTATTGCTTCGCCGTGGTTGGCGTAATCCTTTCTCCAGGTGCGCTCCATCTTCAGGTTCAGGAAGAAGCGCTCCATCACTGCATTGTCCCAGCAATTACCTTTTCGGCTCATGCTGCAACGCATCCCGTTGCGAGTCAGCAGCGATTGATAAGCAGCCCCCGCGTACTGGCTGCCTCTGTCCGAGTGGGCAATCAGGCCCGGTTCAGGCTGCCTTTGAGCAATGGCCAGTTGCATAGCGCTGGTCACCAGTTCGGCGCGCATATGGGGTGCCATGGCCCAGCCGACGATTTTGCGTGAAAACAGGTCCATAACCGCAGCCAGATAGACCCAACCGCTTCGTGTGCGTATGTAGGTGATGTCCGCGACCCATGAGTGATTGATTGCCTTGGGGTTGAACTGTCGGTTGAGCAGGTTTTCAGCAACCGGCAAGTTGTGTTTACTGTCGGTTGTGTGGATAAACTTGCGCTTCCAGATCGGGCGCAAACCCTGTTGTTTCATGAGGCGACGAACCTTGAAACGACCGATGGAAACACCCTCATCGCGCAGCGCGCCCAGCACGCGGCGGCTACCGTAGCAGTGTTCTTTGGACTCGAATGTCGCTTTGACCATGGCCGCTGCAGTGCAGATGAGCTTGGGTTTCTGGCAACGTTGGCGAGCTTCATAGAACCCGGAACGACTGATCCGCAAAACCCGGCAGATATGAGCCACCGGGTAGGCCTTGCGATGTAATTGGTGAACCAGTTGATGGATCACTTCAATTCGCGGGCAAAGAAGGCCGTAGCTTTTTTTAGGATGTCGTTGTCCATTTTTAGCTGCCGAATCTGCTGCTCCAACTGACGAATCCGCTGCTGCTCACTGGTCAATGGATTACCAATACCCGGCCCGCCCAACAGCTCGGCCTTGTATTGCTCAACCCAACGCCGCACTGCCGTATCACTCAGATTCATGTCAAGACAGACCGAGTTCACGCTCTGGCCCTGGTCGACGATGAGCTTGCAGACATCAAGCTTGAAGGCTGCATCGAACTTTCTGTATTTCTTGGTCATGATCGTTCCTCAATGGGTACAGTTTCCCCCATTGAGGTGTCCGGGGTCATTAGGCCAGCTCA
>NZ_JAUFNS010000051.1:0-1277 GCF_041060445.1 Pseudomonas sp. W2-17 | reverse complement strand
CGTCACTAGTGTCCGGGGAAAGTTGTTCATAGCTGAAGGCTGCCTTGGGCAGCCTTCAGCTTTTCAATGCTTTTCCTCTCCAGCGCCTGATTCCTGCGCGTCAGAGGCCGATCAAACCAGACACAACTCAGGCGACACGTCAGATCGAACATCGACTCCCAGCGGCCTGACCGGGTATGAAAAAAGTGCAGTAACAAGTAAGTAATGACGGCGCTGTAAATCTGCAAACGCACGGCATTTTCTGAAAAGCTAAAGAACCGTTTGAGCTTCAGATGCTGCTTTATCCACTTGAAAAACAGCTCGATCTGCCAACGCTGTTTGTAAAGGTCAGCGAGGTCTTCAGGTGGACTGCTCATGTCGTTGGTAATCAGGATGAGCGGGTGTTTCCAGCCATCGACCTTGACCGTGATACGCCTAACGGGTGCGCCCTGAAAAGCATTTTGCCGCCGGCCAAACTGCACGATTTCATCAGCGCTCACCGAGGTCCCGGATAAGGGATGAGAGTGCACGTGGCTGAGCTGGACATTGGCGTTGTTCTTGAGCCGCGTCACGAAATAGGCACCGGCAATGTGCAGTTCATGCCACCAGCCATAGTCGCAATAACCTTTGTCGAATACGTACGTCATGTTGGGCTGAATCTTCATCCTCAGCGCGTCCGTCATGTCGTTGACGTTAACCGGTGTGATGTTGATATACGTCGGGGCCAACTGGACAGAATCAAATCCGGTGTGGACCTTGAGACCTTGTGTAATGCGGGTTTTGTTGGCCAGTGTCCATTCGTCAAACCCTGGTCCGCGCAAGGTAATGGAGGTCGAATCAATCAGACTAACCATGCGTCCAAGCTGCCGCCGTTGCTGGCCTGCGACGCATTTGAGCATGTGTTCTGCGGCTTTGCGAAACGGCGAAACGCTTCGTTTGTTGAGCGCGTCGGACAGTGTTGAGCGGGGCACTGATCGAGCATTCAAGTGGTATTGGTGCTCGTCGATGACCTGCGACATGGCGGTCAGGCTGCGCAAGCTGCTCGCTTGTTGCAGGTGCCCCAGCAGCAAGGTCACCAGTAGATCTCGTGAAGTGCAGCGCTTGGCGTAGCGATCAGCCTGGCTTTCTTTAACTTCATTCTGGAAAACGCCCGCAGGAAATGCAGTCAGCAACCGGCCGAGATTAGTGCTGGAAAACATCGCGAAAACCGAGTCGGAAAAGACTGATTATGCCCTATCGATGCTGTCAGAGAGGGGGAGCAAGCTCCCCCTCCGGACTTTCCCCGGACACTAGTGACG
>NZ_JAUFNS010000050.1:0-1366 GCF_041060445.1 Pseudomonas sp. W2-17 | reverse complement strand
CTGGCGTTGCTGGGTCGAGGGCGGCAGTTTCGGATTTATCAGCATCAGTCGGTGCCGCAGATTGTCGAGAGCATCTTGCGCACGCGGCATGATTTTGAGGGACAGGATTTTCTGTTCACGCTGGTGCGCGAGTATCCGAAGCGCGAGCAGGTGATGCAATACGGCGAGAGCGATCTGGCGTTCATTTCGCGGCTTTTGGCCGAGGTGGGGATTTGGTACCGCTTCACTAACGATGAGCGATTGGGCATTGCGGTCGTTGAGTTTCATGACGATCAGCGGCATTACGTTCGTCCGCGAGTGAGTTTGCCGTTTCGGCCTCAGTCCGGGTTGGGCAGCAGTGGCCGGGATGGGGTTTGGGGGCTGCAGGTCAGTCATGAGGTGGTGGAGCAGAGCGTTCATTTTCGGGCTTATCACCATCGGGATGCCAGTGCGTGGCTGGATGGGGATGTGGACCAGACGCGGGGTGATGCGACGACTTATGGCGAGGCGTATCACTATGCGGAGCCGTACCGGGTATTGGGCGACAAACTGGATCAGGACGAGGATCTGCTGGGGGAAAGCGGGTTTTTCTATGCCCGGTTGCGGCATGAGCGGTATCTGAATGATCAGACGCGCCTGAGCGGTATAAGCAGCAGTGCTTCGTTGGGATTGGCGCAGGTGCTGGCGATTTCCGGTGGAGCGCCCCAGGCGTTTGAGCCGGGAGCAGTCGTTACAGGATTGAAGCTGCGTGCGGCGCGGGATCGCAGTTTCGAGCTGAGTTTTGAGGCTATTCCGTATTCCGAGAGTGTGTGTTTTCGGCCGCCTTTGCTGGCCAAGCCTGAGATAGCGGGCACTGTTCCGGCGCGGGTCACCAGCTCGCTGGCCAACGATCCCTACAGCCACATTGATAGCGAAGGCCGCTACAAGGTCAGCTTTCTGTTTGATCGCGACAGCTGGAAGTTGGGTGAGGAAAGTCTGTGGCTGAGACTCGCCTGCCCCTATGCCGGGGATACCCACGGCCTGCACCTGCCACTGATCTGCGGCACCGAAGTGGCTGTTGCCTTTGAGCAAGGCGATCCGGATCGGCCCTACATCGCTCACGCGCTTCATGACAGTCGCCATCCCGACCATGTGACGCTGCTGCGCAGCGATTACAAGCGCAACGTGCTGCGGACCCCGGCGAATAACAAGCTGCGCATGGAGGACGATCGCGGCAAGGAACACATCAAACTCAGCACCGAACACAGCGGCAAGAGTCAGCTGAATCTCGGGCATCTGGTCGACAGCGAGAAGGATAAGCGCGGCGAAGGGTTTGAATTGCGCACGGATGGCTGGGGAGCCATGCGTGCGGGGAATGGACTGCTTATCAGTGCGGATGAACAGACCA
>NZ_JAUFNS010000049.1:0-1600 GCF_041060445.1 Pseudomonas sp. W2-17 | reverse complement strand
CAGACCGTGTGAAAACGAAATAACCAGCAGCTAATCAAAAAATGCCCCGATCAACTCGGGGTATTCTTTATTTATGCAAAGAGAAAAAAAGCCCTCCTCAGGCCAGTAACTCCATCATTCGGCGTACGCCCAGCACGTTGATCGCTCTTTTCAGGTTGTAGGCGTTCACCGCCAGCGCCATTTCCGTTCGCGCACCTTTGAGCTGGCGAAGCAAGAACCGGCCATTGCCGTAAATCCATTGTTTGAGGTTGCCAAACGGGTGCTCAACGATGCTTCGTCGAGCCTCGACCATTTCCGGGTGGGCCTGCATTCGCTGCTCCATTCGCTCAAATGCATCCTCATAGGCATGACGTGTGATCGAGCGGTATTTGGTCTTGGTGCATTGGTTTTTAAGGGGACAGGCCCCGCAGGCATCCGCGCTGGCGCGGTAGAAACCCTTCCCCTTGTTCAGTTGAACCAGCGTCAGTAACTGGCCTGTCGGGCATTGATAACGATCATTTTCCCGATCATAGGTGAAGTCTTCCCGACGGAAAAAAGACGGCTCTTCAACTTCGCTGTTAATGGTTCGGTTAATGGGGACATATGCGGTGATGCCCGCGTCGTCGCAGGCCTGGAAGTGCTTGCCACTGGAGTATCCAGCGTCAGCCGTGACGGTCAGATTCGGCTGTTCCAGCACTTCCTGAGTCGCTTTTGCCATCGGCTCCAGTTGCTTGCGATCGTCGCTATCCTGAGTGACTTCGTGATGAACGATCAGGCTGTTTTCAGCGTCGACCGCGGTCTGCACGTTGTAGGCAACGGCCATGCCCTGCGGGGCTCGCATCATGCGCGCGTCGCTTTCGGTGCTGATGAATTGGGGGATCTGCAGCTCGTCCATCAGCGCCTGACAGGTCAGATTGTCGTCCCGCTTGGCGGTCAGTTTTGCCAGCACCGTTTTAACAGCGCTTCGATCAACCACCTCTTCATTTTCGTCACGATCGGCGCTGTCCAGATCCTCCAGATATTTCGCTATGCGGCGATCAAGTTTTTCCTGATCACGCTTTAGATGCTTGATGCTGATATGACGACGGGCCGAGGCTACGGCCTTGAATTTACTGCCATCGATGGCGACCAGATCACCTTTTACCAGGCCTGCGGTCCGGCAGAACTGGACAAATGCGCGGCACGTTGCGGAGAACGCAGTGGCGTTGTCTTTGCGGAAATCGGCGATGGTTTTGAAGTCCGGCGCGAGGCGGTTGAGCAGCCACATGACTTCGATGTTGCGCTGGCACTCAGCCTCGAGACGGCGCGAAGACCGTATGCGCTGGAAATAGCCGTAGATATAAAGTTTGAGCAGATCGGCGGGGTTGTAGGGCGGACGTCCGTTGCCTTTGGGGATGGCTTTATCGAACCCCAGAACCCTGAGATCCAGGCGAGAAACATAGGCATCGATGACCCGGACCAGATGGTCTTCGGGAATGACTTCATCGATTGAAACCGGAAACAGGCTGGTCTGGTTTCGAGATTCGCCCTGGATGTACGCCATAAGAAAATGCCCCGCATCTTTCGATGCGGGGCATTTTCTTAGATCTGAGGCAGGTTGGCTAGGTTTTCACACAGTCTG
>NZ_JAUFNS010000048.1:0-1631 GCF_041060445.1 Pseudomonas sp. W2-17 | reverse complement strand
TATATTGGGAGCGCAACGGCTTTTGCCTTTGGCTCAAGCGACTCGAGTCCGAACGATTCAAAACATCACCGGATGCCACTGACGAGGCGATCGTTCTGACAGTTCAGGAACTCAACTGGCTGCTCGATGGCTTTGACCTCTGGCGCAACCGTCCTCATCAAGTTTTGACGCCGCGATTCGTAGCCTGATTCGGTATAATCCAGGGCATGAATTCCTTGCCCGAAGACCTCCCGAATGATCCTGAATTGCTCAAGCAGATGCTTGCGAAGATGCAATCCAGGGTGGGTGTGCTCGAAGAACAAGTGGCGCTGCTAAGCCAACGACTGTTCGCCCGAAAGTCTGAGCAAACGGTCGATCCAGCGACTCCGCAGATGGCGCTGTTCAACGAAGCTGAACATGAAGTTGAGCCTGCCGCAGAGACTTCAGAAGAAGAGGTCGTCGCTCCGACCAAGCGGCGCGGCAAGCGCAAAAAACTGCCGGCCGACTTGCCGCGTATTGAAGTCACCCATGAGCTTCCAGAGCATGAACTGACTTGCGTCTGCGGCTGCCGTAAACACGCCATTGGCGAAGAGGTCAGCGAGCAGCTTGAAATCGTGCCAATGCAGATCCGTGTGATCAAGCACGTTCGTAAAGTCTATGGTTGCCGCGACTGTGAAACGGCGCCAGTCACGGCGGATAAACCCGCTCAGTTGATTGAAAAAAGCATGGCCAGTCCAAGTGTTCTTGCGATGCTGCTGACCACCAAGTACGTGGACGGTTTACCGCTTCATCGCTTTGAGAAAGTACTTGGTCGTCACGGCATCGATATCCCCCGTCAGACCTTGGCACGCTGGGTTATCCAGTGCGGAGAACATTTCCAGCCACTATTGAATTTAATGCGCGATAGCCTACTAGCCAGCCGCGTCATCCATTGCGATGAAACGCGGGTGCAGGTGTTGAAAGAGCCAGACCGAGACCCAGGCAGCCAGTCTTGGATGTGGGCGCAAACCGGCGGCCCGCCAGATAGACCCGTAATCCTTTTTGACTACTCCACCAGCCGCGCGCAGGAGGTGCCGTCACGCCTGCTCGAAGGTTATCGCGGCTATCTGATGACGGATGATTACGCCGGTTACAACTCGCTCGGCGCGCAAGCTGGGGTCGAGCGCCTAGGGTGCTGGGCGCATGCTCGTCGCAAGTTCGTGGAAGCACAAAAAGTGCAACCTAAAGGCAAGACGGGGCGCGCAGATATAGCCTTGAAACTGATCAGCAAGTTGTACGGTATCGAAATCGCTTACAAAGAGAAGAGCGACGAGGTACGCAAAAAAGCTCGCCAGGACTTGAGCTGCCACGTAATGGGGCAACTCAAAGAGTGGTTGCGCAAAACGCTACCCTATGTGACTACACAGAATGCACTTGGCAAAGCGGTTACCTACCTGGCAAACAACTGGGAAAAGCTTGAACGGTACGTCGAGGAAGGTTACTTGCCGATTGACAATAATGCCGCTGAACGAGCCATCCGCCCCTTTGTGATAGGAAGAAAGAACTGGCTGTTCAGCGACACACCCAGAGGTGCCAAAGCCAGCGCTCAACTTTATAGCTTGGTCGAGACAGCCAAAGCCAACGGCCAAGAGCCCTATGCGTGGCTGCGCCAC
>NZ_JAUFNS010000047.1:0-1854 GCF_041060445.1 Pseudomonas sp. W2-17 | reverse complement strand
TGACCAGGTGATCGACGGCAAGGTGCCAGACCCTACCGGCGGCGCTACCCACTACTACGCCACCACCATGCCGAAGGCGCCGGACTGGGCGGCCAAGGCGAAGCGGACACTGAAGCTGGGCAACCACGTTTTCTTCCGCGACGTGCCCTGACACCTCACTTGATCTCGACCAATTGGAGAACGCAGTGCAGACAACGACAAAAGAAGAAACATTCTCGCGCGCTTTGCGCGTCACGCTGGGCGTGAAAGCAAACGGAGGCTCGGTCGCGGTTCAGATCAAAATGGGCGACACCTGGGTGACGTCTGACACGCTGTGGAATGATGGCGCTTATCAACTCAACATTCCCCCGGCCACGGTGCGCTTCTTGCCGGCGGGCGGCGCCGCCTTTGAGGTGTTCGCATGAGTCTTCTCGCCGAGGGCCAGCAGACCCGCCGCCGCATCCGTCGTGGCCTGGGTCTGTTGGGCGACAGCTTCAGCGCAAACTGCCACACGATTGACCCGAAGGCATTCGGAACCGAGGCCTACGGCTACGCCGGTGCGATTGCTGCGCAGACCGGTCTTTTCCCAAGCTACCTGGACAATCAAGGGAAGGTCGGCGACAACTCCGGCCAGTTCATGCCGAGGCTCCCGTCGTGTCTGACGTCAGCCACTGCCGATCTGTGGATGCTGCTATCGCGTACCAATGACAGCACCACGCCTGCCATGACGCTGGCGGACAGCAAGGCAAACGTGATGAAGGCGATCATGGCGTTCCAGAATACGCCGGGCAAATACCTCATCGTCGGCACCGGTACGCCACGCTTCGGCACCAAGGCATTGACCGGCGCTGCGCTCACCGATGCGATCGCGTACAAGGACTGGGTGCTGGGCTACGTCCGGCAGTTCGTTCCGGTGGTCAACATCTGGGACGGCTTCACGCAGGATATGACTGTCGATGATCTGCACCCGAACCTGATCGGCGCCGACTTCATCCAATCCCGCTGCGTGCCAATCATCAATGCCAATTTCGAGTTCTTCGGCGTGCCGCTGCCCACGGATGCCGCCGATCTGTACTCGGCGATTCGCCCGTTCGGCTGCCTGAACGCCAACCCGCTGATGACCGGCACAACTGGAGTCATCAACGCATCGGTCAACCCAGTCGCCGGATCGGTGCTGGCGGATAACTACAAAGCAACTGGCTCAGGCCTAAACGGCATCACCACTCGCTGGTACAAAGAGCCGGCGGCATTCGGCGAGGCGCAGTGCATCGAGTTGGCCGGGACCATGGCGGCGGCCGGCGGGTACATCTATCTTCAGCCGGCGGCGAACGTGACGCTTTCGAATCTGCTGGCAGGGGACGTCATCGAGATGGTTTCGGCTCCGGAGATCGTTGGCAACAGCCGGGGCATCCTCGGCTGGGAGGCTGAGCTGATCATCACCAAGCCGGTAGCGAGTACGTCCACCACTATCTATTACCGCTCGATGGACAAGTACCAGGAGCCGTTCACGTTGCCCGCCAACTGGAAGGGCGCGTTGGAGACGCAGAGGTACACGGGCGACGTCACGGAAACGGCCGTCGCCGCCAGAATGGGGCTCTATTTGGCCGCGGGCATCAACCAAGACTCAAAAGTAAAAGCAGCTCAGTTCGGGATTCGTAAGGTCTGAGCCGAGCTTTGGTGCCAGCCTTTCTGCTTGAAAGGCCGGCCAAAAATAAGCGCCTCGCGACACAAAAGGAGCGGCCAGCAGGATGCGTCAACATCCAAGCTGGCCACCGAACCGCAGACTATCCCTGCAAGTCCAGCCAAGGCTCCCGCTCTGTGCACAAAGCGCGGCGAGCCTAGCACCTGTTTATCCATACAGTAAAGGCTTGCATA
>NZ_JAUFNS010000046.1:0-5323 GCF_041060445.1 Pseudomonas sp. W2-17 | reverse complement strand
GGAAACTTTGAAAACTTCTTAAAATAACCGCTTGACAGAAACAAGAGACGCTGTAGAATGCGCGCCTCGGTTGAGACGAAAGATCTTAACCACCCGCTCTTTAACAACTGAATCAAGCAATTCGTGTGGGTGCTTGTGCTGTAAGACTGAAGTCGCAAGATTATCAGCATCGCAAGTTACTCCACGAGAAATCATGGTTTAACCAACGATTGCTGAGCCAAGTTTATAAGGTTTTCTCAAAACCTAATTGCAGTATTG
Source organism: Pseudomonas sp. W2-17 (assembly GCF_041060445.1). Taxonomy (NCBI): domain Bacteria; kingdom Pseudomonadati; phylum Pseudomonadota; class Gammaproteobacteria; order Pseudomonadales; family Pseudomonadaceae; genus Pseudomonas; species Pseudomonas sp. W2-17. The sequence goes on along the minus strand of NZ_JAUFNS010000046.1, from coordinate 5,065 downwards.
AACTGAAGAGTTTGATCATGGCTCAGATTGAACGCTGGCGGCAGGCCTAACACATGCAAGTCGAGCGGATGAAGAGAGCTTGCTCTCTGATTCAGCGGCGGACGGGTGAGTAATGCCTAGGAATCTGCCTGGTAGTGGGGGACAACGTCTCGAAAGGGACGCTAATACCGCATACGTCCTACGGGAGAAAGCAGGGGACCTTCGGGCCTTGCGCTATCAGATGAGCCTAGGTCGGATTAGCTAGTTGGTGAGGTAATGGCTCACCAAGGCGACGATCCGTAACTGGTCTGAGAGGATGATCAGTCACACTGGAACTGAGACACGGTCCAGACTCCTACGGGAGGCAGCAGTGGGGAATATTGGACAATGGGCGAAAGCCTGATCCAGCCATGCCGCGTGTGTGAAGAAGGTCTTCGGATTGTAAAGCACTTTAAGTTGGGAGGAAGGGCAGTAAGCGAATACCTTGCTGTTTTGACGTTACCGACAGAATAAGCACCGGCTAACTCTGTGCCAGCAGCCGCGGTAATACAGAGGGTGCAAGCGTTAATCGGAATTACTGGGCGTAAAGCGCGCGTAGGTGGTTTGTTAAGTTGAATGTGAAATCCCCGGGCTCAACCTGGGAACTGCATCCAAAACTGGCAAGCTAGAGTAGGGCAGAGGGTGGTGGAATTTCCTGTGTAGCGGTGAAATGCGTAGATATAGGAAGGAACACCAGTGGCGAAGGCGACCACCTGGGCTCATACTGACACTGAGGTGCGAAAGCGTGGGGAGCAAACAGGATTAGATACCCTGGTAGTCCACGCCGTAAACGATGTCAACTAGCCGTTGGAAGCCTTGAGCTTTTAGTGGCGCAGCTAACGCATTAAGTTGACCGCCTGGGGAGTACGGCCGCAAGGTTAAAACTCAAATGAATTGACGGGGGCCCGCACAAGCGGTGGAGCATGTGGTTTAATTCGAAGCAACGCGAAGAACCTTACCAGGCCTTGACATCCAATGAACTTTCCAGAGATGGATGGGTGCCTTCGGGAACATTGAGACAGGTGCTGCATGGCTGTCGTCAGCTCGTGTCGTGAGATGTTGGGTTAAGTCCCGTAACGAGCGCAACCCTTGTCCTTAGTTACCAGCACATTATGGTGGGCACTCTAAGGAGACTGCCGGTGACAAACCGGAGGAAGGTGGGGATGACGTCAAGTCATCATGGCCCTTACGGCCTGGGCTACACACGTGCTACAATGGTCGGTACAGAGGGTTGCCAAGCCGCGAGGTGGAGCTAATCCCAGAAAACCGATCGTAGTCCGGATCGCAGTCTGCAACTCGACTGCGTGAAGTCGGAATCGCTAGTAATCGCGAATCAGAATGTCGCGGTGAATACGTTCCCGGGCCTTGTACACACCGCCCGTCACACCATGGGAGTGGGTTGCACCAGAAGTAGCTAGTCTAACCTTCGGGAGGACGGTTACCACGGTGTGATTCATGACTGGGGTGAAGTCGTAACAAGGTAGCCGTAGGGGAACCTGCGGCTGGATCACCTCCTTAATCGAAGACTCAGCTTCTTCACAAGTTCCCACACGAATTGCTTGATTCATTGAAGAAGACGATAGAAGCAGCTTTAAGCTCCAAGCTGATAGCTCACGCTAACAGTTACAAGCTCGAAATTGGGTCTGTAGCTCAGTTGGTTAGAGCGCACCCCTGATAAGGGTGAGGTCGGCAGTTCGAATCTGCCCAGACCCACCAATTTTGTTATGGGGCCATAGCTCAGCTGGGAGAGCGCCTGCCTTGCACGCAGGAGGTCAACGGTTCGATCCCGTTTGGCTCCACCATAACTGCTTCTGCCTTGTGAAAGCTTAGAAATGAGCGCTCCATCCGCCGGATGATGAGTGTTGATTTCTAGTCTTTTGATTAGATCGTTCTTTAAAAATTTGGGTATGTGATTGAAATATAGACTGGGCACCTCTTTCACTGGTGCGTGTCCAGGCTAAGGTAAAGTTTGTGAAATGCAAACTTTCGGCGAATGTCGTCTTCACAGTATAACCAGATTGCTTGGGGTTATATGGTCAAGTGAAGAAGCGCATACGGTGGATGCCTTGGCAGTCAGAGGCGATGAAAGACGTGGTAGCCTGCGAAAAGCTTCGGGGAGTCGGCAAACAGACTGTGATCCGGAGATGTCTGAATGGGGGAACCCAGCTGTCATAAGACAGTTACCTTACACTGAATACATAGGTGTATGGAGCGAACCAGGGGAACTGAAACATCTAAGTACCCTGAGGAAAAGAAATCAACCGAGATTCCCTTAGTAGTGGCGAGCGAACGGGGACCAGCCCTTAAGTTGATTTGAGATTAGCGGAACGCTCTGGAAAGTGCGGCCATAGTGGGTGATAGCCCTGTACGCGAAAATCTCTTGTCAATGAAATCGAGTAGGACGGGGCACGAGAAACCTTGTCTGAACATGGGGGGACCATCCTCCAAGGCTAAATACTACTGACTGACCGATAGTGAACCAGTACCGTGAGGGAAAGGCGAAAAGAACCGCGGAGAGCGGAGTGAAATAGATCCTGAAACCGTATGCGTACAAGCAGTGGGAGCCCACTTTGTTGGGTGACTGCGTACCTTTTGTATAATGGGTCAGCGACTTATTTTCAGTGGCGAGCTTAACCGAATAGGGGAGGCGTAGCGAAAGCGAGTCTTAATAGGGCGTCTAGTCGCTGGGAATAGACCCGAAACCGGGCGATCTATCCATGGGCAGGTTGAAGGTTGGGTAACACTAACTGGAGGACCGAACCGACTACCGTTGAAAAGTTAGCGGATGACCTGTGGATCGGAGTGAAAGGCTAATCAAGCTCGGAGATAGCTGGTTCTCCTCGAAAGCTATTTAGGTAGCGCCTCATGTATCACTGTAGGGGGTAGAGCACTGTTTCGGCTAGGGGGTCATCCCGACTTACCAAACCGATGCAAACTCCGAATACCTACAAGTGCCGAGCATGGGAGACACACGGCGGGTGCTAACGTCCGTCGTGAAAAGGGAAACAACCCAGACCGTCAGCTAAGGTCCCAAAGTCATGGTTAAGTGGGAAACGATGTGGGAAGGCTTAGACAGCTAGGAGGTTGGCTTAGAAGCAGCCACCCTTTAAAGAAAGCGTAATAGCTCACTAGTCGAGTCGGCCTGCGCGGAAGATGTAACGGGGCTCAAACCATGCACCGAAGCTACGGGTATCATCTTAGGATGATGCGGTAGAGGAGCGTTCTGTAAGCCTGTGAAGGTGAGTTGAGAAGCTTGCTGGAGGTATCAGAAGTGCGAATGCTGACATGAGTAACGACAATGGGTGTGAAAAACACCCACGCCGAAAGACCAAGGTTTCCTGCGCAACGTTAATCGACGCAGGGTTAGTCGGTCCCTAAGGCGAGGCTGAAAAGCGTAGTCGATGGAAAACAGGTTAATATTCCTGTACTTCTGGTTATTGCGATGGAGGGACGGAGAAGGCTAGGCCAGCCTGGCGTTGGTTGTCCAGGTTTAAGGTGGTAGGCTGAAATCTTAGGTAAATCCGGGGTTTCAAGGCCGAGAGCTGATGACGAGTGTCCTTTAGGACACGAAGTGGTTGATGCCATGCTTCCAAGAAAAGCTTCTAAGCTTCAGGTAACCAGGAACCGTACCCCAAACCGACACAGGTGGTTGGGTAGAGAATACCAAGGCGCTTGAGAGAACTCGGGTGAAGGAACTAGGCAAAATGGCACCGTAACTTCGGGAGAAGGTGCGCCGGTGAGGGTGAAGGACTTGCTCCGTAAGCTCATGCCGGTCGAAGATACCAGGCCGCTGCGACTGTTTATTAAAAACACAGCACTCTGCAAACACGAAAGTGGACGTATAGGGTGTGACGCCTGCCCGGTGCCGGAAGGTTAATTGATGGGGTTAGCTAACGCGAAGCTCTTGATCGAAGCCCCGGTAAACGGCGGCCGTAACTATAACGGTCCTAAGGTAGCGAAATTCCTTGTCGGGTAAGTTCCGACCTGCACGAATGGCGTAACGATGGCGGCGCTGTCTCCACCCGAGACTCAGTGAAATTGAAATCGCTGTGAAGATGCAGTGTATCCGCGGCTAGACGGAAAGACCCCGTGAACCTTTACTATAGCTTTGCACTGGACTTTGAATTTGCTTGTGTAGGATAGGTGGGAGGCTTTGAAGCGTGGACGCCAGTCTGCGTGGAGCCAACCTTGAAATACCACCCTGGCAACTTTGAGGTTCTAACTCAGGTCCGTTATCCGGATCGAGGACAGTGTATGGTGGGTAGTTTGACTGGGGCGGTCTCCTCCTAAAGAGTAACGGAGGAGTACGAAGGTGCGCTCAGACCGGTCGGAAATCGGTCGTAGAGTATAAAGGCAAAAGCGCGCTTGACTGCGAGACAGACACGTCGAGCAGGTACGAAAGTAGGTCTTAGTGATCCGGTGGTTCTGTATGGAAGGGCCATCGCTCAACGGATAAAAGGTACTCCGGGGATAACAGGCTGATACCGCCCAAGAGTTCATATCGACGGCGGTGTTTGGCACCTCGATGTCGGCTCATCACATCCTGGGGCTGAAGCCGGTCCCAAGGGTATGGCTGTTCGCCATTTAAAGTGGTACGCGAGCTGGGTTTAGAACGTCGTGAGACAGTTCGGTCCCTATCTGCCGTGGACGTTTGAGATTTGAGAGGGGCTGCTCCTAGTACGAGAGGACCGGAGTGGACGAACCTCTGGTGTTCCGGTTGTCACGCCAGTGGCATTGCCGGGTAGCTATGTTCGGAAAAGATAACCGCTGAAAGCATCTAAGCGGGAAACTTGCCTCAAGATGAGATCTCACTGGAACCTTGAGTTCCCTGAAGGGCCGTCGAAGACTACGACGTTGATAGGTTGGGTGTGTAAGCGCTGTGAGGCGTTGAGCTAACCAATACTAATTGCCCGTGAGGCTTGACCATATAACACCCAAGCAATCTGCAGAAAGACGGCAGGTTGCGGTGTGTGAAGACGCATGAAGACGAAAGTTTGCGAACACACAAATGACACCTTGATCACATACCCGATTTGCTGAAGCGTTC
>NZ_JAUFNS010000045.1:0-14983 GCF_041060445.1 Pseudomonas sp. W2-17 | reverse complement strand
GGAATGTTTCTGGATCACCGCCCAAGGCCGGGAAGGCCAAGGACGGTGAAGATTTCCAAAACCCGGTACCCAGTGGACCGTAAGGCTGCTCCGCTTAAGTGAACAGCATTAGCCGTTTAGGCGGGTATATTTCCAAACAGGTTACCTAACAACTGTCTAAGTCTTTTTGATCGAATCACAATGCTCAGCATTCACCTTAAGGCGAGACGTCGCAACAGACCATCACATCAACCTCAATGCATTTCCGTCAACGCCAGCTTCAAACCCAGCGCAACCAGCACGCCACCCATCGCCCGATCAAACCAATGGCCCATTCGCGCAAAGCCCGCACGGACCCGAGGCTGGCTGAACAGGCGTGCCACCAGGCAAAACCACGCGCCGGTCGCGAATGCCAGGTAAACCCCGTAGCCGGCCTGGACCAGCATCGGCGTGTGCGGGTTGATCACGACGGTGAACAGCGAAAGGAAAAACAGCGTCGCCTTGGGGTTCAGTCCGTTGGTAACGAACCCGGCCGTGAAGGCGCCGCGCGCTGTGCGCTCGCCTTTGGCGATGTCCACAGGCGCATCCGATGCGCTGGCAGGTTTTGCCCGCAGTGCTTTGATGCCGATGTAAATCAGGTACGCCGCTGCCGCCCATTTCAAGGCATTGAACAGGACGATGGACTGCGAAACGATCAGGCCAATCCCCAGCAGCGAATAGCCGACGTGCAGGAAAATCGCGGTGCCCACGCCCATGGCGGTGTACGTACCGGCCTTACGACCGTGGGTCACGCTTTCGCGCACGACGACGGCGAAGTCCGGACCGGGGCTGGCGACGGCCAGCAGGTGAATCAGCGCAACGGTTAAGAATTCGGGCCAGTACATTGATGTTCTCCAGGCGTTATGGCGAGCGGCAGGCTCTGGTAGGCTCGTCACATTACGCCTCCCACCCACCGAGCAAAAGGTACAGCTGATGCCCACTCAACGCAGAGCAGTTTTCCTGGATCACACCTCTCTGGATCTGGGGGATCTCGACCTCGCGCCGTGGCGTGAAACCTTCAGCGAACTGGTGCTGCATGGCAGCACCACAACCGATCAGGTGCCCGAGCGTTTGAAGGACGCCGATGTGGCGATCTCCAACAAGATCATGATCGATGCCGCCACGTTCGCCGCCTGTCCTAACCTGAAACTGGTACTAGTGACGGCCACCGGCGTGAACAACGTCGACCTTGATGCCGCGCGTAAGCATGGCGTGGTGGTCAGCAATTGTCAGGGCTACGGCACCCCTTCCGTGGCCCAGCACACACTGATGCTGCTGTTGGCGATGGCCACCCGCTTGCCTGACTATCAACAAGCGATCCACCAAGGCCAGTGGCAAAAATCGAAGCAGTTCTGCTTGCTGGACTTCCCCATTGTCGAGCTGGAAGGCAAAACATTGGGGCTGCTGGGCCATGGCGAGCTGGGCGGCGCGGTCGCGAAGCTGGCCGAAGCCTTCGGCATGCGCGTGCTGTCGGGTCAGATTCCCGGTCGTCCTGCCCGCCCTGATCGCGTGCCACTGAATGAGCTACTGCCCCAGGTCGATGCCCTCACCCTGCACTGCCCGCTCAACGAGCACACTCGGGACATGATTGGCGCCCACGAGTTGAGCCTGCTGAAACCAAAAGCCTTCATCGTCAATACCGCGCGCGGCGGCTTGATCAACGAGCAGGCACTGGCCGATGCCCTGCGCAACGGCCATCTCGGCGGCGCGGCCACCGACGTGCTGACGGTCGAGCCCCCGGTTAATGGCAATCCGCTGCTGTCGGGCGATATTCCGCGCCTGATCATCACGCCCCACAGCGCATGGGGCAGCCAGGAAGCGCGGCAGCGCATCGTCGGACAGATCAACGAAAACGCTCTGGCGTTCTATGAGGGCAAGCCGGTCCGCGTCGTCAGCTGAAACGTAGCTTTTCGCAGTCTCGCCACTCCGCCGCACAGTGCGAGTGCGCGGCGTGGCAGGCCTGTTAAACTTCGCCCTTTTTTTCGAGGAGCCGATGATGGACCCGCGCAGTGAAGTGTTACTCCGGCAGGCCGATTTGTTTCGGGGCTCCTTGCTGCTGACCGGCCTCCCCGCCGACGATCTGCTGAGCAGGCTGCCCAATGCGCGCGGCTGGAGTTGGCACGCTGGCGACTTCGACGCCCTCGGTACACGATTTCCCGAGCGTGTGCACTTCGGCACCGAAGCACCGGCCGAACCCTTTGAAGCTGCGGTGCTGTTTTTGCCCAAGGCCCGCGATCTCGCTGATTACCTCATTAACGCGCTTGCTTCCCGCCTGGCCGGACGTGAATTATTCCTGGTCGGCGAAAAACGCGGTGGCATTGAAGCCGCCGCCCGCCAGCTAAGCCCGTTCGGGCGTACGCGCAAACTCGACAGCGCCCGGCATTGCCAGCTCTGGCAAGTCACCGTCGAAACGCCTCCGCAAGGGGTTGGGCTCGACAGCCTGGCCAAACGTTTCGACATCGAAATCGAAGGCGGCGCGTTGAAGGTGGTGAGTCTGCCGGGCGTGTTCAGCCACGGCCGTCTGGACCGGGGCTCGGCCCTGTTGCTGGATAACATTGATCGGCTTCCCGCCGGCCATTTGCTCGATTTCGGCTGCGGCGCGGGCGTTCTCGGTGCGGCGGTGAAACGCCGCTACCCCGAAACCCGCGTGACGATGCTGGATGTCGATGCGTTCGCCACCGCCAGCAGCCGTCTGACGCTTGCCGCCAATGGTCTTGAGGCCGAAGTCCTGACGGGCAACGGAATCGATGCCGCACCGAGCGATCTGGACATAATTCTGACCAATCCGCCGTTCCATACCGGCGTCCATACCGATTACGCCGCAACCGAGAACCTGCTAAAAAAAGCACGAGAACATCTGAGAAAAGGCGGCGAACTGCGGCTGGTTGCCAATAGCTTCCTGCGCTATCAGCCGATCATCGAGGCGCATCTGGGGCCGTGTGCAATCATGGCCGAGGGTCAGGGTTTCCGGATTTACCGCGCGAAACGTGCGTGATAATTAGCGCTTGCCGAACACGAGACGTGTAGGCAGAATCCGCACCGTCCTAGGGGAGTAGTCTCCCACGAGCGCCATGCTCGTCCGGCACGTATCAACATACTTGGTCCTCAGACCATGGTGCGTGCGACCCCAGATCTGCTCAGACGGATCGGTGGTTTGACAAGACCTATGACACGAACATCCTGACCCGGGGCGGGGAGGTTGTACGTGTCATAGCCGTGTTGACCCGCCCCTTAGGAAACCCTGATGCTGGAATCCCTGTTGGTCCCCACCGCTGTCGTCGCACTGGCTGAAATCGGTGACAAGACCCAACTCCTCGCGCTCGTTCTTGCCGCTCGCTTCCGCAAACCCTGGCCCATCATCGCCGGGATTGTCGCAGCCACGCTGGCCAACCATGCCGCGGCCGGTGCCGTTGGCGCATGGTTCAGCAGCTATCTCTCCGACGCGGTTCTGCACTGGATCCTGGCCGCCAGCTTTACCGCCACGGCGCTTTGGACGCTGGTTCCGGACAAGCTGGACGACGACGAAGCCAGCACCAGTCGCAAGTTCGGCCCCTTCCTGACCACGCTGATCGCGTTCTTTATCGCGGAAATCGGCGACAAGACGCAGATCGCGACCGTCATGCTGGCGGCGCAATACCCAAGCTTGTGGCTGGTGATCCTCGGCACGACGCTGGGCATGTTGCTGGCGAATGTGCCGGTGGTGCTGGCGGGGAATTTTGCTGCGGAGAAACTGCCGCTCACACTGATTCGTCGTCTGGCAGCGGGTGCGTTTTTCATTCTGGCGATTGTTGCCGTGTACAAGGCGATGCAGATCAGCGGCTGGGTATAGCCGCAGACACCAGCCCCCTGTAGGAGTGAGCTTGCTCGCGATGCTCTTCAACCGTTTCGCAGATACGCGGCGACAGTTGATGATCGCGAGCAAGCTCAGTCCATGTGGGAGTGAGCTTGCTCACGAGGACGGCATTCCAGTCGCTGAAGATGCAGCGGATGTCCCGACCTCTTCGCGAGCAAGCTCGCTCCCACATGACCGTGTCTGCTACCGGGATCAGGCGATGATCAGCCCTTCGGCGCCTGCTGATACAACGGCATTACTTTCGGAATCGCCGCCTGCAGCGAGGCGATCCGGTTGGACGAAGCCGGGTGGGTGCTCATGAACTCCGGCTGCGACGCGCCGCCTTGGGCTTCCATCTTCTGCCACAGCGTGATCGCGGCATTCGGGTTGTAACCGGCGCGAGCCGCGAGTTCGAGGCCCAGCAGGTCTGCTTCGTTTTCATTGGCGCGGCTGTTCGGCAGCGTCAGGCTGTAATCGACCACGGTGTCGGCCAGCGCCAGACTGTCCTGCCCCAACCCCAACAATGCGCCGGCGCCCTGCTTCGCCATCTGCACACCGTAGGCCTTGGACATGGCTTCACGGCCGTGTTCACGCAAGGCGTGGGCAATTTCGTGGCCCATGACTGCTGCCAGTTCGTCATCGCTAAGCTTGAGCGTATCGATCAGGCCGCTGTACACGATGATCTTGCCGCCGGGACCGCAGTTGGCGTTCAGCTCATCGCTTTTGATCAGGTTCACATCCCACTGCCACTGCGCCGCGTCGGGCCGCAATTTCGGTGCCTGGGCAATCAGACGCTTGGCGATGGCCTGGACGCGCTTGCCCTCGGCGCTGCTGTTGTCGAGCACGCCTTTGGACGTGGCTTCGCTGACCGTCTGCTGATAGGACTGGGCGTACATCTTGTTGACTTCGTCCGTCGACAGCATGCTGAACATGTATTGCTTGCGCTCGACACCCACCGAATCGCCGGTGGTGGTATTGACCGCCTGACACCCGGCCACCAGCAGCGCTGCCGTTACGCCACAAAGAGCAAAAATCCTGCGCATTTCGTATCTCCATTGAAACAATCGCGCCATCCTAGGCAATACGCGGGCCGAGCACCAGATGCCAGCCGTCTCCCATGTGAAAAGGCGCAGGAAAACGCGGCTGTGTAACGGGAAAGAAATACGGGATCGCGATTCACACCGGAAGAGACAGCACTACAACGGTGTCAGGCATTCCGGCGCGTTGAGCTTCGGGTCGTTCACCAGGTTGGCCAAAGGCCGTTCGCGCAGTTGCATCTGCGGGGCGGCGAGCATGGCCTGCAAAGTGATCAGCGGGCACTCCGGATCAAGCCAGGCACGCTGCCCTTCTTCGTCGAGAATCAACGGTCGACGCTGGTTCATGGCCGACTGCGTGACCACAGCAACGCTCAAGTAGGTGTGACCTTCAACGGGATAGGCCTCCCAGATCGCCGCGAAGTACAGCGTCGATCCTTCGGCCGGCGTGAGCCAGAACGGCCGCTTGCGCACGCTGCCACGCCACTCATAAAAGCCGTTGGCCGGCAGCAGGCAGCGGCGTTCACGAAAGGCCTGCTTGAACATCGGCTGCTCCGCTACGGTTTCAGCGCGAGCATGGGCCGGCGTGCGTGACATGTCGGTCAGCCAGGGCGGCGTAAGGCCCCAACGTGCCCGCGCCACTTCGCGTCCGCGCTCGGCGCCCTCCTCGACCTCAGCCGTTGCCGCCCGGACCATCAAGACAGAAGCGGCAGGAGAAATATTCCACTGCGCTTGCTGGTCGCTTGGAAATCCGGGCAAAGCTGCAAAGGCAGGCGACCAACGAAACAGGGCATAACGTCCACACATGGGTTCAGCACAACTCTTTTTGAAAGCGAATGAGGCGCGCGCGAACCGGATTCAGCACAGCAACACATCGGGATAGCTGTCCGGCTCGTCACCGGGCAGCGGAAAGGCGGCATTGTACTCGGTGATCAACAGACGCGCCCGCTCGGCCTGGTCATCCTCGACCGTCAGGCCCAGCAACCCGAACGCCGGTAAATCCCCAATAGCGCCCAACAAATGACGCCCGGTGATGTGTGACTCGATGCCTTCGCTGGCGAGCATGGACTGCAGCAGCTCGCCTTCCATCAGGTGTTCGGGCTCATAAATCTTGCGCATCACTCGTTCTCGCTGCGGACGTCCAGCGTCCACTCTTCCCCATCGGTCTGCAGGCTGAAGTTGATCGGCCGACAGCAGACGGGGCAATCTTCAATGTAGGTCTGATCGCCGCCGGACAGATCCAGCACCGCCTCCACCGGTTCGCCACAATAAGGGCAGTCGTAATCCTGTATTTCCTGCATCGCAGTCTCCGGGCCCAGTTTTGCGTATAATCGCCGACTTGTTTGCGGGTCGAGCTTTATTCCTCAGCATCCGGGCATCAGCCTGAGTCGACACCTTGAGCGAAGCCGCCTTGTTGTGCGGCCGCCGCCCAGGCATCAAGCCTGTGGTGTCGTGACTCGCTGCTGCACCGGACTCGACCTCCTTTACCTTAGCCGTTTCCGACAAGAGAGCATGATGGGCGAATTCGATGCCATCCGACCGTACGACGACACCGAAGTAAAAGCCGTACTTGATCGGCTGCTGGGTGACAAGGCGTTCCTCGCGATCCTCACGCATTTCCGTTTTCCGCGCCTGGCCGGCTCCCTCGGCTGGATTCTGCAACCGGCCATCGCGCGCAAGCTGCGTCGCCAGTTCGCCGGCATCGACACCGTTGCCGCCCTGCAGGACAAGGTCGAGCATTACGTCGATCACACTATCGAACGCGCCACTGACGGTGTGACCTACACCGGCGTCGAGCAGTTCAAGTCAGGGGTTGCCTACCTGTTTCTGGCCAACCATCGCGACATCGTGATGGACCCGGCGTTCGTCAACTACGCGGTCTACCACGCGGGCCTGCCAACGCCGCGCATCGCCATTGGCGACAACCTGCTGCAGAAGCCTTTCGTCAGCGACCTGATGCGCCTGAACAAGAGCTTCATCGTGCACCGCTCGATCATCGGGCGTCGCGAGAAGATGGCGGCCTACCAGTTGCTGTCGGCGTACATCAATCATTCGATCCGCAATGACTGCCAGTCGATCTGGATCGCCCAGGCTGAAGGCCGCGCCAAGGACGGCGACGACCGCACCGAATCGGCCATCCTCAAGATGTTCCACATGAGCCGCAAGGACGAGCCGTTTGGCGAAGTCATTCAGTCGTTGAACCTGACGCCGGTGTCGATCAGCTACGAATACGACCCGTGCGATCACGCCAAGGCGCGGGAGCTGTACATCCGCGCCACCACCGGCAGTTACACCAAAGTGCCGGGCGAGGACGACGTCAGCATCGCGCTGGGAATCACCGGCTACAAAGGCCGTGTGCACGTGAACTTTGCCCCGCCGATCACCGAGCTGTTCGAGGACACCAAACTGCTGGCCATCGAAATGGACCGGCAGATTCTCGGCGGTTATCGCCTGTTCCCTGTGCATTACCTGGCGTACGCGCAGTGGGCCAACGCCGAGCCGGCGCTCCAAGTGCCGAACGCGGCTCAAGTGTTCCCGGCAGACGAACTGGAACGCGCTCAAGAGGAATGGCAGCGCCGCCTCAATGGTTGCCCCGCCGAACACCGGCCGTTTCTGATTCAGCAATACGCGATGCCGGTACGCAACCAGTACCGGGTGAAGGCAGGGTTGCCGCTTTAGGCGCCCTACCCTTCCACGAACAAACGGCGCCTCAGGGCGCCGTTTTTCGTTGCGCGCCTCCGTTGATTTGGCGATATCAGCCTTCACAAATGTGTCACCGCCGACACACTCAAGCGTAAGACTTGCCCGCTAAGGTCGTCGCCTATCCAAACGAGTGAAGGCGTACGCTATGCGATCCAGCAAACCGGTTGCCCATGTAATGGTGTCTTCCCTGGTACTTTCGTTGCTCGCCGTTTCGGTTCAGGCGGCGAGCCGTGCGGGAGACGACACCATCAACGGTGTCGACCTGCTTTCCGGATTCGACACCCTCTGGACGACAGGGGCAACCTGGGACACGGGTACACCGACCGCTCTGGGTCAGAGTCTGCTCAGGCGCAACCTGCAAATCGTGGTCGACCGCGCCAATGCCCGCACCCTCGCCCAGGAAACCGCCGCTTACTTCGATGATCGCCGTGACCAAAGCTACAGCGCCATCAGCGGCCTCGGCTCGTTGAGCGCCGCTTATAAGGCAGGTGCTGGCGCCTTCACGACCATCACGCAGTTCGACGACAGCAACAAAACCGTCAAGTACGACGACAAAGGCAATGGCGCAGGCAGTTCGTCCTCGGCGCTGGGCAAAGTGGTCGATCTGGTCAGCGCGGTACGCAACGATGCCTCGACCACACCTGCCAAATCCCACTATTTGTATCCGCGACCATGGCGGCAAAGTCTGGATGGTCAGAGCCTGGCCTTCGTGGTTGCGCCCTCCCTGCGCCCGGCAGAAAGCACCACGCCGGCCAGCGACTCGGGTTTCCCCAGCGGCCATACCAATGCGGCCTACCTGTCTTCATACGCACTGGCCTATGCCATCCCCGAGCGTTTCAGCGAGTTGATGCTGCGCGCCTCGGAAATTGGCGACAACCGCATCGAAGCCGGCATGCACTCGCCGTTCGACGTGATGGGCGGGCGCATCACCGCAACGTATTTTGCCATCGACAACCTTTCCAATCCGGCCAACGCCCAACTGCGCGCCGATGCGCGCGCACAGGCACTGAGCTATTTCACGGCGCAGTGCGGCGGCGACGTCAACAACTGCATGGCGAGCATTGACCCGGCCACCGATCGCACGTCTCAACACGCTCAGGACAAGGCGCTGTTCACCTCGCGCATGACCTACGGCTTCGATCCGGTGGGCCCGACCAACCTGGCCGCCGTGGTACCGACCAACGCCGAAGTGTTGCTGGAAACCCGCTTCCCTTACCTGGACGCCAGTCAGCGCCGCGAGATTCTGGCGACCACTGAAATCTCCTCAGGCTATGCGGTGATCGATCAGTCGGGGGGCTATGGCCGCCTGAACCTGTACGCTGCGGGCGATGGTTATGCGGCATTCAATTCCAACGTCACGGTCAACATGGACGCCAGCCTTGGCGGCTATAACGCCATCGACGCCTGGCGCAACGACATCAGCGGCAGCGGCGCGCTGATCAAGAACGGCAGCGGCAATCTGATGCTGACCGGCAATAACACTTACTCGGGCGGCACCGTGATCAACGGTGGCGTGCTGACCGGCCATGCCAAGGCGTTCGGCAGCGGGACGATCACCGACAACGCGACGCTGGTCGTCGATCAGTCAACCAACGATACCCTCGCCAACACACTGGCGGGCAACGGTGCATTGATAAAACGGGGCGTCGGCTCGCTGAACCTGACCGGCAACAACAGCCTGTCCGGCGCAACGACGGTGCAAGCGGGTCGGCTGGCGGTCAACGGTAACCTAGGCAACTCCATCGTCAGCGTGCAGCAAGGCGCAACGCTGGGTGGCAACGGCACCGTCGGCGGCATCAATGTCGCTCGGGGCGGCGTGGTTGCACCGGGTAATTCGGTCGGGCAATTGAACGTCAACGGTGATGTCAACCTTGCTCAGGGCTCGGTCTACCAAGTCGAATCGGACGCCAATGGCAATGCCGACCGCATCGTCGCCAGCGGCCGTGCAACCCTCAATGACAGCACGCTGTCGCTGGTTGAAGGCGGTAACTGGCTGGCCGCGAGCCGTTACTCGATTCTCTCGGCTGCCGGTGGCGTGAGCGGTGCGTTTGCCAATGTGCAAACCAACTTCGCCTTCCTCACACCGACACTGAACTACACGGCAACCGATGTCGGGCTGACACTGGACCGTAACGCACAAACTTTCGCCAGCCTGGCGACGACCCGCAATGCCCGAGCCGTCGCCCAAGGGTTGGACAGCGCGGGCGCTGGCAACGCGCTTTGGCGTGAAGTGGTGCAGGACGATACGTCGACCGCGCAGGCCACGTTCAAGGCACTGTCCAATGAGCTGCATGCGTCGACCCAGTCCGCGCTGATCGAGGACAGCCGTCTGGTGCGCAATGCGGTGAACGATCGCTTGCAGCAAGCGCAGTCGGCACCGGCACTTCGCGGCACGACACAAACCCTCGTCGGTGACGACTCCCGTGGCGTGGTATGGACTCAGGCCATCGGTGCGACCGGCAAAACCGACAGCACCGGTGATGTGTCGGGCCTCGACACGCACACCAGCGGTTTGCTGTTCGGCGCTGACGTGCCGCTCGACGAGACGTGGCGCGTGGGCGCGATGGCCGGTTTTAGCAACAGCAGCTTCGACCTGCGCCATGCATCCGGCTCCACTGACAGCGACAACTACCATCTGGGCGTCTATGCCGGCGCCAAGTGGGGCCAGTTGGGCCTGCGCCTCGGCGCAGTACGCACTTGGCACGAGCTGACTGCCAAGCGCACGCTGGACTTGCCGGGTGCTTCCGAGCGTTTCAAGGAAGATTACAACGCAGCGACCAATCAGGTATTTGGCGAGCTGGGTTACGCCATCGAACTGGGCAATGCGCAACTTGAGCCCTTCGCCAACCTCGCCCATGTGCGACTGGACACGGACTCCTTCGATGAAAACAGCAACGCGATCAGGCTGGAGAACAAGTCTCAGGACAACAACATCACCTTCAGCACCCTCGGCCTGCGCGCCGCCACTCACTTGAATGCGGGCAGCGTCGCGATCAAGCCCAACGCGACACTGGGCTGGCGTCGTGCCTACGGCGACGTGACGCCAGAGAGCCGTGCGGCCTTCAGCGGCGGCGACACCTTCGAACTCTCCGGCGCACCGATTGCCCGCAGCGCAGCAGTGCTTGGTGCGGGGGTCGATCTGGGCTTGAGCGACACGCTGAGCGTCGGGCTGAGTTACAACGGACAAGTGAGCAGCGATGCGTCGGATCAGACCCTGAACGCCAGGGTGACGCTGGCCTTTTAAGCGATCACAGCTTGGTGCTCACCCACGACAAGAGCAGCGCGAACGCGAGGCACGCCGTGCCGAACCGATAGCTCAGGCGGATCATGCGCAAGGTGGGCACATCCATCAGGTGCATGGGTTCGTGGATCGGTGCTTGTTCGGTGAGATGGTGCAGATGGGCCATCTCCCGCTGCTCGCGGGTGCGGGTGGTGTGCAGCAGCCAGATGCCGGGGCCGGCGGCGAGCAAGGCACAGAGGTTGATGGCGAGGCCGGGGGCGTGATGGATAAGCGACATGGTGCCTCAATGACGCCGGATTAATGGGCGCCGCAGACTCTGTTCGGATCTGCCGCTCACACTAGTCGCTGTCACCTTAACGTCACCTGAACCGGGCACTGTGTGGGACCCCAAACCGACCTACCGCCACGGAGAGCGTCATGCTGCACGCCCACAACCAGGACCGCCTTTACCTCATCGCCCCCAGCGACGAACAGGAAGCATTGATCGACGCACTGGCCTTCAACGTCCAGGACAGGCACTGGCTGGTGTACTGCGCGCTCGGCGGCCATGCGCACAACGATCTGCCGGAAGTGGATCTGCAGACCGGTTTCAGTTTTCTGGACTTCTATCAGGCAGCTTGAAATCCTGCGCTGTAACTCCCAGGCGACACTGAATAAACAAAAGCCCCGGCTTCTCGCGAAACCGGGGCTTTTTGTTTTTCAGAATCAGGCGTTGAGCTTATTGGCCGAGGGTGCGGCCAATCGTCTGATCCTGGAACAGGCGGGTCAGGGCGTCGCTGAGTACGTCGCTGATCAGCTTGGTGTTGGTCTCTTCGTTTGGCGCCATTCCGAAGCGCTGATCCAGCGAGGCCGCGTAGCGACCGCTGTAGTTACGGCCGGCGTTCTGAACGTCAGCACGGAAGGTGGAGCTGATGTTGGCTTCGGTGACGTACAGGCCTTCTTTCGGCGATTGGTACTTCAGGTCTGCCAGGGTGACGGTCAACTGCGGACCATTACCATTCTGCACTGGCGTGAAACCCAGCAACCGCACGCCGGCTTCAGCCTGAGCCTGCAGCTGCGGCAGCAACTGCTGACCGTTGACGGTGATGGAACTGGTTTCCGGGTACAGGCCACCACGGGTGCCCAGCGTCTGCGACTGACGACCGTCCACCACGCGCACAACCACTTGTTGACCGTGACCGACCGGCGCCAGTTGAGCGTTCAGCTTGGGTTCCGGGGTGAGGGATTGCGGGCTGTGGGCACAGCCCGCCAGGGTCAGACTGCCAGCGGCAAGCAAACCGAACAGAACGCGACGCAACATGCTCATTTCTCCATGGGCCAAGGCACAAAATGTGCAGCAGTATAGCGACCTCCCAAGGCCGCTCACTAGGGTAAAGATACGACAAAGTGCCATCCCGCCGGTTCCGGGTAGACGACGTTGTCCACTCGATCGAAATCAACACAATTGCGCAATCGCAACGTCACAGCGGTGTCATGCCTGCCGGCCATACTTTTTTCAACTCTCCAGCAAGGAGTCCTGCCATGGACTTTCTTTGGTCGTTGTTCTCGTTGCGCCGCCGTCATCGTTACTATGCCCACCTGGACCAGCACGGCATTTGCCTGGCGTTCAAACACTGCGCGGAAACGCCCTGTGGTCAGGGCTGGGTCGAAGTCCACGAAGCGAACCTGTGCTGGCTGCAGCGCCCACTCCCCTCCAGCGCCCGCGTGACTTCCCGGTCACGTGCGATTACCGCCCGGCATATGCTCAGCATCTGACCGAAAGACGAATAAAAGTCATTTTTCCTGGATCATTTCTGCGCGTTTCATCGCTATAATCTTCCCCCGATTATAAGGACGTCTCCTGATCGGGCCTCGCAGCATCGTCGATAGCCATTATCGATTCCTTCGTAACGCCCACAGAGAGCCTTCCACACAGACATGTGCAGCCCGATGTGGCCGCAGCGCAGACGCCGGATCGTCGATTAATCCGAACGTCCTTCGCCAGTTCCTGCCTCACATCGCGTATGAACCTGATCTGCAGAGCTGCCATCGCGCAGCCCTTTTTGAGGTTCGCGTCTCCAAAAGAGCGTGAAAAAAACGGGTTTTCACAACTTCACAAGAGTGTGGCAAGCAAATGAATAGTTTCGCGTTTGTAAATGCACCGTTAGCGTCTGACCCAGCCCCCTTGCAAAGGACCGACCGCAACGCAGTCTCCGTCAAAAGAGCCTGAAGCCTGTCCGATACGGATTTGGTTGCACAACCGGACGCCTTGACGATAGTCGAATGGCTGCACGGGCTGAAAAATGCGTTCATGCTTGTCTCACAAAAGCATCAACCAGGCTCGTTCGGTGGCGTCCGCTGAAGATGCAAAAAATTGCGAAGAATCGGACATGGCGATCCCGGCCAGGTTGAACGAGGCACTGCGCGAACACCGCGCCGCCCGAACCTGGCGACTGACCACGGGAACGCATGCCGTCAATTTGGTGCTGCAGATTTTGGAGACGCGTTAATGGCGCATAACGAAGCAGTCGACGTAGTGCTGGTCGGGGCAGGCATCATGAGTGCCACCCTCGCCGTACTGCTCAAAGAGCTGGACCCGAGCCTCAAGGTTGAAGTCGTCGAGCTGATGGATTCCGGTGCTGCAGAGAGCTCCAACCCCTGGAACAACGCGGGTACCGGCCACGCCGGCCTGTGTGAGCTGAACTACACGCCGGAAGCGGCCGATGGCTCGATCGACACCAAGAAAGCGATTCACATCAACACCCAGTTCGAAGTCTCCAAACAGTTCTGGGCCTACCTGGCTCGCAAAGGCACGTTCGGCGCTTCGCGCTCGTTCATCACGCCGGTTCCGCACCTGAGTTTCGTTCAGGGCGAAAAAGGCATGGCGTACCTGAAAAAACGCTACGAAGCACTGCGTCCGCACCACGCCTTTTCCTCGATGGAATACACCGAAGACAAAAGCAAGCTGGCAGAGTGGATGCCGCTAATGATGCCCGGCCGTCCAGCCGATGAGCCTATCGCGGCGACGCGGGTCATGCACGGCACCGACGTCAACTTCGGCAACCTGACCAACATGCTGCTCAAGCACTTGGCCAGCGCGCCCGATGCGCAGGTCAAATATTGCAAACGCGTCACAGACCTGAGCCGCCAAGGTGACGGCTGGACCGTCACCATCAAGGACGTGAACAGCGGCGAGACGCGCAACATCGACGCCAAATTCGTGTTCCTGGGCGCAGGCGGCGCGGCGTTGCCATTGCTGCAGATGTCCGGCATCGAGGAAGGCAAGGGTTTCGGCGGCTTCCCGGTGAGCGGCCAGTGGCTGCGTTGCGATAACCCCGAAGTGGTGAAGCATCATCAGGCCAAGGTATACAGCCAGGCAGCAGTGGGTTCGCCACCGATGTCGGTGCCGCACCTGGACACCCGCGTTGTCGACGGCAAGAAGTCCCTGCTGTTCGGACCTTACGCCGGCTTTACCACCAAGTTCCTCAAGCATGGTTCGCTGCTCGACCTGCCGCTGTCGATCCGCGCGGCCAACATCGCGCCGATGCTGGCCGTGGCCCGCGACAACATGGACCTGACCAAGTACCTGATCAGCGAAGTGCGGCAGTCGATGGAACAGCGGCTCGATGCACTGCGCCGTTTCTACCCGGAAGCCAAAGCCGAAGACTGGCGCCTGGAAGTGGCCGGTCAACGGGTACAGATCATCAAGAAAGACCCGAAAAAAGGCGGCGTTTTGCAGTTCGGTACCGAGCTGGTGTCGGCGAAGGACGGCTCCCTTGCCGCACTGCTGGGCGCCTCGCCGGGCGCTTCAGTGACCGTTTCGATCATGCTGGACCTGATCGAGCGTTGCTTCCCAGACAAGGCACGTACCGAGTGGGCCACCAAGCTGAATGAGATCTTCCCGGCTCGCGAAAAGGCACTGGAAACCGATGCGCAGCTTTATCAGCGAGTCAGTGCTCAGAGCGATGCCAGCCTGGAGTTGACGCAAAATAACGAAGCGCCAAGCTTCGCCTGATTCACAGCCCGCTCTGATCAGGTGGAGAACGAAAAGCCCCGCTCACTGAGCGTAATGCTGTTCACTTAAGCGGAGCAGCCTTACGGTCCACTGGGTACCGGGTTTTGGAAATCTTCACCGTCCTTGGCCTTCCCGGCCTTGGGCGGTGATCCAGAAACATT
>NZ_JAUFNS010000044.1:0-15530 GCF_041060445.1 Pseudomonas sp. W2-17 | reverse complement strand
GGAATGTTTCTGGATCACCGCCCAAGGCCGGGAAGGCCAAGGACGGTGAAGATTTCCAAAACCCGGTACCCAGTGGACCGTAAGGCTGCTCCGCTTAAGTGAACAGCATTATGCGCAATGCAGGCCTTTTTTTGTTCCTCGGAATGGGTGTGCTTAAGCGACGGTTATGGAGCCGGTGTTTGAGTCAGCAGCACGCGGGTCACCCGCCGTTCCTGCACTTGCACGACCTTCAGGTGCCACCCCTCCCACTGCAACTCATCGCCGATCACCGGCAACCGATCCAGCAGGCTCACCACCAGTCCCGCCAGAGTCTGATAATCACTCGTTGCCCGCGCCTTGAAGCCGATGCGTTCGCGCAGGTGACTCAGGTTCATGGCGGCATTGACCAGTACGCCCTCGCCTTCCTCGACCAGGTCCGGGCCCTCGATTTCGCTGGCGTCGGGCAGCTCGCCGGCGATGGATTCGAGGATGTCGGTCATGGTCAGGATGCCGGCGAAATCGCCGAATTCGTTGATCACGAAGGCGATGTGGGTGGACTGCGCACGCATCTGTTCCAGGGCGTTGAGGATCGAGAAGCTCTCCAGCAGATTGAGCGTCGGCCGGGCCAGGTGTTCGATATTCGGCTCGATACCGGACAGCCAGGCGTTGAGCATCTCCTTCTTGTGCACGAAGCCCAGCGGCTCGTCGATGCGGCCCCCGCGGATCAGCGGCAGCCGCGAGTACGACGAGTTGACCAGTCGCTGGCGAATGCCTTCCGGCGTGTCATCCAGATCGATCACGTCGACGTCATTACGCACCGTCATCACACCGCGAATGGGCCGCTGGGCCAATTGCAGCACGCCGCTGATCATCACCCGCTCGCGGCGGTCGAACACCACCTCGTCGCTGTCGCCGTCGAGCATGTCGGCGATCTCTTCACCGACCTCCTCGGCGCTCGGCCTGCGCCCACCCAGCAGGCGCAGCACGGCATGGGCGGTGCGCTCGCGGCGTGGCAGGTCACCTTTGACGCTGCGCTTGCGACGGGCACGGGCGATCTGGTTGAACACCTCGATCAGGATCGAAAAACCGATGGCCGCGTACAGATAGCCCTTGGGGATATGGAAACCCAGGCCGTCGGCGGTCAGGCTGAAACCGATCATCATCAAAAAGCCCAGGCACAGCATGATCACTGTCGGATGGGCGTTGACGAACGCGGTCAACGGCTTGCTGGCGATGATCATGATGGCGATCGAGAACACCACGGCGATCATCATGATCGACAGCTCATCGACCATGCCCACGGCGGTGATCACGGCGTCCAGGGAGAACACCGCGTCGAGCACGACGATTTGCGCGACGATGGGCCAGAACAGCGCGTAGGTTGTACTGCCCGCCCGCTGGGTGACGTGGCCCTCGAGGCGCTCGTGCAATTCCATGGTCGCCTTGAACAGCAGGAACACGCCGCCGAACAGCATGATCAGGTCGCGGCCGGAAAAGCTCTTGCCGAAGACCTCGAACAGCGGCTCGGTCAGTGTGACCATCCACGAAATGCTCGCGAGCAGGCCCAGGCGCATGATTAACGCCAGCGACAGGCCCAGCACCCGCGCGCGGTCGCGCTGCTCGGGCGGCAACTTGTCGGCGAGGATGGCGATGAAAACGAGGTTGTCGATGCCGAGCACCAGCTCAAGCACGATCAGGGTCAGCAGGCCAAGCCAGGCCGTGGGATCAGCGATCCATTCCATGGGTCAGCGCCCCTTCTCGATCAATGGCACAGACACGAAAAGGCCCGACGTGCCGGAAGGCAGGTCGAGCCAGACAGAAATCTTGTTTAAGCGGGATAAAGCGAAGTGAACGCCTGCGACCCTGTTTGAAGGGAATCGGCGACTGGGAGGTTCCAGAGAGAGCGACATGTGAGTCCTGAAAGCAATACGGGAGGCGATCCTATCGCGCTCTCGGAATCGTCTTACAGGACAGAACTGTTACAAATGGTTTGGAAGGTGTTGCCAGGGCAACAACAGAAACACCTCGGGTATTGAGGGGGACATGCTTTAGCCGGGAAGACTTATTGCATCACACCATAAAATTGAAGGTGTTCAAACCGGCCCCTTCCCGGCTGAAGCCGGTCCCAATAAAGGCATGGCGTGCACCCAGTGGGGGGCCGGTTGTGGCCATCATCTACAGGCTACAGCGCTTTCTGCCAGAACAACGCGCGACCCATTTGCGGGTCCAGCTGGTAGTCGGCAAACCCAAGCTTGCGGTACGCGCCTTTCGCGGCTTCGTTGCCTTCGAGCACTTCCAGGGTGATTTTGCAGCAGCCGCGCTGGCGGGCGATTTCTTCGACCTTGGCCAGCATTTTCTGGCTGATGCCCTGGCCTCGTGCCGAGGCGATCACCGCCACATCGTGCACGTTGACCAATGGCCGGCAGGCGAAGGTCGAGAAGCCTTCGAAGCAGTTGACCAGGCCGACCGGCTCGCCGGCGATGAACGCCAGCACGCTGAACGCGTGGGGGCGCTTGGCCAGTTCGATCGCCAATTGCTGACGGGTGTCCATGGACAGCGACTGACCGCCACCCATGGCGTCCTCGGCGTATTGATTGAGCAGAAATCCGATCGCTTCTGCGTGAACCGAATTGCTGTAGCTGGCTTGCAGTACCAGAACCTCAGGGGCTTGCATTGACTTCCTCTACCGCTGGAGAAACCTCAACAGGCATTCGACTCAGTGTGCCGACGTGCCGCGTGGCGGCGATTCTAACGCTCCGGCCGAAAAAATATCCTTATACAGAAGTAGGAAATGTCTCTGATCGGTCAGGAATTCTTCCGGCGCGCACCGAGAAAAGGCAGCGCAAGCAACTTGTGCATACGCCGTCCCACAAAAGCGCAGGGGCTGCGCGCGGATAGACCATCGCCCCGGTAATTGTCCAACAATCCGACCGACGGCACCCCTGTAATAAGGCCTACACCCCATGCTCCACAACGGCGCATTCAGGGCGTTGCAGATCGCTTCATCACCCTGAATTCCACGATACCCCGCGTCGCAGCCCCGCATGCCAGACACCGCCCGGAAAAATTGTCGAAACTTCTACACAGCCGCGGCGGTCATGTGAATAGAGCAACTATGCTGTTGAAATATCGAAGCAGAGTCAGCTTTCACCTTGTCCTCTAATGTGCAGTCGATAAATGGGTATCGATCTTGCGTAGGTCTTGTGTGCCTGGCCATAGGAAATGGCCGTTTACAACCAAGTGCTGTACCAACACTGCATATCGAACTGGAGAAAACGATGATTAGTGCCGCTGTCAAAACCCAGAAGGGAGAGAGTTTTAATCAGCCGGCCAGCGAGCTGACCCATCTGCCGGTCTTCGCAACGACGAGCGCACCTGTGCTGCAACTGCCTCCTGTTCAACCAGTGATTTCTTCGGTGACCCGCAAGAAAGTCCTGTTCGTGACTTCAGAGATGGCCGACCTGGTGAAAACCGGCGGCCTGGGCGATGTGTCTGCCGCACTGCCGCGCGCCATGCGCCACCTGCACGATGTACGCGTGCTGATTCCCGGCTATCCACAGGTCATCAATAGTGGCAACCCGATCCACATCATCAGCGAGCTGCCCGGTCACGCCGCGCTGCCTCCTTGCAAGATCGGCCGGATGGACATGAAAGACGGTCTGGTCATTTACGTGCTGATCTGTCCCGAGTTGTACGAGCGTGAAGGCACGCCCTACGGTGACAATGACGGCCGCGACTGGTCCGACAACCACATTCGCTTTGCCCGCCTGGGCCTGGCGGCTGCCGACTTCGCGGCCGGTGCGGTCAAGACCCAGTGGTGCCCCGAGCTGGTTCACGCTCACGACTGGCCAGCAGGCCTGGCGCCGGCGTACATGAAATGGCGCGGCCAGACCACGCCGTCGATCTTCACTATCCACAACCTGGCGTATCAGGGCTTCGTGAGCATTGCCTCCAGCCGTGAGCTGGGCATTCCCGACTCGGCATTGAGCCCGGAAGGCATGGAGTTTTACGGTCAGTTGTCGTTCATCAAGGCCGGCATGGCGTATTCCAGCCACATCACGACCGTGAGCGCGACCTACGCCAAAGAAATCACCACCCCGGATTTTGGCTGTGGCCTGGAAGGTTTCCTGCAGAGCAAAGCCGATCGCGGGCAGCTCAGCGGCATTCCCAACGGCATCGACGAGAGCTGGGACGCTGCCACCGACGAGCACCTGATCTGCCGCTTCGCTCCTAACGAGTGGACGCGCAAGGAAATCAACGCTGACTACGTGCGCGAGCTGTTTGAACTGGAGCCTTCCACCGGCCCGCTGTTCGCCGTGGTCTCCCGTCTGGTTTACCAGAAGGGTCTGGACCTGACCATCGGGATTGCCGAGCACATCGTCAACAACGGCGGCCAGATTGCGATCATCGGCCGTGGCGAGCCGGAAGAAGAAGACGCCATGCGCGCCCTCGCCGCCCGTTTCCCGGGTCAGGTCAGCGTCCGGGTCGGCTTCAACGAAACCGACGCACGTCGCATGTTCGCCGGCAGTGACTTTCTGCTGATGCCTTCGCGCTACGAACCTTGCGGCTTGAGCCAGATGTACGCCCAGCGCTTTGGCTCCCTGCCGATCGCACGCCGCACTGGCGGCCTCGCGGACACCATCGAAGACGGCTGCACCGGTTTCCTGTTCGACGAATCCACGGTCGAGAGTTACACCGAAGCCCTGACCCGCGCGTTCAAAGTCTTCGAAAGTCCATTGCTGCTCAACGCCATGCGCTGCCGCGCCATGGCCGCTCCGTTCGATTGGCACAAGGCGGTGGAACCCTACGCCGATCTTTATCAGGAGCTGCTGAAGAAAAACGCGGGCGTGGCACTGCACTATTGATAACTCACTGATCAAGGAATTACGGATGCCTTCGCGCACGGATCAACACTGGCGCCACGGCGCCGTCATGCTGGATCCACAACACACCCGGTTTGCCCTCTGGGCACCGGACGCCCAAAGCGTCAGCGTCGAATTCGAAAACGGGCCTGCACAGGCCCTTCAGCCAGAGCAGGACGGCTGGTTCGTGGTCGAGACCGAGTGTGGAGCTGGCACGCGCTATCGCTTCAATGTCGCGCTCGATGGACAAAACAACCTCACTGTTCCTGACCCGGCTTCCCGGGCTCAGGACGGGGACGTGCACGGCTACAGCATCGTCGTCGACCAGACTGCCTACCCATGGAAGAACACCGAGTGGCAAGGCCGGCCCTGGCACGAGGCGGTCATCTATGAGCTGCACGTCGGTGCACTGGGTGGCTACGAAGGCGTTGAGCAGCGTCTGCAGCACTTGGTGGACACCGGCATCACCGCCATCGAGCTGATGCCCATCGCGCAATTCCCGGGTGATCGCAACTGGGGCTACGACGGCGTATTGCCTTACGCCGCGCAGTCGTCCTATGGCACGCCCGATCAGCTCAAGCACTTGATCGACACGGCCCACGGCTTGGGCCTGGCGGTCATTTTGGACGTGGTCTACAACCACTTCGGGCCCGACGGCAACTACCTCGGCGCCTACGCCAAGCACTTCTTCCGCAGCGACAAGAAGACGCCGTGGGGCGATGCGATCGATTTCCGTCGCCGTGAAGTACACGACTTCTTCATCGACAACACGATGATGTGGCTGCAGGACTACCGCTTTGACGGCCTGCGTTTCGACGCTGTGCACGCCATCGAAGACCCGACGTTTCTGAAAGACCTCGCAGCGCACGTACGCCACACGATTCCGTCGGAGCGTCACGTCTGGCTGACCCTGGAAAACGAATTCAACGAAGCCGGACGCATGGATCAGGGCTACGACGCCCAATGGAACGATGACGGCCACAACACGCTGCATGTCCTGCTGACCGGCGAGACTGACGCGTACTACACCGACTTCGCTGAAAAGCCCACGCAGAAGCTGGCCCGTTTGCTGGGTGAAGGCTTCGTCTATCAGGGCGAATCCACCCGTCATGGTCACGCCCGGGGCGAACCGAGCGGCCATTTGCCGCCCACTTCCTTCGTGCTGTTTCTGCAGAACCACGACCAGATCGGCAACCGGGCCTTCGGCGAGCGTCTGGTCCAGCTGAGCCCGCCCCCTGCATTGCAGGCGGCGACCGCGCTGTTGCTGCTGTCACCGATGATTCCGCTGATGTTCATGGGCGATGAGTGGGGCGCAAGCGAGCCGTTCCTGTTCTTCACTGACTTCCATGACGAGCTGGCAGATGCCGTGCGCGAAGGACGTCGGGGCGAGTTCAAGGATTTTGCCGCGTTCAAGGACCCGGCCAAGCGCGAGCAGATCCCGGATCCCAACGCCCTTAAGACCTTCGAGTCCTCGCGTCCGGCGTTCGATGCGCTGCTGCTGGAAACCGACAAGGGTCAGGACCATCGCAACTGGCTTGAGCTCTACAAAACCTTGCTGCACATTCGCAAGACCGAGCTGTTCCCTCGCCTGCACGGCGCCAGCGCGTTGGGCGTGAAAGAGCTCGGCGACAAAGCCGTCAGCGCACGCTGGGAACTGGGCGACGGCAGCGAGTTGCGCATCGATCTGAACCTCGGCAGCGAGGCGGTCGACACTGATGATTACACTGGCTACAGGGTGCTTCATCAATCCCGTGCCAAGTCCGCAGAACTTTCCCCATCCGCCACCCTCAATCCATACACGGCCATTGTCAGCCTGAAATCGAGTGACGTTGTGGAGGAACAGGATGAGCAATGAGCAACTGGAAAAACTGGCAGCCCAGGCGGGCCTGTCGGTTGACTGGAAGGACGCCAACGCCAAACCGCAACACGTAAGCCCCGAGGTCCTGCGCAAGGTCCTCGGGGGGCTGGGCTACCCCGCCGAGACCGAAGAAGACGTCGAAGCCAGCCTCAAACGTCTTAATGAAGAAAGCCAGCCGGCCACCCCGCCGCCGTTGATGACCGTCGACCACGGCCAGGATCTGGACCTGTCGAGCTGGTTCGCCCCAGCCACCGCGTTCAAGCTGACGCTGGAAGACGGCTCGCTGCTCGAAGCGAAGCTCACCGACAAGGCTGCGCTGCCCGGACTGGCGACGATGGGTTATCACCAGCTGGAAGTAGACGGCCAGCAGCTGACCATCGCCGTTGCGCCGAAGACCTGCTACAGCCTGACCATGGCCAGCAAGAAGTCCATCGCCCGCGACTGGGGCCTGACCACTCAGCTGTACTACCTGCGTCGCGAAGGCGATGGCGGTATCGGCGACACCCAAGGGCTGGAAGCCTTTGTCCGCGACGCCGGCGCACGTGGCGCTTCGGCCGTGGCAATCAGCCCGGTTCACGCGATGTTCTCCAACGACAGCGAGCGCTACAGCCCGTACTCGCCGTCCAGCCGCCTCTTCCTCAACGCGCTGTACGCCGCGCCCGGCACCATCCTCGGTGACCGCGCGGTTGAGCAGGCGATCGAGAAAGCCGGCCTGGCCGACGAGTTCAAGCGTCTGGAATCACTGGAGCTGATCGAATGGCCCGCCGCCGCCAAAGCCAAATATGCCCTGCTGCGCGAGCTGTATGCCGGCTTCATCGGCAGCGATCATCCCTTCCATGAGGACTTCAAGAGCTTCCGCCAAGCGGGCGGTGAAGCCCTGGAAAACCACTGCCGTTTCGAAGCCCTACGTGATGCGGGCGACGAACTGGGCATGGGCGGCAACTGGCATGAATGGCCGGAGCAGTACAAGAACCCGCGTAACCCTGCCCTCGACGCATTCGCCAAAGCGCACGTCGAAGAGATCGGCTTTCACGCCTTCGCGCAGTGGCTGATCGCGCGCGGCCTCGAACGCGCCCAGACCGCCGCACGATCGAGCGGCATGAGCGTCGGCCTGATCGGTGATCTGGCTGTGGGTGCCGACGGTGCCGGCAGTCAGGCCTGGAGTCGTCAGGACGAGTTGCTCTCCTCGCTGACCGTGGGCGCGCCGCCGGACATTCTCAACCGCTCGGGCCAGAGCTGGGGCATTTCGGCGTTCTCGCCGACCGGCCTGAAGCGCAATGGTTTTCAAGCGTTCATCGAAATGCTCCGGGCCAACTTCGCCCACGCCGGTGGCCTGCGCATCGACCACGTGATGGGGCTGCAGCGCTTGTGGGTGGTCCCGCTGGGATCGCCTGCGAGTGAAGGCGCTTACCTGAATTACCCGCTGGACGACATGCTGCGTTTGTTGAGCCTGGAATCCTGGCGTCACGAAGCGATCGTTTTGGGCGAAGACCTCGGCACGGTACCCGAAGGTCTGCACGAGAAACTGTCCGAGCGCGAGATCCTCGGTATGCGCGTGCTGCTGTTCGAACAGGACGACGCGACGTTCAAGCCCATCACGAAGTGGTCCAGAGACGCACTGGCCACCACCAGCACCCACGACCTGCCCACCCTCACCGGTTGGCTGAGCGAGCTGGACATTGATTGGAACAAAAAACTCGGGCTTGTCGATGACGAAGCCGAGCAGAAGATGCGCGACGGCCGCGACCGGGAGCGCAAAGGGTTGATCACGGCGCTCAAGCAGAACTACACGCTGCCGAGCAGCGGTGAAAGTGTGAGCGCCAAAGACGCCATCGACTACAGCATTGCTTACCTCGGCCACACCCCGGCACCGTTGGTACTGCTCCCGATCGAGGACGCCCTCGGCATCGCCGAGCAGGCGAACTTCCCCGGCACCATCGACAGTCATCCCAATTGGCGACGTCGGCTCAACGGCGACAGCGGTTCTCTGCTGGACAACGCCGATGCAGCACGACGACTTGAAATTCTGGCAGCGGCACGGCAACAAGCCGCGGAGCGTGATCAAAAATGAGTACCCCTCTTAAATCCCTGCGCGCCACCCAGCGCCTGCAGTTTCACAAAGACTTCACCCTGGACGACGCGACCAAGCTGGTGCCGTACTTCGCCAGCCTGGGCATCAGCCACATCTACGCCTCGCCGCTGCTGAAAGCCCGCGCCGGTTCCATGCACGGCTATGACGTGGTCGACCCACGGGTGATCAACCCCGAACTGGGCGGTGAGCCGGCCTTGCTGCGTCTGGTCGCGGCGCTGCGTGAGCACGGCATGGGCCTGATTCTCGACATCGTCTCCAACCACATGGCAGTCGGCGGCAATGACAACCCCTGGTGGCTTGACCTCCTCGAATGGGGCCAGCGCAGCCCGTACGCCAAGTTCTTCGACATCCAGTGGAATTCCCCTGACCCGCTGCTCAAGGGCCAGCTGTTGCTGCCGTTCCTGAGCACCGACTACGGCACCGTGTTGCAGAACGGTGAAGTGCCCCTGCGTTTCGATGCGGAGCGCGGCACCTTTCACGCCGAGCACTATCAGCACCTCTTCCCGATCAACCCGGCCACGTACGCGCCGCTGTTGAAGGCAGCGAAGCGTCCCGAGCTTGATGAACTGGCCCAGCGCTTCGCCGACCTCGACAATTATCCTCAGGCCTACGAGCGTGCCCGTCAGGCCAAGGCGGAGCTGGCCGAAGCGGTGAAGGCCAAACCCGAGCTGGTCAAGGCCGTTGAAGAAGGCCTGGCGCAGTTTGACTCCAGCACCCCGGAAGGCTTCGATCGCCTGCACCGTTTGCTTGAGCAGCAAGACTATCGTCTGGCGAGCTGGCGCACAGCGGGTGACGACATCAACTGGCGGCGTTTCTTCGACATCAACGAGCTGGGCGGCCTGAAGGTCGAGCGCTCGCAGGTGTTCGAAGCGACCCACGGCAAGATTTTCGAACTCATCGCCAAAGGCCTTGTGGACGGTCTGCGCATCGACCACATCGATGGCCTCGCTGACCCGCGCGGGTATTGCCGCAAGCTGCGTCGTCGCGTCGACAGCCTGATGAAGCTGCGCCCGGCGGGCACCGAGCTGGAACGTCTGCCGATTTTCGTCGAGAAGATCCTCGGCCCCGACGAGCAACTGCGCACCGACTGGAACGTCGACGGCACCACCGGTTATGAATTCATGAACCAGGTGTCGCTGCTGCAGCACGATCCGAAAGGTGAAGCCGTGCTGGGCGAGCTGTGGAGCCGCATCAGCGGACGCACGGCCGACTTCAATCAGGAAGTGCTGGAAGCCCGCGATCTGGTCCTTCACGGCACGCTGGCAGGCGATTTCGAAAACCTGGCCCAGGCACTGCTGCAGGTTTCGCGCAGTGATGTGATGACCCGCGACATGACCCTTGGTGCCATCCGCCGCGCGCTGCTGGCGCTGGTCAGCAACTTCCCGGTCTACCGCACCTACCTCACCGCCTGCGGCCGTTCTGCCGAGGACGAGCGCTTCTTCCAGCAGGCCATGGACGGTGCGCGGGAGATGCTCAGCGAAGGCGACTGGCCGGTGCTGGATTCCCTCAAGCTGTGGCTCGGCGGCGAGAAGCTGCGCGACTACCCGACGGGCCGGTTGCGCGAGATGCGCCGCAAGGCCGGCAACCGCTTCCAGCAGTTGACGTCGCCAGTGGCGGCGAAATCGGTGGAAGACACGTCGTTCTATCGCTCCGCCGTGCTGCTCTCGCGCAACGATGTGGGCTTCCACCCGCAACATTTCAGTGCGCCGGTGGAGGCGTTTCATCAAGTCTCCATTGAGCGTCACAAGAGCTTCCCGAACAACCTGCTGACCACCGCGACCCACGACCACAAGCGCGGCGAAGACACCCGAACGCGTCTGGCCGTGCTCAGCGAACTGGCGCCCTGGTACGCCGAGCAGGTCGAGCGCTGGCAGCAGCTGTCGGCGCCGCTCAAGGCGGGTGACACCCACATCAGCCCGGGTGACGAGCTGATGCTGTATCAGGCAATCATCGGCAGCTGGCCGCTGGATCTCGAAGGCGAGCCGGCTTTCGAAGCCTACGCCAAGCGCCTGACCCAGTGGCAGGAAAAGGCCCTGCGCGAAGCCAAACTGCAGAGCAGCTGGAGCGCGCCCAACGAGGCGTACGAGACCGCGTGCCGCGAGTTTCTCCAGCACTTGCTGCTGAACGCCGATGGCCTGGCACTGCGTCAATCCATCGGTGCCACGGCCAATCGCATCGCGACGGCCGGCGCGCTCAACAGTCTGGCGCAAACTTTGCTGCGAATGACTGCGCCCGGTGTGCCTGATCTGTATCAGGGCACTGAGTTCTGGGACTTCAGCCTCGTGGATCCGGATAACCGTCGTCCGGTGGATTACCCCGCTCGCGAACGTGCATTGCAGGCGTCCGCGCCGGTCACCGAGCTGTTGAACCAGTGGCACGATGGCCGGATCAAGCAGGCGTTGATTGCTCAGGTGCTTAGCCTGCGCAATGAGTACCCCGCGCTGTTCAGTGAAGGCGAATATCAACCCCTTGAAGTGGTGGGTGAAAAAGCCGATCACGTCATCGCTTTTGCCCGGGTAACGAAGGAGATGCGGGCTATTGTTGTGGTTCCGCGATTGCCGGCTGAACTATTGGGCACTGCGCAAACTCCATTCATCAATGCAGCAAATTGGGGCGATACACGAATCAACCTGCCGTTCGCTGATTCACATCCAAATTGGAAGGGACTTTTTTCACAGGCTACAGTCACATCCAGCAAGGAAATGTTGCTCAGCGCAGCGCTCAAGGAAATTTCTGTAAACCTGCTTATACAAACCTTGTGATACCGGGAGTGTCGAGATGAGTGCCGACGATAAGAGAATCAGCGAGCTTGCCCACCAGATCTGGGAAACGGAAGGCAAGCCACATGGGCAAGATGCCCGCCACTGGGAAATGGCTAGCAAGTTGGCCGCCGCCGAGGCGAAGTCGCCTAAAAAACCGGCTGCTGCGAAGACGGCGAAGTCCAAGCTTGACGGCAAAGCGGAGCCCAAGGCTGCTGCTGCCAAACCCGCTGCGAAGGGTGCAGCCAAACCGGCGGCGAAGTCTGCTGCCAAGCCTGCGGCTAAACCCGCAGCCGCTTCAGCGGCAAAATCAGCCGGCAGCTCCGCTGATCAGGCTGCCAGCAAACCCGAAGCCAAAGCTGACGCCAAGCCTGCCGCTAAACCGGCAGCCAAGGCGCCCGCCAAACCCAAGGCTGCTGCGAGCGGTACCGATGCTGCCGCCAAACCGGCCAAGCCGGCGGCCAAGTCTTCTGCCAAGAAGCCTGCTGCAGCCAAGCCTGCGTCTTGATCAACTGCTTTAACGCGTCACTGCTGCGCAGCTAACACCCCTACCGCAGGGATCGCCTTAAAACGGTCGTACCCCTGCGGTAACTTTCAAACCTGTTGCATCGATGGCGCAGTCCCGCACTGAGGCCACGGCTTTGTTCGCCTTCAGGAACTCATTCGAACGTCAGGAATACACATGAGCACGCAAGATAAGAACGCCGCTACACAGAATGAATCCGGCAACGCTGGCAGCCCCGAAGTCACCGCTTCGCGCATTCGTGAAGGCCTGCCCTTCCCGCTCGGCGCCAGCTGGGACGGCCTTGGCGTCAACTTCGCCATCTTTTCCGCCAACGCCACCAAGGTCGAGCTGTGCCTGTTCGACTCCGCCGGTGAAGTGGAGCTTGAGCGTATCGAGCTGCCGGAATACACCGACGAGATCTTTCACGGTTACCTGCCGGACGCCCACCCGGGTCAGGTGTATGGCTATCGCGTCTATGGTCCGTACGATCCGAAGAACGGCCACCGCTTCAACCACAACAAGCTGCTGATCGACCCGTACGCCAAGCAACTGGTCGGCGAGCTGAAGTGGTCCGAGGCGCTGTTCGGCTATACCATCGGCCACCCGGACGACGACCTGAGCTTCGACGAGCGTGACAGCGCCCCCTTCGTGCCCAAGTGTAAAGTCATCGACCCTGCCTACACCTGGGGCCGCGAACAGCGTGTGGAAGTGCCGTGGGACAAGACGATTTTCTACGAGACCCACACTCGCGGTTTCACCATGCGTCACCCGTCCGTGCCTGATGAAGTCAAAGGCACGTTCGCCGGCCTGATGGTCGATGACGTGATCAAGCACATCAAAGGTCTTGGCGTCACCTCGATCGAACTGCTGCCGATCCACGCCTTCGTCAACGACCAGCACTTGCTGGAAAAGGGCATGACCAACTACTGGGGTTACAACACCCTGGCGTTCTTTGCACCGGATCCACGCTACCTGGCCCATGGCAAGATTTCCGAGTTCAAGGAAATGGTTGCGCACATGCACCACGCCAACCTGGAAGTGATCCTGGACGTGGTCTACAACCACACCGCCGAAGGCAACGAGCGCGGCCCGACCCTGTCGATGCGCGGTATCGACAACGCCTCGTACTACCGCCTGATGCCGGATGACAAGCGTTTCTACATCAACGATTCGGGTACCGGCAACACACTCGACCTGAGCCACCCGTGCGTGCTGCAGATGGTCACCGACTCGCTGCGCTACTGGGCAACCGAGATGCACGTCGACGGCTTCCGCTTCGACCTGGCCACCATCCTCGGCCGTTACCACGATGGTTTCAGCGAACGCCACAGCTTCCTCGTGGCCTGCCGCCAGGATCCGGTGCTGCGTTCGGTGAAACTGATCGCAGAGCCATGGGACTGCGGTCCAGGCGGTTACCAGGTCGGCAACTTCGCGCCGGGCTGGGCGGAGTGGAACGACAAATTCCGCGACAACATCCGTGCCTTCTGGAAAGGCGATGAAGGCCAACTGGCCGACTTCGCCAACCGCATGACGGCGTCGGGCAACCTGTTCAACCAGCGTGGCCGCCGGCCGTATGCGTCGGTGAACTTCATCACCGCCCACGATGGCTTCACGCTGCACGACCTGGTGTCGTACAACGACAAGCACAACGAGGACAACGACGAGAACAACCAGGACGGCAGCAACGACAACCGTTCATGGAACTGCGGCGTCGAAGGCCCGACCGACGACCCGGAAATCAATGCCCTGCGTTTGCGTCAGATGCGTAACTTCTTTTCGACGCTGATCCTGGCCCAGGGCACGCCGATGGTGGTCGCCGGCGACGAGTTCGCCCGTACCCAGCACGGCAACAACAACGCCTATTGCCAGGACAGCGAGATCGGCTGGGTCAATTGGTATCTGGATGAAGACGGCAAGGCCTTGCTGGCATTCGTCAAGCGTCTGATCAAGCTGCGTCAGTCGTACCCGATCCTGCGTCGTAGCCGCTTCCTGGTGGGCGATTACAACGAAGAACTGGGCGTGAAGGACGTGACGTGGTTGTCGCCAAGCGGCGAAGAGATGACCATCGAGCAGTGGGAAGATCCGAACGGCCGCTGCCTGGGCATGTTGATGGATGGCCGCGCGCAAGAAACCGGTATCCGTCGTCGCGGCTCCGAAGCGACGCTGCTGCTGGTGGTCAACTCCCACCATGACGGCGTCAACTTCACGCTGCCGGAGGTGCCGGAAGGCCTCAACTGGACCAGCCTGATTGACACCAATCAGCCAGAGATCGATGGCAAGGATCAGTTCGAGTTCGGCAGCGAGTACACGGTCACGCCGCGTTCGCTGTTGCTGTTTGAACTGCAGAAGGCTCCACAGGCGTAACTGTTCGCGCCTGGATTTATAGCGACACCTGCTTGCCCGCGATGGGGTCATTCAGCCAGATGTAATGGCTGGCTGATCCGGTCGCGGGCAAGCGTCGTTTTACCCGCTCCTTTTTCCTGTCTGCGGCCTGTCCCTGCGCTGCTCCCCCCGGATTCATTGACTTTGTAGTCACGAATCGACCTCCATGTTCTGAAACTACAAAATATGTAGTGATTGAAAATAATCACTACAAAACCGTTGACGAGGCCTTTTGCCGACTGCATAGTGCAGGCGTCTCCCCGATCGGGAGAGCTGGCAAAAGTATTCCGGGCCCGTTCGACACAGCCGTCGAACAACCTCTGGATGTGTGCTGCCCACAAGGCAGATTGATGAAGCCGAACCGGCATGATCGACCCACCAGGCCGAGCGCTGGCGACACGTCCTCATGACACTTGTGGTCGACCACCCAGTCGCCCGTGTCTTCCAGGCGTCCGCCCTTTCTCGTCCAGGTCCGATCTTTCCCCCTGCCTTCATCAATACCCACACGTTTGCGGCCCGGCACCGGCTCTGTGTACCGACGGACCATGTTTGTCAGCGTTTGGAAGGACTGCGAATCGACGGACGATTCGCCATTGCGTTTGAACTCACTCGATAGATTAACCAGTGGTCAAAAAGGGGTAACAACCATGAACCTGAACAACCAACCTACCATTGATCAATTGGCTCGACTGTTCGCCGCTCGCAAGGATTCCCTTGATAGCCACATCCTCTGGGTGTGCGAGGAAGGCAACGTGCACATGGACGGCCTGGGTGCCTGCACCGAGGAAGAACAATTCGAGAGTCAGCACCCGCACATGCGTGCCCGGCTGAAGATGTACCGCAAGGGCCACGGCTATGTCGGCAAAAAGGCCGCGGCGGACAAGCAGTTCCTCTGCCAGGTGCTGGAAACCCTGAGCAGTGAATGGGGTGCCGTTCAGCAAGCGCCTGGCCTGCGGGTCATTGACAAGCTCTGCTGATTGAAGCGGCGTGGGGGGGGCGCGGTTGTTGGGGGGGGGGGCGGCGGGGGTTTGGGGGGGGGGTTTCAATTATACCCCCCCCCCCCCCCCCCCCGCCCCCGCCCCCCCCCTATTAG
>NZ_JAUFNS010000043.1:0-24969 GCF_041060445.1 Pseudomonas sp. W2-17 | reverse complement strand
GAAGAGGCCGGTATGTACAACACAATATGTGCAGTGTGACGCCTGACGCCTTCCCGGCTAAAGCCAGTCCCACAGGGTATGCGGCATGAACCAATTCAATGGGTGTACGCGGTGTTTAGTGGGACCGGCTTCAGCCGGGAAGAGGCCGGGATGTACAACACAAGATTTGCAGCGAGACACCCGACGCCTTCCCGGCTAAAGCCGGTCCCACAGGGTATGCGGCATGAGCCAATTCCCTGGGTGTACGCGGTGTTTAGTGGGACCGGCTTCAGCCGGGAAGAGGCCGGTATGTACAACACAATATGTGCAGTGTGACGCCTGACGCCTTCCCGGCTAAAGCCAGTCCCACAGGGTATGCGGCATGAACCAATTCAATGGGTGTACGCGATGTCTAGTGGGACCGGCTTTAGCCGGGAAGAGGCCAGGTCAAGCGCCGCAGATTTCCATTCGCGCATTGGCTTTCCAACCCAAAGGTGTACATTGAATTCAAAATACAATTAGCACAGGAGACAGACATGACCCATGCCACTGATCGCACCTTGCAAGTCCCTTTCGCCGGTCCCACGTTGTTGGGCACTCCACTCCTGAACAAAGGCACGGCATTCAGCCTCGCCGAGCGTGAGGCCCTGGCCCTGCAGGGCCTGCTGCCGGAACGCGTCGAAACCATCGAGCAGCAGGCGAGCCGCGCCTATCACCAGTACCAGGCCTGCACGACCGATCTGGACAAACACATTCTCCTGCGCTCGATCCAGGATTCCAACGAAACACTCTTCTACCGCGTCGTCGACGACCATCTCGACGAGATGCTGCCGATCATCTACACCCCCACCGTCGGCAAAGTCTGCCAAGAATTTTCCCGCATCTACCGCAGCCATCGCGGCTTGTTCATCAGCATCGCCGACAAGGACCGCATCGACGAGATCCTCAACAACGTCACCAAAGACAACGTCAAAGTCATCGTCGTCAGCGACTGCGAACGCATTCTCGGCCTTGGTGATCAGGGCGTCGGCGGCATGGGCATTCCCATCGGCAAGTTGTCGCTGTACACGGCGTGCGGCGGCATCAGCCCGGCCTACACGCTGCCGGTGGTGCTCGACGTCGGCACCAACAATCCGGCGCTGCTGGCGGATCCGCTGTATTTCGGCCGTGGCCAGGAGCGTGTTCGCGGCGCTGAATATGATGCGTTCGTGCAGGCATTCGTCGAAGGCGTTCAGCGGCGTTGGCCAGAAGCCATTCTGCAATTCGAAGACTTCGCGCTGACCAACGCCATGCCCCTGCTGGCGCGCTTTCGCGATCAACTCTGCTGCTTCAACGATGACATTCAGGGCACCGCGGCAGTCACCGTCGGCACCTTGCTGGCCGCCTGCAAGATGAAGGGCCAGCGCTTGTCCGATCAGACCGTCGCCTTTGTAGGCGCCGGGTCAGCGGGTTGTGGGATCGCCGAGCAGATCATCGCCGCCATGCAGCTGGAAGGTTTGTCCGAAGCCAAGGCGCGCAGCCAGGTGTACCTGCTCAACAGCAAAGGGTTGCTGACCGATCGCCAGCCGGGCCTGTACGATTTCCAACAGCGCCTGGCCCACTCCAGCGAATCGTTGAACGACTGGAATTTCAGCGCCCACTGGCCCTCGCTGCATGAGGTGGTCAGCAACGCCAAACCCACGGTGCTGATTGGTGTGTCGGGCAAGGCCGGACTGTTCACCCAGCAGATCGTCGAGACGATGCACAGCCACTGCCCGCAGCCGATCATCATGCCGCTGTCCAATCCGACTTCGCAGATCGAAGCGCACCCCAAGGATATTCTGCAATGGACCGACGGGCAGGCGCTGGTGGCGACGGGCAGCCCGTTTCTGCCCATCGAGGTGCTGGGCAAGACTTTTCCCATCGCCCAGTGCAATAACTCCTACATCTTCCCCGGCATCGGCCTCGGCGCCATCGCGAGCAAGGCGACCCGCGTCACCGACGGCATGCTGATGGCATCGGCCCAGGCGCTGGCTGAGTGCGCAGCGGCAGGACAGATGTTGCCGCCGTTGCGGGATGTTCAAGCGGTCAGCAAGCGCATCGCGTTTGCCGTCGGCATGGCGGCCCAGCGCGACAGTGTGGCGCCACCGCAATCGGAAGAAGAATTGTCAGCGGCCATCGAAAAGGACTTCTGGCAGCCGGTTTACCGCTCGTACGTTCGCCGCCCTGACTAAACGCTGCACAGCAAAAAGAACCCGCCACATCGGCGGGTTTTTTATCGCAGCGAGGTACAGCGTCAAGCCAGCGTCAGTGAGACCGGTGGCAATCCGTCGATCTGTCCCAGCACCTCAGCCATGCCCTGGGCGAAGTGCATGCCGGTATAAGACCCCGTGGTGATCACGAAATCCTCGGGCAACGGCAGACCGTTCAGGGTGTGATGGTTGACCAGCCACGGCAACAACCGGCGCGGGTCGCCCGCAGGATTGGCGACCTTCGACGGCACAACGCTCTCGCCATTCAGCGTGAATGAAAGCGTCGGTTCAACGAAGGGAAAAGTCACGTTATAGGGTACGAAATCACCCACCACCAGGGCGCCGTGGTTAAGCAGATCAGCTAATTGCGTCAGTGGCTCGATCTTCGGCCACGCCGCGAACCGGCTGGAGACCACCTCGATAGCCGCCGCCATCTCGCCAATGCCGGCCATGACCTCCTCGTCGCTGTACGCCTCATCCCGAGGACTGAAGGTGCGGTGGAAGCGGAAGGCGATTTCTAGCTCCAGACCCACTGGCGGATAGACGCTGCGGTCCAGCGTGCCGGTCGACGGGAACAGGCAGTCGCGGGGCAGCGGCGAGCCCTGAATCGGCCCGTCAGCGGATTTCGAACCGATCTTCCAGCCGCCGGCCTCAACGCCTCGCAAGCGCAGGATTTTCTGTTGCGTGAGGTACGCCGCGTCCCGGTCTGGCGGGTTCAGGTCGAACTCCAGCTCGGCCAACAGCTCATGCTTGATCTGTGCATCGACGATCAGCTGCGCCAGGCGCGAAGGTTGGGTGTCAGTGTCCAAAAGGGTGCTCCATTGAAGGGGTTCGATTGCAGCGTGCGGGGCTGAAGCTTTATGGATCAGAACGCCGCCCGAAGGCGGCTCCCGTTGTGGCTTTATTTACTGACCACCGGCGCCGGTTCCGCACTCGCTGTCAGAGGCGCAGCCGGCTGCCCGTAGTCAAACTTGTTCTGCGGCTTCATGCGGAACGACAGCACCACGCCGATCGCCAGCAGAACAATGCTGACCAGAAACGGCAGCTGCCAGTTGCCAAACTTGTCGATCAACAGACCGGCGGCCACCGGGCTGACGATGGCGGCCATGGCCGATCCGGTGTTCATCATGCCGCTCGCGGTACCGCAATGGTCCGGCGCGATGTCCATCGGAATCGCCCACATTGGGCCAATCGTCATCTCCGAGAAGAAAAACCCGATGGCCAGGCAGGCCAGGGAAATGTGCATGTCCTTGGTGAACATCAACGGCACCAGCGACAGCAGCGTCAGGCCCAGGCACACGGCGACCATCAGGCTGCGCGCCTTGTTCAGGTCCTTGGTCCGCGTATAAATGCGGTCGCTGACGATACCGCCCAACGTATCGCCAACCACGCCGCCAAAGAACACCGTCGACGCGAAAATCGCCGTGCCCTTCAAATCCAGGCCCATGTTCATGAAGTACATCGGCACCCAACTGAGCAGCAGCCACAGCGTCCAGCCGTAGCAGAAGTAAACGATCGTGACTGGGGCCATACGCTTGAACAGGCGACCCCACGGCAGCACAACATTGGACTTAACTTTCGGCGGCGGCAGGGTGTCCAGTTCCTGCTTGGAGATGCGCGGGTGGTCTTTCGGGTGCTCGGTGAACACCGCCATCCACAAGATGACCCAGACGAAGCTGGTGGCCGCGCAGACGTAAAACGATTCGCGCCATCCATACGTGGCCATCACCGCGATCATCGCTGCCGGCGCCAATGCATTACCGAGGCGGGCGAAGGCGTGGGTGATGCCTTGGGCGAAGCCGCGTTTTTCCTTGGGAATCCAGCGGGACATTGCCGCTGTTGCAGCCGGGAAGGTGGCGCCCTCACCAAGGCCGAGTAATATCCGCGCGACGATCAGCGAAACGAAGCCGCCGGCCAGACCCGTCAGCACCGTGGCGCTGGCCCAGATCAGCCCGCACACCACCAGCGTTCGCTTGGCGCCGAATCGGTCGCTGACCCAGCCGCCGATGATTTGGAATATCAGATAGGGGTACGCGAAGGCCGAGAAGACGATGCCGATCTCGGTTTTGCTCAGATTGAATTCTTTACCGAAACCGACGGCGGCGGTGCTGACATTGACGCGGTCCAGGTACGTAATGAAATACATGGCGCACAGCATGAACAGCACCACCGTGGTGGGGCGCAGACGTAAAAACTTCATGTGCTATCTCCAGTTTCTTATTGTGTTCGCTGACAACGCGATGATTCGGGATAGTGAGATGTGTCAAAAAAGCTGCGGGAGTGCCGCAGCCGGGCGGAGCGGGGTGGAGACGGAGCGGCGCGTCAGTCGCGTCGCAGCGGCACCGTTTGCCCTCCCAGGTAATCCATGGCGGCCAGAACGCCGCTGGACTGAAGTTTTACGCCGGCCATCTGCAGGCCCATTTCGCAGCCGGTGAGGGTGGCCATCAGCATCAGGTCGTTGCAGTCGCCCAGGTGGCCGATGCGGAACATGCGGCCTTTCATCTTGCCTAGGCCGGTGCCGAGGGACATGTCGAAGCGCTCATAAATGGTCTTGCGCACCTGGTCGGCGTCGATGCCTTCAGGTGTCATCACGCCGGTCAGCACGGGGCTGTAAACGCTCGGGTCAGCGCACTGGATTTCCAGGCCCCAGGCCCTCACGGCGGTGCGGCAGGCTTTTGCCAGACGGTTATGACGGATGAACACATTGTCCAGGCCTTCGCCGAGGATCATGTCCAGCGCTTCGGACAAGCCGTACAACAAGTTGGTATTCGGCGTGTACGGCCAATAACCGGTCTTGTTCATCTCGATGATCTCGTCCCACGCCCAGAAACTGCGCGGCAAACCGGCGCTTTTGCTGGCCTCGATGGCTTTGGGCGACAGGGCGTTGAAGCTGATGCCCGGCGGCAACATCAGGCCTTTCTGTGAGCCGGAAACGGTCACGTCCACGCCCCACTCATCATGACGATAGTCAGCGGAGGCCAGGCCGGAGATCGTGTCGACCAGCAGCAGGGCAGGGTGGCCCGCCGCATCAATGGCCTTGCGCACGGAAGCGATATCCGAAGTCACGCCGGTGCTGGTCTCGTTGTGCACGACGCAGACAGCCTTGATGCGATGCCCGCCGTCAGCGCGCAGGTGGTCTTCGATCATTTGCGCATCGACGCCACCGCGCCAGCCCTCAATGCCGGGCCGACCGATGAACTGCGGCTTGAGGCCGAGGCTCAGCGCCATCTTCTGCCACAGCGTCGCGAAGTGGCCGGTCTCGAACATCAACACTTCGTCGCCCGAGCTCAGGGTGTTGCACAGCGCCGCTTCCCACGCACCAGTGCCCGACGCGGGATAAATCACCACCGGATGCACGGTCTTGAAGATCTGCTTGATGCCTTCCAGCACCTTGAGCCCTAGCGCGCCGAACTCAGGGCCGCGGTGGTCAATGGTGGGGTAACTCATCGCGCGGAGGATGCGATCCGGCACCGGACTAGGCCCCGGAATCTGAAGGAAGTGGCGACCGGCAGGGTGGAAATCGAGCTTCAGCATCGGTGTCTCCTTGTTTTTATAATTTGGTATTTTGAATTCAAAATTAACTTAGCACAGGGCAATGCTGTGTCAAACGGCCTAATTACGCTAATCTTCCCAGCGAACTGGAGCATTTTCGAATAAGGACTCGGCGCTAGAGCGGGTCCCGGAAGGATTTTTGAATGCAAAATATTGAAGAAATGAGCGCACAGCCCGACGCCCGGCCAATGCCAAAAGTCGAACGCCAGCGCCTGCACGACATCGTCATTGATCACTTACGCGGCTTCATCACCGAAGGCGTGCTCCCTCCGGGCACCAAGCTCAACGAACGCGAGCTGTGCGAAACCCTCGGCATCTCCCGCACGCCATTGCGTGAAGCGCTGAAAGTGCTGGCCGTGGAAGGGTTGATCGAAATCAACCCGAACCGTGGCGCCAGCGTTGCCCGCATGTCGGAGCTGGAGATCCGCGAAACCTTCGAACTGATGAGCGGCATCGAAGCCTTCGCCGGAGAGCTGGCCTGTGAGCGCATCACCGCCCAGGAAATCGAAGACATCAAAGCGCTGCACTACGCCATGGTGGTCAGCAAAAACCAGAACGACCTGCCGGGTTACTACCAGCGCAACCGCGCCATCCACGACCTGATCAACCTGGCCGCACGCAACTCGGCGCTGCGTCAGGTCTACCTGTCACTGAACCGGCGCATCCACGCATTACGTTTCCTCTCCAACCATCAGGCGCCGAAATGGGACCGCGCCCTGCACGACCACGAAGAAATGATCGAAGCCCTGCAAGCCCGGGACGGCAAGCGCCTGAGCAGCATCCTGCGCCACCACCTGCTGGAAAAACGCGACGCCCTGATGCTGCTCGTCAGGGATGAATCCGAGCACCCGGACTCCATTCGCCGTTGAGTGATTGTTGATTAGCCATTAAGGGAGCTGCCGACCATGCCCCGTGACCTTGATGCCTTGCTCGCCGCCTGTGCCGACCGATTGCCGCAGCTGGAAACCCAGCGCCTGATGCTCTACGCCGGCGCCAACCTCCCCAGCGCCCGCGCCATCGCCGCCTACAACCCCGCGCTCGGCGCCTACCCGGCGATGGGCCCAACCGGCCACAAAGAACAGCCGGACACCGAACTGGTCAGCGAGCTTGAAACCTTCACCCGCCAGGCGGCCATGACCCTGTTCGGCGCGGCATGGGCGGAAGTTCGATTGGCCAGTTGCACCCTGGCCAACCTGGCCATCTTCCACGCCTACTGCCGACCGGGCGACAAAGTGCTGGCACCCGCCGCTGAGCACGGTGGACATCTGAGCCAGCGCCGTGGCGGGACTGCAGAATTGGCAGGTCTGGTGGTTGAAGACCTGCCGTTCGACCGCCGCAACTGCCAGCTGGATGCAGAGCGCGCGGCGGAAATGATCACCCAAACCCGCCCCAGGCTTGTCGTGCTCGGACGCAGCGTCATGATCAAGGCCGACGACATCGCCCCCGTGGTCAGCGCGGCCCGTGCGGTCGGCGCCAAAACGCTGTTCGACGCCTCCCACGTGCTGGGCCTGATCGCAGGCGGCACCTACCCCAACCCCTTTGACGCCGGCGTCGATCTCATCAGCAGCTCCACCTACAAAACCTTGCCCGGACGCCCGCAAGGGCTGGTGCTTGGCCGCGACCCGGACGATGCATTCGCTCTGCGCGAGTTGCTCGACACCCGGATGCTTGCCAACTACGACGCCGGCCGGCTGCCCTCCCTGGCGGTCACCCTCACCGAAGCCCAGGCCACCGGCCGCGAATATGCCGCCAGCATTGTCGGCAATAGCGCGGCGCTGCATCGCGCGCTGGTCGATGCGGGCTTGCCTGTCATAGGGGCGAATGACGGTGAGGTGCACACCCATCAACTCTTACTGCCGCTGTCACTTGATGCTGATCCGCGGGCTGTGATGCACGCGTTGCAGGCGCAGGGGATTCTGATCGGGACTTGTGTTGATCCCTCATCCGCCGGGCATCATGCGCTGCGGTTGGGGACGCAATTTGTTACCCGGCAGGGGATGGACGCGTTGGATATGGTGGATGTGGCGCGATTGCTGGGTGATGTTTTGCACGTTGGCGCTTGTGGTCGGCTTGATGCGCGCCCGGTCGCTGATACGGCGCAGATGGCAGGTCGGATTCAGCAAATGCTGAGCAAAAAAAAGCCGCTGGGGAGCGGCTGAAGTTTGGAGCTTGGAGGCACCACGTCGGGAGCAACGACGTAGCGAAACGACAGAAACAAAATGCTAAAAGCTGATCAGGCGTTTGACGTTCTCCGGCTTGGGTGTGGATTTCCATCGTTTCTGCGCTGGGCGGGTTCGATGGGGTGAGGCCACTTTAGGAACGATGGGCGGCGGGGGCAAATGAAACCCGGGTAACTATTTGTTAGCGAAAATGTTATGTGGGGAAGGGGGCTTGGGCGGGAACTTTCAGGGGTTCGTGGTGCTTCGCGGCACGGCGCTTTGTATGAGTGCCGCCAGATAGTTCCTGCCAGGCACACATCCACTGTAGGAGCGCCCTTGCCCGCGAAAATCGTGTCAGCACCTGATTCGTCACTGATACGCCGCCATCTCATAACGCCGCTAGAGTGTTTGCGCGGCGGTGGCTTGTTGATGCGAGGTTTATGCGGAGCACGTCAGGGGTTGGCTGACGCGCTCATTTGGTCTGGCGGCGTTACTTCACCGTCATCGGCGCGAAAATCGCCCGGATCCCACGGCATTTCGGATAAGCCACACACCCCCAGAAATTCCCGCCAGCGTTGGCGCCGGTTCTCGCGACACGTATCACCATGGTTTTGCGGCAGTGCGGGCAAAGGGGTGCAGCAGGTTCAGGCTCGACTTCTCGTGTGACGGGTGGCATCGCGGTTGGAGGTGGCGCTTGAACGGGAATCGGAGCTGGAGCGGGACTTGGCGTAACGACGACCGCCGGCTCAACGATGGCGGGCTCGACACGCTCTGGAGCCACCTCGACCGTCGGCCGTGGACCGGGCTTCTTCGCTTCGGCGATCCACTGCTTCAGCACCGTACCGTCGACCAGTTGCACGTTGCGACCTTCTGCAAAATCCCTCGCCGGTTTGGTGAACGTCCCACTGGTGACAACGAACCCACCGACAGCGCCCTCAGCCGCCATCGCGCCATACAACTCCCGCACCACCGGCACACCCACCTGCACTGAACGCCATTGTTTGCACTGCACCACGTACGTCTCGCCGTCCTTGCGTGCGATCAGATCAATGCCGCCGTCCGGGCCGTTTTTGCCTGTTTCTCGTACTGAGTAGCCGCGCCGACGTAAGGCTTCACCCACCAGTAATTCGAACTCGTGCCAGGTGATGCTGAGCAGTGGGTTGCCTTTGGTGGTGGCGGCGGATTCGAGGAGATTGCGGCGTTTGCGGCGGCCGATGATTGAGGCGATGGCTCCGGCAGTGAAGATGAATGGCAGGAGGTACTGGCCAATCATTGCTCCGGTGTGCGCCATGGTGCCGAACACTACCGACTGCAAATGTTGAGGGTCGGCGTAAACG
This sequence comes from Pseudomonas sp. W2-17, assembly GCF_041060445.1. Classification (NCBI taxonomy): domain Bacteria; kingdom Pseudomonadati; phylum Pseudomonadota; class Gammaproteobacteria; order Pseudomonadales; family Pseudomonadaceae; genus Pseudomonas; species Pseudomonas sp. W2-17. The sequence goes on along the minus strand of NZ_JAUFNS010000043.1, from coordinate 15,711 downwards.
GGCATTGGCGCGGTTGCTACCGAGTGCAGGTAAACGCCGGAGCTGATCGCGATCAGCGCGCTGAGCCACCAAGGTAATTTGCTGGCGATATGAAATAAGTCGTCGAAGAGGGAGGTTTTCTTGGCCATGTCCTTGGTCTTTTGTTTGGTCCGTGAGGGTGGAGATTTTGCGAGCGCTCAAGAATCTGTAGGATTGAGCTTGCTCGCGATGCGGCGTGGCGGATAACCATGTATCGGCAGGATTACTCACACCGATAGAGCATTCACTTGTACCTACGTTGGTACTGCGGACTTTTTCGATCTTTTATCTTTGCAAAGCTTTGGCTAATGCATTCTCCTTCGTCATTATCGCGACACGAAGTTCTTCATTCTTCTTGCTGCCATCTTTCCCGTAGTGAATCTCGCGATGGCACGTCGGACACACCCCGCCCACGAAGTTGGGATGATCCAATCCCCCGTCAGAAAGTCGATTTACATGGTGGGGCTCTAGGTATGGAGCGCCGTCGACTTTGTAGAAGGGGGCAGGTTTTCCGCAGCTCTCACAGGTCCCATCTGCTCGCAGTAACACGTAGCGTTTTACTTTTTTACTCCGAGCGTAAACAGTTTTTAACACAAGGTTTTGGTCTCCCTCAGGCGTGTCGGAAGCCTCAAGCGCCGTCTTTCTTGCGGCCGAGAGCGACATGTCCACCGCCTCGTCTTCTTCGTTATCTGCATCAGGTTTGACCTCATCCTGCACATTCACGCTCACGGGGACTAAGCGGAAGACGATAGTTCGTCTCTTGTTGCCGTGTTTGTCGAGGCCTTCGCCCCATTCATAACTTGCACAGCAGAACTCATCTAGATAGCGATGTCCTTTTCCGTGACCCAGCGATTCAAATAGGTGCAGCGCTCGCCCCTCACGCGCATGGTTCAGAATCGCGAGGTTTCCTTTCGACAGCGTCATGTCTCCGGTCTGACCTTCCCCTGTGTAGGAGTAGACACCCAGGTCGTCTTTCTTATCGTGGTAGCCGTACTGCTCCCCGGATTTACCGGTGAATATGAAAACAGCACTCGATTTTGTTGAGCGAGTAATTCCCGGCTGATAGCTGCCTCCATAGGGGAGGTGGATGTCGCGCTGTCGTTGGTAGATTTCTCCTTTGGTGAAGCGCGGCTGAGCGCGCTCAGGCTGAGTAGAGTCAACCTCCTTTGACGACATCCTCTGGCTTAACGTGGGGAGCACTGTTCCATTCCGCGTGTAGGAAAAATTACCTAGCACTGTACGAATGGTTTGGATTTTTGGCTAGTAGCCTTACGCCTCTTATCCTTGGCCTCGCGATTAGCCGATCCCCTCAGACTTCGGGCGGGCTACCACCTTGATTTCAAAGTTCAGGTGATCCGATCGTTCCCACGCTCTGCTTGGGAATGCAGCCCAGGACGCTCCGCGTCCATCAGTACCAACGCTGCACGTCGATCAGCCCTTTCTCCCCTTGGTAATCCCGCGCACTCGAATATCGCCATTGCTCCCCCGAGTCCACATACCCTCGCTTCACCGGGTTCTGATGTATGTAGTCGAGCTTCTGCTGCATGACACTCTCGCTGTAGACCATTTCCGCATGCACGCCCTCCTGCCAGACCTGATAAACACGGTCCACCTTATGCGCGCGCTTAGCGAATCGAAGTCGCTGGAGAGTGCTTTCAGCATGGGCGAGTTGGAGGTAGTCGATGATGTTTCGCGCCGTGTAGGACTTGAAGCCAGCCACGGATTTTGCAAGGTCTGGAGACTGAGCGAGATAGTGAAGGTGATTTTCTAAAACGACATACCCATAGAGCTGTAGACCTTGATTCGCTTGTTGAAAGCGCCAAGTGTTAAGCACGTTATCGACCAAGGCCGGGCGGGTGAACAGGGGCAGCCATTCAACGATTGTGCAGGTCAGGAAGTGAGGTTCGTCGATTTCAGTAATCGTGTAGCGGCTTCGGCCCATGGATTCATCCTTTAATCTGAAATGGGGGCGGAGCGTCGAAGGCTAGTGGAGGCGGGCGGTTGGTAAACCGAGTTGGTGTTGCTGGGTGCTTCGGTAGAGTAGTTGGCCCCTACCCTAACGGGCACGCCAGTCCCGTTGGGTTCGCTAACGCGCTCTTGATCGAGGTCGCAGCAGAGTCTTACAAAAGGGGCATTGAGCTGAATGAATCGACCAGCCGGTAACCCATCGCTCTGTAACCCGCTTTGCGTTTCTCCCACATTCTCAATAACGCGGCGTTGCCTTCGTCTACAAAGTCGATGACATGTACGTCGGACTTAGCGGCGTGCTCCCGGTGCAATCGTCCCGCGTATTGTTGCAGGATCCCCCGCCAAGAAATCGGCATCGCCAGTACGAGAGTATCTAAAGGCGGATGGTCAAAACCCTCGCCGATCAGGGTGCCGGTGGCCAAAAGCACTCGCGGCGCATCTTCAGGCAGAGACTCCAATGTGCTGATTAACGACGCCCGCTGCTTTTTGGGCATGCGTCCATGCAGTGTGTATAAATTCTCGACATGCTTTCTTAGTGCTAAGTCGAGTTTCTCTACATGTTCTGTGCGCTGTGTAAGCACCAGCACTTTTCGGCCATGCCGATAAGCATTCACCACGGCAGAAACGATGACGGTCGCGCGTTGTGAGTCATCGGCCAGTTGCCTGAATACTTCCTGAATGCCCGAGCCCTCTGGTACGACGATGGGGCCAGTTAGCATGCGAGGCGTCACCGATAGGTCATGAGGGGCACTGGCAGGACGGGTAGCTGTATGACGAATGGGCCCGCATTGCATGAAAATGATGGGATGCTGCCCATCACGGCGAATCGGGGTTGCCGTGAGTCCCAGCACGTAGCGTGCGGATGAGCTGCGTAACAGGGCTTCGAAAGATACCGCAGACAGATGATGGCATTCGTCGACAATGATCTGGCCGTAGTTCTTCACCAGCGCACTGATCTCTCCTTTGCGCGACAACGATTGCATGACGGCTATATCGACTTGGCCGGTAATCTTCGGCTTACCGCCGCCAATGGTCCCGACGAGGTCTTTGCCGACGCCGAGGAAAGCTTGCAATCGTTCTTGCCACTGCCTTAAAAGCTCCGTTCTATGGACCAACACCAACGTGTTCACCCTACGCCTCGCAATAAGCGCGGCTGCACTTACTGTTTTACCAAACGCTGTCGGCGCGCAAAGAATTCCGGTGTCGTGGGCCTGCACGGCCGTGACGGCGTCTTCTTGGTCGGGGCGTAAAATGCCCATGAAACTGACAACTAGAGGTTTGCCTGCGAAGCGCTCGTCCCCCACAAGTAGCTTAATTTTGTGCTCATCCATTAACTTCTGCACTGAATCCCAGCAGCCGCGGGGCAGGGCGATATGCTTCGGAAAATTCTGCGCGCAACCGATGACTCTGGGCTTATTCCATACCGACAGGCGCATCGCTTGTGCCTTGTAGAATTCGGGGTTCTGGAACGCCGCTAGGCGGATCAACTGATTGCTCAACGGCTGAGGCAGCTGCGCCTTTTCGAAGTAGATTAAATTCGCCAGAGTGATAGTTAGGGTAGTAGGCAGCGGGCAGTTGAATTTTTGTGATTGTGATCCCTGATCTTTCCAAGGCTGCGCATTTTCCTGCTCGTCAACATAGGCAACGGCCACTGGGTCCCGGTTGCCCGTAGCGTCCGTAATCACAGGGTGGATCCGCGCTGGATCCATCCGTTGGAGATTAGCCAGAAACGTCCACTGATCGGCGTAGGGCGTAAGGTCGGCGTCCACAAACACGCTGTGTTGCTGTGCCCTGGCGCGTTTTTGCAGCGGTAGTGCAATCAAGTTGCCGAAGCCACCTTTGGGCATGGTGTCCTGATTAGGAAACAACCGGTCGTAGGAGCTGAGGGATAGTTGCCGCGTACGCTCGCAGGCGTGGCTAATGATCGCTGCTCCAAGACGGCGCGCGTCACTGGCAAGCACCTTATCCTCAAAAAATATCCAAGCATGGGCGCCGTTCCCAGAACGTGAAATTTCCAGGGCCACGGGCACGCCGAGCGCATCGCAGGACCGCGCGAATGCGCGCACATCATCGCGCCACTCAGACTCATCGAAGTCAGCCGCTAAAAAGAAGCAGGTGTCGTCTTTGAGGAGGGGATAAACACCTACGACTACCGCGCCTGCAAGATGCCGAAAGATGACGTCGTCATTCACCTCTAGAAGTTGGCGCTGGTGGCAGTCGCCGCACTTAATCCGCGGCTTTTCGCAGATGCCCGGGCGCCACTCATTTCCACATGCAGGTGCATAACCAGATTTGCCGCTTTTGCCTTCCCAGCGGAGTGGGTAGATATCGGTGCGACCTTTGAACAGGCTACGAAAGAGCGCGACTTTGCTTTGGGTATCTAGCGCGTATGACGATTCAATGGGCGTCAGAGGTATAAGTGCGGGCTCGGCGCGCGGCTGCCAATTGATGCCGTGAGCGTCGAGCAAGGCGATTAGCCGAGCGTTTTCAGCTTTAAGTGCATCCAGCAACTCTGGGTCTGTCACCGGTTGAGCCTTCGGTATAAGTTTGAGAAGAGAGTTACGGTTAGGGCTAAGGCTATCAGCGGCGGGATGGGGGATCAAACTAGCGGGTCGACGCGGAGCGTCGGTGGCTGCATTCCCACGCGGAGCGTGAGGAACGATCATCAGTGTCCGTACGCAATGTTTTGATTGGGAGTCCTTGAGTCCTGCTCGGCAGTCAGCAGCGCAACAAAAAGGGCCACCATTTCTGGCAGCCCTTTCGTGTGCAGCTCACTAAGTCGAGATCAAATCAATCCCAGCTCAAAGCTCCACCCGTCTGATACTCAATAACCCGCGTCTCAAAGAAATTCTTCTCTTTCTTCAAGTCCATGATCTCGCTCATCCATGGGAACGGGTTAGTCGTCCCCGGGTACTCTTCCTTCAAACCAATCTGGCTCAAACGACGGTTCGCGATGAACTTGAGGTAGTCCTCCATCATCGCTGCGTTCATGCCGAGCACGCCTCGGGGCATGGTGTCGCGGGCGTATTCGATTTCCAGTTGGGTCCCTTGCAGGATCATCTGGGTTGCTTCTTCCTTCATTTCGGCATCCCACAGGTGTGGGTTTTCGATTTTGATCTGGTTGATCACGTCGATGCCGAAGTTCAGGTGCATGGACTCGTCACGCAGGATGTACTGGAACTGTTCTGCGACGCCGGTCATTTTGTTGCGGCGACCCATGGAGAGGATCTGGGTGAAGCCGCAGTAGAAGAAGATGCCTTCCAGGACGCAGTAGTAGGCGATCAGGTTGCGCAGCAGTTCTTTGTCGGTTTCGACGGTGCCGGTTTCGAACTTCGGATCGGAGATCGAACGGGTGTACTTCAAGCCCCAAGCTGCCTTTTTGGCGACTGACGGGATCTCGTGGTACATGTTGAAGATCTCGCCTTCGTCCATGCCCAGCGATTCGATGCAGTACTGGTAGGCGTGAGTGTGGATCGCTTCCTCGAAGGCCTGGCGCAGGATGTACTGGCGGCATTCAGGGTTGGTGATGAGGCGATACACGGCCAGCACGAGGTTGTTGGCAACCAGGGAGTCGGCGGTGGAGAAGAAGCCGAGGTTGCGCAGGACGATGCGGCGCTCGTCGTCGGTCAGGCCTTCCGGGTCTTTCCAGAGGGCGATGTCCGTGGTCATGTTGACCTCTTGCGGCATCCAGTGGTTGGCGCAGCCGTCGAGGTATTTCTGCCAGGCCCAGTCGTACTTGAAAGGCACGAGCTGGTTGAGGTCGGCGCGGCAGTTGATCATGCGTTTTTCGTCGACCGCGACGCGGGCGGCGGAGCCTTCGAGTTCGGCAAGACCTTCGGCGACGTCCAGTTTGTCCAGCGCGGCTTTGGCGCGGGCAATGGCGTCGGAGTCGTTTGCGCTGACGGCGCGGGCTTCAAGCGCAGCAGCACCACCGGCGCTGTCGAGTTTGTCCATCGCGGCTTCGGAAGCGTGGCCGGCGTTGGCGCCTTTGGCGGGTTCAGCTTCGTCGGTCTTGTCGAATTCGTCCCAGCTCAGCATGGTGAGGAGGCTCCTGCTAGAGGACCGGTTTTACGCGGCCTGTGGATTTGAGTAATCGGTTTGCTGCTGTTGTGACACGGGTCACGCCATACAGCGGTCGAGAGAAGGCTCTCTTGAAACTAGTGTGTTCGGGGTTCCGGTGGAGGCGGTCAGGCGCTAGGGCCGTCACCCGGGAGAGGAGCAAAACGCTGACACGGCAGGCACGTGGTGACCACGGAATTTCGGTCGGCTTTGGCTGCACAGTGGGTCATGGCGTTGTCCTTGATTGGGGGGCGCGAGTATACGGAAATTTGCTCCGCACGTCTCCGCTGAAGGCCTTCTATCCGTCATTTCCAGCCCTCATTCGATATCACGAACACGAGCTGAATTCTTCTTGACCTAATAACGATTCACTGATTGCGAATCGCCTATGTTGTGGTCGCAGGCGTAAGAATACACACGATATGGTGTTTGCGAAACTGAGATTTTGCAGATGCGCCGGTGTGCTTGATTCAAATCAACATCATGGAAATAGCCATAGCCTTGAGAGTCACGGGAGCCGTGGCCCATCACCCCAGTGGCATGAGCTTGCCATCCGTCGGTTCGAGCAGCGTCTATCTGAGGTATTCCGGTTGCGCATCGAAACGAAGGGGCGGCAGGCTTTATTCAAGGGGTTTGAAATCAACCCCAATCGCCCCCCCAACACACCGCTCAAACACCCGCACCATCCCCTCATAATCACACCCCACCGCATCCACATTCGCCCGTATCCATTCCTCTGCCTCCACCGGCCACCAACTGATCTCGAACCCGGCATTCACAATGATGTGCTCGAACAAAATCCGCTGCGCCCGCCCATTCCCCTCACGAAACGGATGAATCACGTTCAGATCACCAAACAGCTCCGCACTCGCCGCAATCAAGGCTCCCCGATCCAGCTCCTGAAACCAGTTCGCGTCGGCCAACACCTTGAACAGCTTGTTGGCCTCGGGCTCGATGCGGTGGGTCACGCAGAAGTGGGTCTGGTCTTTAGAGATGTCGACCGTGCGCAGTTCGCCCGCCCAATCGTAGAGATCAGCGAACAGCTGGCGGTGGATGGCTTGCAGGTAGGGCAGGTCGTACGGAGGAGGGGAGAAGTCGATGGCTTCGGCGGCGACTTCGGACAGGTCGCGCTCGGCTTGCGCCAGGGTTTTTGCGTCGGTGAGGTCGAGACGGTTGCGCAGCACGGTGCTGCCGGGCGAACAGTAAGGGTCTTGTCCGACGCCGTATTTGTCGACCATCAGGCCTGTTTTTTGCGGTAGCTGTTGAGCAGTTCTTCCCGGGAGGGCAGGCGGCGTTCGGAGTCGGCGGGCGAGCTCTCGAAACCTTCCAGACGCAGGCTGGCGGCGTAGTTGGAGCGGCGCGTTCTGGCGCAGTAGGCTTTTTTGGACTCTAGCGAGGCAGCTGGCATGGGGCGTTCTCCTGGCTTGGCAAGAGGGGAGTGTAGCTGAAAGGGGGGAGGGACAGCGAGGGCCGGGAGCGTTTGGGCTCCCGGGTCGCGGTGTTGCGTGAACCGCTTCGCGAGCAAGCTCACTCCTACAGGGGACTGTGGTGTGAGCGAGAGCTTCGCGAGCAAGCTCACTCCTACAATTGAGCGAGCTGGTCGCGGGCAAGCGCGCGCCTACAGAGAGGTGCGCTTGTCAGCGGGTGTTACTGGCAGGCTTCGCAGTCCGGCTCGTCGATCGCGCAGGCTTTCGGCACTGGCGCTGGACCGGCCGGTGCAGCTTCGGCTGGACGCGGGGCGGTGATCGCCGAGTCGTCCGGGCCGTGGCCACCGCTGGAAACGGCGTTCAGCTTGCCGGTGTTGATGGTCGACTTCTCGGTGCTGGTCGCGGCCAGAGCACGGAGGTAGTAAGTGGTTTTCAGGCCACGGTACCAGGCCATGCGGTAGGTCACGTCCAGCTTCTTGCCCGATGCGCCGGCGATGTACAGGTTCAGCGACTGCGCTTGGTCGATCCACTTCTGACGACGGCTGGCCGCGTCAACGATCCACTTGGTGTCCACTTCGAACGCGGTCGCGTAGAGGTCTTTCAACTCCTGCGGGATGCGCTCGATCTGCTGCACCGAACCGTCGTAGTACTTCAGGTCGTTGATCATGACCGAGTCCCACAGGTCGCGGGCTTTCAGGTCGCGAACCAGGTACGGGTTGATCACGGTGAATTCGCCCGAGAGGTTCGATTTCACGTACAGGTTCTGGTAGGTCGGTTCGATCGACTGCGACACGCCGGTGATGTTGGCGATGGTTGCGGTCGGTGCGATGGCCATGATGTTCGAGTTACGAATGCCTTTCTGAACGCGAGCACGCACAGGCGCCCAGTCCAGGCTTTCTTCCAGGTCGACGTCGATGTACTTCTGGCCACGCTGTTCGATCAGGATCTGTTGCGAATCCAGCGGCAGGATGCCTTTGGACCACAGTGAACCCTGGAACGTCTCGTAGGCACCGCGCTCGTCCGCCAGATCGCAGGAAGCCTGGATCGCGTAGTAGCTGACGGCTTCCATCGAGCGGTCGGCGAATTCTACGGCGGCATCGGAACCGTAAGGAATGTGCTGCAGGTACAGCGCGTCCTGGAAGCCCATGATGCCGAGACCGACCGGACGGTGACGGAAGTTGGAGTTCTTCGCTTGCGGCACCGAGTAGTAGTTGATGTCGATCACGTTATCGAGCATGCGCACGGCAACGTCGATGGTGCGCTTGAGCTTGTCGGTGTCCAGCTTGCCGTCGACGATGTGGTTCGGCAGGTTGATCGAGCCCAGGTTGCAGACCGCGATCTCGTCCTTGTTGGTGTTCAGGGTGATCTCGGTGCACAGGTTCGAGCTGTGAACCACGCCCACGTGCTGCTGCGGCGAACGCAGGTTGCACGGGTCCTTGAACGTCAGCCATGGGTGGCCGGTTTCGAACAGCATGGACAGCATTTTGCGCCACAGGTCTTTGGCCTGAATGGTCTTGAACAGCTTGACCTTGCCCGGGTACTCGGTCAGCGCTTCGTAGTACTCGTAGCGCTCTTCGAAGGCTTTACCGGTCAGGTCGTGCAGATCCGGCACTTCGGACGGCGAGAACAGGGTCCACTTGCCGTCGTCGAAGACACGCTTCATGAACAGGTCAGGGATCCAGTTGGCGGTGTTCATGTCGTGGGTACGACGACGATCATCACCGGTGTTCTTGCGCAGCTCGATGAACTCTTCGATGTCCATGTGCCAGGTTTCCAGGTACGCACAGACAGCGCCTTTGCGCTTGCCGCCCTGGTTCACTGCAACGGCGGTGTCGTTGACCACTTTCAAGAAAGGCACGACGCCCTGGGATTTGCCGTTGGTGCCCTTGATGTAAGAGCCCAGCGCGCGAACCGGGGTCCAGTCGTTGCCCAGACCGCCTGCGAATTTGGACAGCATGGCGTTGTCGTGGATGGCGTGGTAAATGCCCGACAGGTCATCCGGAACGGTGGTCAGGTAGCAGCTCGACAGCTGTGGACGCAGGGTGCCGGCGTTGAACAGTGTCGGGGTCGAGGCCATGTAGTCAAAGGACGACAACAGGTTGTAGAACTCGATGGCGCGGTCTTCGCGGGCTTTCTCTTCGATCGCCAGGCCCATGGCCACACGCATGAAGAAGATCTGCGGCAGTTCGAAACGGATACCGTCTTTATGGATGAAATAACGGTCGTACAGGGTCTGCAGGCCCAGGTAAGTGAACTGCTGATCGCGCTCGTGGTTGATCGCCTTACCCAGTTTTTCCAGGTCGAATTCGGCCAGCACAGGGTTCAGCAGTTCGAACTGGATGCCTTTCTCGACGTAAGCCGGCAGCGCCTTGGCGTACAGGTCGACCATTTCGTGGTGGGTGGCGCTTTCGGCGACACCGAGGAAACCCAAGCCTTCGGCACGCAGGGTGTCCATCAGCAGGCGCGCGGTGACGAACGAGTAGTTCGGCTCACGCTCAACCAGGGTACGCGCGGTCATGACCAGTGCAGTGTTGACGTCGGTCAGCGCAACGCCGTCGTACAGGTTCTTCAGGGTTTCGCTCTGGATCAGGTTGGCGTCAACCTCGGCCAGGCCTTCGCACGCTTCGGTGACGATGGTGTTCAGGCGGCCCATGTCCAGCGGCGCGAGGCTACCGTCTTTGGCGGTGATGCGAATCGACGGGTGCGCTTGCACGGTGGTTTCGCCAGCGGTGCGACCGGCACGCTCCTTGGAGCGCTCGTTGCGGTAGATCACGTAGTCGCGGGCGACTTTCTGCTCGCCGGCGCGCATCAGCGCCAGTTCGACCTGATCCTGGATTTCTTCGATGTGGATGGTGCCGCCGGACGGCATGCGGCGCTTGAAGGTCGCGGAGACCTGTTCGGTCAGGCGCGCAACGGTGTCGTGGATACGCGACGAGGCGGCAGCGGTGCCGCCCTCAACTGCGAGAAAGGCCTTGGTGATGGCGACGGTGATCTTGTCATCGGTGTACGCAACGACGGTGCCGTTACGCTTGATCACACGCAGCTGACCCGGAGCGGTGGCGGACAGGTCCTGCTGGTTCGCACCTGTCTGCGGCGCGGTGGCCTGCGGATTCTCGCGAGTTGTGTCTGTTTGCATGGGTGTCTCCACGTTCTCTAAGTTTGTTTGGGCGCAAATGAAGCGCCCACCGTTTCGTCTTGCGGCAGTGAACTGACAAACGTCAGGCCATGACTTCAGGACGAATGGGAAGGCGGGTTCACCTTCCCTGGCGTTGAAGTCGAAAAGGGCGCCGGACTTGAGCCCGTCACCCGAAAAACTGTTGCAGAATGCGCGTGTGATGTTGCAACACGTGTGCCGCTGCGCGCAGATCCCAAGGCTGGGTGGTCTGCCATTCGCGCTGGCGGGGTAGAGCGGTAGATTCGGGGGTTATTCAGCCCTTCCTGCACACGCAATGCGCGAGAAAAAAACCTTGAAATCGCGCCCTGACTTGTGTTTGAGATTTGGGCGAAAACCCCACATGTAGGGTCTCCGCCGTCGAAGGGCTACAAGATATGCGTTTCGGACACTTACTGCAACGCATGGCCTGTGGATAAAGCTGTGTGTAATTTGTGTGTGAAACGGCGAAATCCCGTGTAGGCCGCATGGCGTCTGGGATGAGCGCTTTGTCGGCGGCTAAAATCATTTTTTCGGGATTTTTGCGGGCGTGAACGCTATCGCAAAAGGCCGTTGCGCAAGCACTATTAATAAGAAAAAACAAGGAGCCTCACCGTGCAGCCACAACCTTGGCAGGTGCTGATCGTCGAGGATGACCAGCGGCTGGCCGAACTCACCCGCGACTACCTCGAAAACAACGGCCTGCGCGTGAGCCTGGAAGGGGACGGCGCGCGGGCGGCGCAGCGAATCATCGACGAGCAGCCGGATCTGGTGATTCTCGACCTCATGCTGCCCGGCGAAGACGGCCTGAGCATCTGCCGCAAGGTGCGCACCCACTATGACGGCCCGATCCTGATGCTCACCGCGCGCACCGACGACAGTGACCAGATTCAGGGTCTGGACATGGGCGCCGACGATTACGTTGGCAAACCGGTGCATCCCCGGGTCCTGCTTGCGCGCATCCATGCGTTGTTAAGGCGCAGCGAAACTGTCGAAAGCCCCGCCGAGGAACAGCACCGGCTGGAATTCGGCGCGCTGGTGGTGGACAACACCCTGCGCGAGGCCTGGCTCAATGACCAGAGCGTCGAGCTGACCAGCGCCGAATTCGATCTGTTGTGGCTGTTGGTCGCCAACGCCGGGCGCATCCTTTCCCGCGAAGAAATCTTCACGGCCCTGCGCGGCGTCGGCTACGACGGCCAGGACCGCTCCATCGACGTGCGCATTTCGAAAATCCGCCCACGCATCGGCGACGACCCCGATCACCCGCGCCTGATCAAGACCGTGCGAAACAAGGGCTACCTGTTCGTGCCCCACGCCGCCGCGCAACTGCCCTCCCTCAAGCGCGACGGCTGACCGATGAACTCCATCTTCCTGCGCATTTATGGCGGCATGCTCGGCGTCCTGGTGCTGGTGGCGTTGCTGGGTGTGCTGACCCTGCATCTGGTCAACGCCGTGCGCGCCGATCAATACCGCGAGCAGTTGGCCCACGGCACCTTCACGCTGATGGCCGACAACCTGCGCGGCATGGACAGCATCGAACGCACTCGCGCCCTCGCGGTGTGGGAGCGTCTGCTGGGTATCCCGCTGACCTTGGAAACCGCCGAGCACGCGCATCTGGACGGCAGCGCGCGCAACCGGCTGAGTCGCGGGCAGGTGGTGGTTGAGCAGACCGGGCCCCATGCCGCGCAGGTATTTCGGGAGGTCGAGCCTGGGCTGTTGGGCAACCCGTCCAGCGGTTTGCTGGTGACCGGCGAGGTGCGGCAGATCAGCGAGCAACTGGCCCGCGCCACTATCTTTCTGTTGCTCGACGAGCTGGTGCGTCTGCCGGTCGATGAGCAGCCGGCGCGGCTTGAAGCGTTGCGCCAGAGCAAGGGTTTCGGCTTCGACATGCAGCTGATCCGGCTGGAGAAGCTGGATGTCGACGATGACCAGCGTCGGCGCATCGACGAGGGCGACACGGTAATGGCGCTGGGCAAAGGCGGCGATTCGATCCGCGTGCTGTCCGGCGTTGGCGAAACCCCGTGGGTGCTGGAGATCGGCCCGCTGTTCCAGATGAACCCCTATCCGCCGGAGCTGCTGATCCTCATCGCGTTTCTCGGTCTGTGCCTGATCGGTCTGGTGGTTTATTTGCTGGTGCGTCGGCTCGAGCATCGGCTGCGCGGGCTGGAAGCGGCGGCCACGCAGATCGCCCAAGGCAGCCTGGAAACCCGGGTGCCCGCAGCAGGCGCGGATTCGGTCGGGCGGCTGGCGTCGGCGTTCAACGGCATGGCCGAGCACCTGCAGCGTTCGCTGATGATCCAGCGCGAACTGGTCCGCGCGGTATCACACGAGCTGCGCACGCCGGTGGCGCGGTTGCGTTTCGGGCTGGAAATGATCAACGACGCCACGACCCCGGAAGCGAGGCAAAAATACATGGTCGGCATGGACAGCGACATCCAGGACCTCGACAAGCTGGTTGACGAGATGCTCACCTACGCGCGCCTGGAGCAGGGCGCGCCGACCCTGAATTTCCAGCGCATCGACCTCGACGCCCTGATCGAGCAGGTGATTGCCGAACTGGCGCCGCTGCGGCCGCATATCAGCGTCAGGCGGGGGGAGTGCGTTGATGCGCTGCATCGTGTCGGATCGGACAGCGAGCATTGGGTGGAGGCCGAGCCGCGTTACTTGCACCGGGCGCTGCAGAATCTGCTGAGCAACGCCATGCGCCATGCCGAGTCGGAGGTGCGGATTGGTTATGAACTGGGTGAGGAGCGCTGTCGCATCGACGTCGAGGATGACGGCCCCGGCGTGCCGGAAAGTGCCTGGGAGCGGATCTTCACGCCGTTCATGCGCCTGGACGACAGCCGCACCCGGGCGTCGGGCGGCCACGGTTTGGGGTTGTCGATTGTGCGCCGCATCATCCACTGGCACGGCGGCCGCGCGCTGATCGGGCGCAGCCAAACCCTCGGCGGCGCCTGTTTCAGCCTGGCCTGGCCCCGCCAGCAGGAGGGCGCGTGATGTTCGACGGGGCACTGGCCGGGTTTGCCCGAACGGTGGTGGTCGATCAAACGCGACCTGTGGTGCCGTTGACCGAGCTGTTGCGGGATGACGCTCTGGATCGCTTGCTGCTGAAGGTGTATGGGCCGGAGTTGGTGAGGGAGCAGTTGCCGGTGCTGGTGTCGCAGTGGATGAAGTACTACGCGATGCAGCTGATTCCGCCGGTGGTGGTGGCGAGTCTGGCCCATGGCCTGGGTTGGCCGCTGGGGCTGGACCGGCTGAGTTTCGCCCTGCATGAACGGGGGGTTCTGGATGGGGTGCAGTTTGACGGGGCCGTTACGCAGGTGCTGGTTTCGGATGACCCGTTCGAGCGTTTTGCGCCTCTGCTGGAGAACCTTCAGCAGGTGATCGACCGCTTGAGTGCCTACGGCGATGTGCCGGCGGCGGTGCTGTGGGGCAACGCCGGGGATTATCTGGAAACCTGCTTGCGGCAGCTGTCCGCAGCGAGCGACGTTTCTCTTGGTGCTGGGTATGGCTTGTTGCGTGAAAGGCTGAGGCCGGATGGGCGGCGCAATCCGCTGTTCCAGTCCGTTAGCTATAGAGAGAGGGATGGGCAAACGGTCCGGCAGCGGCGCACGTGCTGCTTGAGTTATCGGGTGGAATGGGTGGGGCGGTGTGAGCATTGTCCGCTGGGCGCGGCCCTCAGCCCCGAATCGCCACCAGACTCAACAGCTGCCCGTCCTGAGCGCTGAACTGTGCGTCCAGCTCCTTGCCGTTGTGCCATTCCGGCGACAGATCGATGTTCAGCCGCAGCCGCGCGTTGCCGTCCTCTGACCATTCCAGCAGTTCGGCGTCCTCGAAATAGAAGCGCTTGAGCACGATGGGGTAGAGGGCCTTGAACAGGCTTTCTTTCAGGGAAAAGGTCAGGGTGACGACCTTGGCCGCTTGATGTTCGGGCCCGGCGTTCAGGCGCTGCATTTCCGCGGGCGTCAGAATCTCTCCGGCCAGACGCACGGCGCGCTCGTTGCTCATCAGCTGTTCGACGTCCAGGCCCAATCCGCGCCAATCGGTTTTGCGCGCGACGATCGCGGCGGCCCAGCCGGTGCTGTGGGTGATCGAACCGGTGAGGTCCTGCGGCCAGATTGGGGCGCGGTCCTCGCCGATGAGGGGGACGTGGGAGCGGCCGTCCAACTGGCGCATTGCTTCTCGCGCGCACAAACGACCGGCGAGGAATTCCGTCTGCCGCTTGGCCACCGACCGCTGAATGGAGGCGGGCGGCTCGATGAGACAGCGCTGAAAGTCGCCGTCGATGAGCTTTTGCGGATCAAACCGACTGCTCACCAACACCACCTCCGCCAAGCTGTGCGGCAAGGGCCAGTGAGCGGTGAGGGCGGGGCAACAGTCGGGCAGTGTCGGGGATCGAGTCATGCCCGGCATTCTGCCGGAACCGCGGTGTTGGGCGCAAAACCGGTTTGCGGGCAGGCAAACCGTCTTCGCGAGCAAGCTCGCTCCCACAATGGACTGCGTTGCCCGGGATTTCAGCGTCACCCCCGGTCATGCGCAGAACTGCATTCCAGTGAATGCAAAATCCAAGGCGAGCCCAAAACCTGTGGGAGTCAGCTTGCTGACGAATGCGGTGGGTCAGGCAAAGTTGATGGCACAGGCAGACCGCATTCGCGAGCAAGCTCACTCCTACAGGAGATGTGTGTTGCCCCGAGACTTCAGCGTCATGCACAGAACCTGTGGGAGTCAGCTTGCTGACGAATGCGGTGGTTCAGGCAAAGTTGATGGCACAGGCAGAAAGCATTCGCGAGCAAGCTCACTCCTACAGTGGATCGGCGTTGGCCGGGGTTTCAGCGTCATGCACAAAACCTGTGGGAGTCAGCTTGCTGGCGAATGCGGTGGGTCAGGCGAAGTGGATGGCACAGGCAGAAAGCATTCGCGAGCAAGCTCACTCCTACAGTGGATCGGCGTTGGCCGGGGTTTCAGCGTCATGCACAAAACCTGTGGGAGTCAGCTTGCTGACGAATGCGGTGAATCAGGCGAGGTGGATGGCACAGGAGGAAATCATTCGCGAGCAAGCTCGCTCCTACAGGAGATGTGTGTTGCCCC
>NZ_JAUFNS010000042.1:0-28452 GCF_041060445.1 Pseudomonas sp. W2-17 | reverse complement strand
TCGGCCTCTGACGCGCAGGAATCAGGCGCTGGAGAGGAAAAGCATTGAAAAGCTGAAGGCTGCCCAAGGCAGCCTTCAGCTATGAACAACTTTCCCCGGACACTAGTGACGCAGAGCGTGGGAACGATCAGGGTACAAGGTACGGAGTGGGTTACAGCACTTTATCCAGCGTAATCGGGAATTCCCGAACCCGCTTGCCCGTGGCGTGGTAGATGGCATTGGCGATGGCAGAAGCCACGCCGACGATGCCGATCTCGCCCACACCCTTGGAGCCCAGGTCGTTGACGATGTCGTCGTTCTCTTCCACGAACAACACGTCGATCTCGCCGATGTCGGCGTTCACCGGGATGTGGTACTCCGCCAGGCTGTGGTTCATGAAGCGCCCGAGGGTGTGGTCGGTCTGGCTTTCTTCCTGCAACGCCTGACCGATGCCCCAGACCACGCCGCCGAGGATCTGGCTGCGCGCGGTTTTCGGGTTGACCACGCGACCCGCCGCAACAGCATCCACGACGCGATTCACACGAATGGTGCCCAGGTCTTCATCCACCAGTACTTCGACGAACACCGCGGAGTGAGTCGCCGTCGAATAGCCTTCGCGCTTGTCGTCAGGCTTGGCGTCGATTTGCACTTCCAGCGTCTCATGGGACGACTCGCGGACGATGTCGGCGTAAGCAAAACGCTGATCGTCGATGAGCAGATAACCGTCGCCGTAACCGACATCGGCCATGTCCACCACCGCGTATTGCGGATGCGCCATGCGCACGGCGTCGAGCAGCTTGGCGCGCAAGGCACGGCAAGCTTGCTGCACCGCAGTGCCCACGGATGACACGGTGAACGAGCCGCCCTGCAACGGCGACGTCGGCAGCGAAGAATCACCCAGCACGAACGTGACATCGTCCGGATTTACACCGGCAGCCTCGGCAGCGATCTGAGTCATGACCGTATACGTGCCGGTGCCGATGTCAGTGGTGGCGCTGCTGACGGTGATCTTGCCGCTGCTGTCGATGCTGGCCTTGGCGCTGGCCGGCATCTGCATGGCTTCCCACACACCGCCGGCCATGCCCCAACCCACTAGCTGACGGCCCTGACGCATGCTGCGCGGCTCGGGATTGCGCTTGCTCCAGCCGAAGCGCTCGGCGCCCTGCTCGTAACAGGCCAGCAGTTCCTTGCTGGAATACGGCTTGCCTTCGTTGCCGTTGCTGTCGGCAAAGTTGACGATCCGCAGCTGCACCGGGTCGATACCGGCCGCAATGGCCAGTTCGTCCATGGCGCATTCCAACGCGACCATGCCGGAGGCGGCGCCCGGTGCGCGCATGTCCAGTGGCGTATACACGTCCAGCGGCGCCAGCTTGTAGCTCAACTGCACGTTGTCGCACTGATAGAGCATGCCGCTCCATTCAACGACGTGCTCGGCGAAGTCTTCGAAACGCGAGGTTTGGCCGATCGCGTCGTGAGCAATCGCTGTCAGCTTGCCGTCTTTGGAAGCACCCAGGCGCATGTGCTGCAGGGTCTGGGGGCGATAGCCAAACGTGAACATCTGCTGGCGGGTCAGCGTCAGGCGTACCGAACGCTGGAGTTTCAACGCCGCCATGACGGCCAGTGGCAGCTGGTATTGCGGGCGCAGGCCGGAACCGAACGCGCCACCGACGAAGGCGGCGAGGACGCGAATCTTTTCTTTCTCCAGGCCGAACACGCTGTGCAGGTAGTCCTGGCAGTTCTGCGTGCCCTGGGTTTTATCGTGAATCTCCAGGCTGCCGTCGGCCTTGTAAAACACCGTCGACGCGTGGGGCTCCATCGGATTGTGGTGCTCGTTAGGCGTGCTGTAGTGAGTGTCGACCGTCACCGCCGCCTGGGCGAATGCGCCCGAAAAATCCCCGCGCGGCGTTGGCGTTTCGGCAGGTGCCGTGTGGGCGTCACTCTGGCCGACGCCGAGGTCGGTCTGGTGCGACTCGGTCTCGTACTCAATGCGCACGAGGGAGCCGGCATGCCGCGCCAGCTCAAGGGTGTCTGCCACCACCAATGCCAGCGGCTGGCCGCTGTAGAGCACGCGATCGTTATAGAACGGGCGGAACGGCGAACCTTCGGCCGCATCGGCGTCCTGATAAGGCTCGTCATAGCTGGCGATGTGCGGGCGATTGGTGTGATCAATGACCGCCACCACGCCGGGCACCGCCAGCGCCTGGGTCGCATCGATGCGCACGACGCGGCCCGAGGCGATGGTGCTGGACACGACGCTAGCATGCAGCAAGCCATGCTCCGGGTACTCACCGGCATAGCGGGCCTGGCCGGTGACTTTCAGGCGTCCGTCGACGCGGTCCATCGGTTGGCCCAGCGCGGAGCTTCCCGGGATTGGTGTGTTGGCGTTCATTAAACAGTCCCTCCCAAGGTGGCGTCGCTCAAGGCGCGAACGATCGCGCGGCGGGCCAGCTTGATCTTGAAAGCGTTGTGCGCCAACGGCTGAGCGTCGCGCAGCATCGCGTCGGCAGCCGCAACAAAGTTTTCCCGCGAGACCGGCTGGCCCTTGAGCGACTGCTCAACGGCCGTGTCACGCCAAGGCTTGTGGGCGACACCGCCGAGGGCGATGCGCACATCGCGAATGACGTCGCCATCGAGCTCGACGGCAGCGGCCACCGAGATCAGCGCAAAGGCGTAAGACGCGCGGTCACGGATCTTCAAATAGTGGCTGTGCTGCTGGAAACGCGGCGCAGGCAGTTCGACGGCGGTGATCAGCTCGTCATCGGCGAGCTGGTTGTCGCGCTGGGGCGCATCCCCCGGCAAGCGGTGGAAGTCAGCGAACTCGATGACCCGAGCGCCGGCGCGGCCTTGAACGTGCACGCGGGCTTCGAGCGCAGCCAAGGCCACGCACATGTCCGACGGGTGCGTCGCGACGCAGGCATCACTGGCACCAAGGATCGCGTGGATGCGGTTCAGACCTTCTTTAGCCGGGCAACCCGTGCCAGGCTCGCGCTTGTTGCACGGCACGGTTGAGTCGTAGAAGTAGTAGCAGCGAGTGCGCTGCAGCAGGTTGCCGCCGGTGCTGGCCATGTTGCGCAACTGCGGCGAGGCGCCCGCCAGAATGGCTTGGGATAACAATGGATAGTCGCGCTCGATCAGCGGGTGCCACGCCAGATCAGCGTTGCTCACCAGCGCGCCAATCATCAGGCCGCCGCTGTCGGTTGCACGGACGTCTTTGAGCGGCAGCCCAGTGATGTCGATCAGGTGCTCGGGGCGCGCGATATTTTCTTTCATCAAATCCAGCAGGTTCGTACCGCCAGCAATGAAACGGCTGGCGGGACCTGCGAGATTGACCGCCTGGGCGATGTCGGACGGCTTGCTGTAGCTGAAGGGATTCATTGGCCGCGCCCTCCCTGATCCGGCGCGGCATTCATCGATGGCAAGACTTCCACCACCGCCGCACGGATGTTGCTGTAGGCGCCGCAACGGCACAGGTTGCCGCTCATCAGTTCTTTCACTTCGTCATCGGTGCTGGCGCGGCCTTCGTTGGCCAGGCCCACCGCCGAGCAGATCTGCCCGGGCGTGCAGTAGCCGCACTGAAAGGCATCGTGCTTGATGAACGCTTGTTGCATCGGGTGCAAGGTGTCGCCGTCGGCCAGCCCTTCGATCGTGGTCAGCTCGGCGCCGTCACACATGATCGCCAGGGTCAGGCACGCATTGATGCGCTTGCCGTCGCGCAGCACGGTGCATGCACCGCATTGGCCGTGGTCACAGCCCTTTTTGGTGCCGACCAGATCGAGCTGCTCGCGCAGCAGATCCAGCAGCGTGGTCCAGGGCTGTACATCCACTTGTCGGGTCTGGCCGTTCAACGTCAGCGCGATGGAATGCGCTGCGATGGCCGGTTGATTGATTGCACTCATGGGAAGCCTCACGGTAGGTACTCGATCAGCGCAGTGATCTGCGTCTTAAGGGGTACGACTTGTGTGGTTTCGGAAACGTTCAGGGTTTATGACGGGCGTTTTGACGCAGCGCAACGCCAGCGTGGGGCAAGGCCGATCCGGAAATTTGCAATCCGGCGACAAGCGCTAGGCCCCATCGCCCGGAGCTGCTGGTATGATGCGCGGCTTTTTGCAACTGGCAGAATTTGTGCAAGCCGTTTCGGTGAGCAGTGCTTTGCTGTTTCAGTCGACTACATAAATGACGCGGAGCGTCACCGGGGAGCCTTAAATGCTGGAGCGGTTGTTTCAACTCAGGGCACATAACACCAATGTGCGCACCGAAATTCTGGCCGGGGTCACGACCTTTCTGGCCATGGCCTACATCCTGTTCGTGAACCCGAGCATCCTTGGCGAGACTGGCATGGACAAGGGCGCGATCTTTGTCGCCACCTGTCTGGCCGCCGCCATCGGCTCAACCGTTATGGGCCTGATCGCCAACTACCCGATCGCCCTCGCGCCGGGCATGGGCCTGAACGCCTTCTTCACCTACACCGTTGTGCTGCACATGGGCCACACCTGGCAAGTGGCGCTGGGCGCGGTGTTCATTTCGGCGGTGATGTTTTTCCTGCTGTCGATCTTCCGTATCCGCGAATGGATCATCAACAGCATCCCGCTGCCGCTACGCTCGGCCATTGCTGCCGGTATCGGCCTGTTCCTGGCGCTGATTGCGCTGCACAACGCTGAAATCGTCGTGAGCAATCCGGCCACCATGGTCGGCCTGGGCGATCTGGCCAAACCGGCACCGATCCTCGCCGCCCTGGGCTTCGCGCTGATCGTGGCGCTGGAAGCCCTGAAAGTACGCGGCGCCGTGCTGATCGGCATTCTGGCCGTGACCATCATCTCGATCGTGATGGGCTTCTCGCCGTTTGGCGGCGTGGTGTCGATGCCGCCTTCGCTGGCGCCGACCTTCCTGCAGCTGGACATTCCCGGCGCACTGAACATCGGTCTGGTCAGCGTGATTTTCTCCTTCCTGTTCGTCGACCTGTTCGACAACTCCGGCACCCTGATCGGCGTCGCCAAGCGCGCGGGCCTGATGGGCAAGGACGGGCATATGCCAAAGATGGGCCGTGCGCTGATCGCCGACAGCACCGCCGCGATGGCTGGCTCTCTGCTGGGCACGTCGACCACCACCAGTTACATCGAATCGGCGGCGGGCGTCAGCGCCGGTGGCCGTACCGGTCTGACGGCCATCGTGGTGGCGGTGTTGTTTCTTTTGGCGCTGTTTTTCGCACCGCTGGCCGGCAGCGTTCCGGCATTCGCCACCGCCCCGGCCCTGCTGTTCGTGGCCGTGTTGATGACCTCCGGCCTTGCCGAAATCAACTGGGATGACATCACTGAGGCCGCACCGGTGGTGATCACCGCGCTGGCCATGCCGTTCACCTATTCGATCGCCAACGGCATCGCCTTTGGCTTCATTTCCTGGACCGTGATCAAGCTGTTGTCGGGCCGGGGCCGCGAGCTGAATTCGGCACTGGTCGTGCTGTCGATTCTGTTCGTGATCAAGCTGGGCTTTTATCCATGAGTTCTACGTTCGACCCTGCAAACTACACCGCTCAGCTCGATGAAAAGGCCGCGCGCCTGCGCGAGCTGCTGGCGCCTTTCGAGGCGCCGGAACCTCAGGTCTTCGATTCGCCGCGCGAGCACTACCGCCTGCGCGCCGAGTTCCGCCTGTGGCGCGACGACGGCAAGCGTCACTACGCCATGTTCGCGCCGGGCGACAAGCACACGCCGATCCTGATCAACGAATTCCCCATCGCCAGCCAGCAGATCAACGCGCTGATGCCAGTGCTGCGGGAGCGTTGGGAAGCCAGCAAGACGCTCAATCACAAACTGTTTCAGGTGGATTTTCTGACCACGCTGGCCGGCGACGGCATGATCACGCTGTGCTATCACCGTCCGCTGGACGACGCCTGGCAAGTCGAGGCCGAGCAATTGGCGGCTGATCTGAAGGTCAGCGTGATCGGCCGTTCCAAGGGCCAGCGTCTGGTGATCGGCCGAGATTATGTGACCGAGGAGCTGGAAGTCGCCGGCCGCACATTCAGTTATCGCCAGCCAGAGGGCGCGTTCACCCAGCCCAACGGTACGGTGAACCAGAAAATGCTGAGCTGGGCGTATGACGCGCTGGGCGATCGCGACGATGATTTGCTGGAGCTGTATTGCGGCAACGGCAACTTCACGCTGCCGTTGGCGACCCGCGTGCGCAAGGTGCTGGCGACCGAGATCAGCAAGACGTCGGTCAATGCAGCACTGAGCAATCTGGCGGACAACGGTGTGGATAATGTGTCGCTGGTGCGCCTTTCGGCGGAAGAGCTGACCGAAGCCCTGAATGAGGTGCGCCCGTTTCGTCGTCTGGCCGGTGTCGATCTGAAGAGCTACGACTTCGGCAGCGTGTTCGTCGACCCACCCCGCGCCGGCATGGACCCGGACACCTGCGAGCTGACGCGACGTTTCGAACGCATTCTGTACATCTCGTGCAACCCGGAAACCCTGGCCGCAAACATCGCCCAGCTGTACGACACCCACCGGGTGGAGCGGTGCGCGCTGTTTGATCAGTTTCCGTACACCCATCACATGGAGTCGGGGGTTTTGCTGGTTCGGCGCTGACGGCGCGACATCGGTCATTCCCGGTTGAAGTCGGTCCTTCTGTCATTGGTAGGACCGGCTTCAGCCGGGAACAGGGTTTCACTTATTTCAACCACCGCACTTTCCACATGACCTCCATGCGCACCCAGCATATCCCGCACCACCCATCATTAAATTCCTGACAGCTAGCGGCGAACGGCGCCAGACCGGTGTATAACTCTCGGCCGTCTCTCGCTTCGATGGATGCCTAGCCTTGAGCTCCGAATCGCCCGCCCCGTCCTCTGAATCATCCGCCAAAAGCGCCCTGCGACTGCCCGGTTTTTTCGCCTTCCTGACCGCACGTCTTGCTGCCGTCTTCGCCATGCAGATTCAGGCAGTGGTCGTCGCCTGGCAGGTCTACGACATGACCCGCAGTCCGATTTCGCTGGCGTATGTGGGCCTGGCGCAGTTCATTCCCATGCTGCTGTTGTTGATGCCGGCCGGCGATCTGATCGACCGCTACGATCGCAAGATGATCCTGACCATCAGTTGGTCGGTGCAAGCGGTGTGCAGCCTGATGCTGATGCTGTTCTCGGTCACCCACCATCAGGATACGCGGCTGATTTACGCCACCCTCGCCCTGTTCGGCTGCGCCCGCGCCTTTACCGGGCCGGCGTTGCAGAGCCTGCTACCGCAAGTCGTCCCCCGCGAAAAACTCGCCTCGGCCATCGCCACCAACAGCATGATCATGCGCATTGCCACCATCGCCGGGCCTCTGGTCGGTGGCGGCTTATATGCAGCGGGCGGCGGCGGCCTGACCTACTCGGTGTGCATGGCCAGCTTCATCGCTGGCGTCCTGTTGCTGATCCGCGTGCCGGTGCTCTATGCCGGGAAGAAGCAGATTCTCGAGTCCACGGCCTGGAAGCGCTTCACGGCAGGCATCGCCTTCATTCGATCGCGGCCGATCATCCTTGGCACCATTTCCCTCGACCTGTTCGCCGTGCTGCTCGGTGGCGTCGTGGCGCTGCTGCCGATTTATGCCCACGAAGTGCTGCACCTGGGGCCGCAAGGGCTGGGCGCGTTGCGGAGCGCGATGAGTCTGGGGGAGGTCAGCACCGGTCTGTACCTGAGCTTCCGGCCTTTTGATCGACACGTTGGTCTGGTCATGTTCATCGCCGTCGCGGTGTTCGGCGTCGCCAATCTGGTGTTCGCGCTGTCGACGCTGTTTTGGCTGTCGCTGCTGGCCTTGATGATCGCCGGTGCGGCGGACATGGTCAGCGTCTACATTCGCTCCACACTGGTGCAATTCTCGACGCCGGACGACATGCGCGGGCGGGTCAACGCCGTGAATATGTTGTTCATTGGCTCGTCCAACGAACTGGGCGAATTCCGCGCCGGCAGCAGCGCAGCGCTTTGGGGTGCCGTGCCCGCCGCGATCATCGGCGGGCTTTGCACGCTGGGTGTCGTCGGCGCGTGGATGGTCGGCTTCAAGGCCCTGCGCCAAGTGAACCACTTCGCCGATGCCTCGCCGGTCGAAACCACTGAGAAGCAGACGGCGCGGGTTTGATGTAAGCCGTCATGAGTATTTGATGCTGGCGCGCAGCCTCTGCGCCAGCAGCGAATACGGCTATTTCCCACCTTTTCGACCGATCACTGCCGCGAACATCACCCGTGACGGAATCTTCCGTAAGACGTGCTATGGCTCCAGCGTAGGACCGATCCGAATCGTACTTTTGCCCCCCCTCTTGGCGCTTCAAAGCCATGAATACGCTCCCTATCCTTGCTGGACCTGAACTCAGCAAGGACGAAACACATGGCATTTGACGGATTCATCAAGCTGGACGGGATCGACGGCGAGTCGCTGGATGAGCGCAACAAGGGCTGGATCGAAATTGTGGCCTACGACTTCGGCGTCAGCCAAAGCACTTCGGCCACCGCCAGCTCAAACGGCGGCGCAGGCTCGGGTCGGGCCAGCCTCAGCGACTTAAGCTTCAGCAAGCGCCTGGACAAATCCAGCGCTTCGTTGTTTGAGGCCAGTTGCGCCGGCACCCACATCAAGGACCTGACCCTGTGCCTCTACCGCGCCGGTGGGGACAAACTCAAGTACTACGAAGTGCGCCTCGAAGAAGTGATCATTTCTGACTTCAGCCAAAGCGGTGAAAGCGGCGAGCCGCTGGAACACGTGCAAATCAACTTCGGCCGCGTTCGCATTCTGTACACCCAGCAGAAACGCAGCGACGGCGCAGCGGCCGGGAATGTCACCGGCGGCTGGGACCGCATCGCCAACAAGCGCTTTAGCTGAGGACAGCCCGTGTCCAAGCCATATGTGTTTATCAATGACCGCATACAAACCTATTTCACACTCAAGAACCGGGTGGGCGGGGGTGCGAAGTTCGATGTGCTGAACGCCCACATTCGAAATGTTGTGGTGATGCCGGGCCAACTGGTGATTGTCAGCGACGGTTCAAACGGCACTCTTACAGCCGAAGAAACCGAGCTGATGAACCTGGCTCGAAACGTCCATCGTCAGGTGAAAGGCGCGGGCAGCCAGCTCATCGAGAACTATGACCTGCTGCAGAACATGCTCAGTTATGGATCGCTGGGTATTGGCGCTGCCACCGGGAGCTGGGGCAAGCACCTGGAGGGTGTGAAGAAAACTCTCGAAGAGATCGAGCGGCTTTACAAACTGTCGCTGGCGCGCGGAACACCCATTGCCCGGCAGGAATTCATCAACCAACGACGAGCGCTGTTTTCCACGCTTGATAAGCAACTGGAAGGCATTGCTCGTTGGGGGACCGGGCTACGGAAAAAGGGCCCGCTGAAGAAGATGCTGGGGTTGTCGACCAAGAGTTATCTGCACACAGGTGAGATCCAGGGGTATGCGGAGCGAGTTGGGAGGATTGCCAAGGTGGCGAAGTTGTTGAAATTGGGAACGCCTGTGGGGATTGGGCTGAATGCAATTTCAGCAGGCCTTGAAATCAAGGAGGCATGTTCGACGGGGCGGGAGGAGTTTTGTCGGAAGGCGCAGCACATCGAAGGAAGTAAATTTGTCCTCAGCACAATGTTTGGTCACGTCGGCGGTGGATTGGGCGCGTCAGCTGGAGCCTCGATTTGTGCCGTTGTTTTGGGAGTTCCTACCTATGGGGTCGGCGTAATTGGCTGTGGAATCGTCGGCGGCGTGGTTGGCGGATACAGCGGAGGTCTGGTTGGTGAATTTGTCGGCGAATTGACCGGCGAGTACCTCTACGAGTGGGCGGAGTGATGGTAGATATCCCTGCCGGACTCTTGGCACTCATTTTGACAGTAATCACGTTCTTACATCTCGCGGGCTACTACATCTTCTTCTACATCAACCTGGAAAAAATCGAAAACTACCTATGCGACATTGAAATGTTCTCATTGAATCGAGAGTTCTACGGAGACAGTTTTTTCGGACGAAGAATGAGGGAAACGTTCGTGATGCTGGTTGCAGTTGCACCGGAAATCTTCTGGAGACAGGAGCGCATCCCCAGGCAAAAGCTTCTCAAATTACCTCGCCGACTGCTGTGGGGAGTACGGATAGTTTATGGCTCTATGATTTTCATCAGCGTTTATGGGGCATTGCTCTATTATTTTCATGCGCCACACGGCTAAACAGCGGCAAAGTACGGTCAACCCAACTGATAGTTTGAGTCGGCGCTTTCGACGTCTCAACACGGAGACGGCGTCCTGAGTTGTTGAATAGTGAGCAGTCTCGGGCCGCGCCAACTTCACGGATAGGGGGGGAATCCCTTGGGATATAGTGCAGCTATTGATGAATGGAGCCCATTATGCCTGCATCATCTTACGGTCTATTAGGATTGGCCCTAACGATTTCAGCGTGGACCAACATTCTCTTTCTACTAGGGTTTACGCACAAGCACCTAGACCTTCTCGAACAACGTTTGTCTGGCAACAAATGCGTAATTAACACGAAAAGCCTTTGGGGAGGTGGAGTAATTGGCAGACTTATGCGACTCGGCATGGTTTTCATCGTTATTTCAATGCCAGGATTTATGTACGCTCGAGGCGAAGCAATGAAAGATGCCCATCAGAGTATTCCTCGTCATTTAAAACGATGGATGTGGGGACTCCACATATCTCTTTTTCTTAACCTCACGTTGCTGATGGCGCTATCGTTTTTGATAAAGCTTTTATAACGATCTTAACTTGGCATAGGGGGATACGCAGGGGGATTGCTCGGTGAAAACATCGGGAAATATCACGGAGAGTTAATCTACAACTGGATTCCGTAATGCACTCCATCGTTTTGGGCACATCATGTTTTATCTTATTATTTTCAATGCGGACCAATATCATCGTAATGGTTGGGTTTACCTACAAAAACATAGAACATCTTGAGCACCTACTATCTGACTGCAGGTATCAATGATTTCAGAGCGATTTGGCAGGGAGGAATAATTGGCGGGCACATGAGATTTAATATGGTGATGATGCTTCTTACCAACTTCATCGTCTCAATGGCGCTGGCGTGCTTAATAAAAATTTCTGAGCGGTCGTGACTTGCCATAAGGTTAAACACGTGACTTACCCTACGACTACTGGCCTGCTCGGGCTGACTTTAATAATATCAACATGGATCAATAACCTCGTCATGGCATGGTTTACCTATCGAAACATTAACCATCTTGAAAACCGACTATCTAACTGCAAGTGCATCAGTGACACCAAAGCCCTTTGGCAAGGAGGATTAATAGGCAGGCAAATGCGGTTGAACATGGTAGTTACAGTCATTACGCTGCCCAAAGCGATGTATCGGCGAGGCCACATCACGAAAAATGCTCACCACTCTGTGCCTCTCCAGCTTAGACTGAGGATCTGGGGAATTTACAGCTGGCTCTTCGTTAACTGTACCTGCTTGGCTATATTGGCATGGCTAATAAAATAATTATGATCGAAAAAGTCTGGTGGGTGATGGCGGTGTTTGGAAGCATATTCGTCAATATCATCATGATGATTTACTTACAGCTAAATAAGTTAACCGCCATGGAGGAACTGCTATCAGACGTAAAACTTGTCCAGTGGAACAAAAGCGTGTGGGGCGGGGGCCTCATTGGCAGGCAGATGAGGCTGAATGGATTAGCGATGATCATCATCATGCATAAGCTTATGAACAGTCGGGGTGAGATACCTCCCGATGCAGATAAGCGGTTGTCTTCGGCGCTCAGGCTTCAACTTCAGGCGCTCTATCTTTTCTCGTATGCAAACGGCGCCGCTTTAGCTTGGGTTTATTTCTCCCTAGACTGAAAAATCTGACAGGGCTGTGCAAGATCTTACGAATTTCATTGAGGATGAAATTTGCACCTGTTTTATCGACGCATCGATTAATCGGCCCTCCAGTATATGAAGTGACACAAAGACCGAAAATATCCCTATGAACGGACGCCGTGATGGACAACATCCCAACTGGGTT
The DNA here is from genome assembly GCF_041060445.1 of Pseudomonas sp. W2-17. NCBI lineage: Bacteria > Pseudomonadati > Pseudomonadota > Gammaproteobacteria > Pseudomonadales > Pseudomonadaceae > Pseudomonas > Pseudomonas sp. W2-17. The sequence continues at coordinate 16,485 of NZ_JAUFNS010000042.1, read as the reverse complement.
ACTCTCACTCATCATATTATTGCTCACCGCCGCCCACATTGTGGGCTCCCATATATTCTTCTACATATACCTGGAAAAGATCGAAGACTACCTATGTGAGATCGAGATGTTTTCATTTAACAGAGCGGTCTGCGGAGACAGTTTTTTTGGACGCAGGATGAGGGAAACCTTCGTAATGCTGGTTGCAGTGGCCCCTGAGATCTTCTGGAGGCAGGAACGTATCCCCAGGCAAAAACTGCTCAAACTGCCTCCCCGACTGCTGTGGGGAGTGCGGATAATTTATGGCTCGATGATTCTCATCGGCGTGAGTAGCGGACTGCTCTACTATTTTCGCGCGCCTCATTAACGCACTCAAAGGGCGCTGCCTTGGCATGGGTCTACTTCTCCGCAGGTTGAAAAACACAAATAAGGTTCCAAGCCGCCAACCCCCACCAAACAGCTCTGCAGGTGAGCAATACCTCTGAAGAACCGATTCGCGAACTATTCCCCCTCCCCTCCTCTCTTAGTCCAGCAGACCAGACGTCGTACGCCCGCCGTCTACACTTCCCACACGACCAAAAGAGGATTCCCGCCATGCTATGGAAAAAAGGACGTCGCAGTGACAACGTCGTGGACGCACGTGGCGATTCCGGGGGTGGCGGTGGCGGCGGGATGCGCATTGGCGGCAAGGGGCTGGGGCTTGGCGGGATTGTGATCATCGTCGCGATTGGTCTGCTGACCGGGCAGGACCCGATGCGTATTCTGGGTGAGATCACCGGCCAGATGGGTTCGGATCAGACTGCAGCGGTCAATCAGCAAACGCGCCAGGCGCCACCGGCCAATGACGAGCAGGCCGACTTCGTGCGCGCGATCCTGGGCGATACCGAGGACACGTGGCAGCAGGTGTTCCAGCAAATGGGGAGCCAATACAAGGCGCCGACCCTGATTCTGTTCAGTGGCCGGGTTCAATCGGCGTGCGGCTCGGCGTCTTCGGCGAGCGGCCCGTTCTATTGCCCGGCTGACCAGCGCGTGTACCTGGACATGGAGTTTTTCCGTGAAATGAGTCAGCGCTTCAAGGCGGCGGGAGATTTCGCTCAGGCGTACGTGATTGCTCACGAAGTTGGCCATCATGTGCAGACCTTATTGGGGGTTTCGGCTAAAGTTGACGCCGCCCGCCAACGCGGCATGAAAATGGAAGGTGACAACGGTTTGCTGGTGCGTCAGGAGCTGCAAGCTGACTGCCTGGCAGGCGTTTGGGCCAACAACGCACAAAAGCGTTTGAACTGGCTGGAGCCGGGTGATATTGAAGAGGCGCTGAACGCCGCCAATGCCATTGGCGACGACCGCTTGCAGCAACAGGGTCAGGGCCGGGTCGTGCCGGACTCGTTTACCCACGGCACCTCTGCCCAGCGGGTCCGCTGGTTCAAGACAGGTTTTGCCCAGGGACAAATCAACCAATGCGATACGTTCGCCGCCAAGAGCCTCTGATCACATGATGAAACCGCTTTCGATCCTGTTGTTGGGCACCCTGATGAGCCTCAATGCTCATGCGGCGGATCAGGCGGTTAAAGCCATCAGCCCCGACCGGCTGCAGATCAACGGGACGACCCAGGCCACCCTCGGCCTGAGTCAGAACTGGGTCCGTCCCAGCCCGCAGGTCCAGCGTGTCGTCATCGTCTTTCACGGTCGGCTGCGCAACGCGCAAACCTACCTGCGCAGTGTCGAGCGCGCGGCCAACCAGTCGAGGCAGCGCTCGAAAACGCTGCTGATCGCGCCGCAGTTTCTCGACGAAAAGGACATTGCAGAACACCGCCTGCCTGAGTCGGTACTTCGCTGGCACACCAATGACTGGATGGCGGGCGAGAAGTCATTGGGGCCCAAACCGGTCAGCTCCTTTGTGGTCATCGATCACATCCTCAAGCGTCTGAGCGACAGTAAGCTGTTCCCCAACCTGAAGGAAATCGTGATCGCGGGCCATTCCGGCGGTGCGCAGGTGGTGCAGCGCTACGCGATGATTGGTGGCAAGGAAGATGCCTTGCTGAAGAAGGAAGGCATCAAGCTGCGCTATGTGATCGCCAACCCATCCTCTTATGCCTATTTCGACGCGACGCGCCCTGTGCCGGTTGATGCGGCGAGCTGCCCGACTTTCGACACCTGGAAGTATGGCCTGAACAAGCTGCCCGCTTACGCCGGCAAGGAAACACCGGCCGAGCTTGAGGCCGCATACGTGAAGCGTGACATTACGTATCTGTTGGGCGAGCTGGACACCGATCCGGAGCACCCGGCGCTGGACAAGGATTGCGGTGCGGAAGCTCAGGGGCCTCAGCGTCTGGCCCGTGGTCACAACTATTTCGATTACCTGACCAAGCGCCACCCGGAAGGCCTGAACCAGCGTCTGGTGGAAGTGAAAAACGTGGGGCACAACGGCGACGCGATTTTCACGTCGCCTGAAGGGCAGACGGCGTTGTTCAAGGCGAATTGATATCCGTGCGTTTGGTAGGACTGGCTTCAGCCGGTAAGAGGCCGGTTTTCACACCATCAATTTTGTGGTGAATTGCCAGACGCCTTCCCGGCTAAAGCCGGTCCCACTATTTGAGCGCGATTCGACAGTGGGACCGGCTTTAGCCGGGAAGAGGCCGGTCTGTCCACCATCAACTTTGTGGTGAATTGCCGGACGAGTTCCCGGCTGAAGCCGGTCCTACCAGAAGGGTGGAATCAGCTCTTCGCGCCAATCATCTTCTTTAACGCCACGCAATCCGCTGCGTGCCAGTCGGTCAATTCCGGCCACGGATTTTCCGGGAGATTGACCAGCACCGTCCGGGCGCCGGCCGCTCGACCGCAGGCCAGATCAAACTGGAAGTCGCCCACCATCACCATGTCCGACGGCTGCACATTCCACGCGTGGGCGAGTTTCAGCAGGCCACCCGGATCGGGTTTCGGCGCGGCTTCGTCACGGCCGAGCACATCGTCTACCGCAAAGCAGTCGGCGATGCCGATGGCGTTCAGCGTCACGTGGGCAAGCTCGCGGGCGTTACGGGTCAGAATGCCGAGACGATAACCCCGCCCTGCCAGCTCCCTCACCAACTCGACAGCACCTGTCGCGGGTTTGGATTCGATCGCCAACGCGCGCTCGTGCTCCAGCAGCCAGGCATGTTTGGCCGCCGCAACATCCGCCGGCAATGCCGCGAGATGCCCGAGAATGTCGTCCTCCTGGGGGATATCCAGCGCACGCTTGATCGCCGGAAAATCATGGGCAGCAACGGTCAGCGTACCGTCCATGTCAAACACCCAGTGGCGTACTTGATTGAGGCTCATGACCAATCCTTACGGTGGCGAATCAAACCTTCCTGACTGACCGACGCCACAAGCTTGCCTTCGCGATTGAATACGCTGCCTCGGGAGAACCCGCGCGAATTACCGGCCCATGGGCTGTCCATGGCGTAAAGCAGCCAGTCGTCAGCGCGCAGTTCACCGTGGAACCACAGCGAGTGATCCAGGCTGGCGATCTGCATGTCTTTCTGCCAGACCGTCTTGCCGTGGGGCAGCAACGACGTGGTCAACAGGTTGAAATCCGACGCGTAGGCGAGCATGTAGCGGTGCAAGGCAGGGATGTCGGGCAGCGTGCCGTCGGCGCGAAACCAGATGTATTTCACCGGGTCAGCAGGCTTCGGGTTGTAGGGATCAGACTCGGTGACCGGTCGGAATTCGATGGGCTTGGGGCACAGCAGTTTGTCCTTCATGTGCTCGGGAATCAGGTGCTCGCGCTGGCGCATCAGCTCAAGCTCCGACGGCAGGTTTTCCGGACCGACCACGTGCGGCATCTGGCTCTGGTGCTCGAAGCCTTCTTCGTCGTACTGGAACGACGCGCTGCAGGTGAAAATCGGCTGGCCTTTCTGAATGGCCGTCACCCGGCGTGTGCTGAAACTGCCGCCGTCGCGGACCCGGTCCACCTGATACACCACGGGCAAGTGCGCGTCGCCGGGGCGCAGGAAATAGCCATGCAGCGAATGCACATGGCGCGCGTCTTCAACCGTCTTGCTCGCCGCCGACAACGACTGACCCAGCACCTGACCGCCAAACAGCTGGCGAAAGCCAAGGTCCTGGCTGCGTCCGCGGAAGAGGTTTTCTTCGATCGGCTCCAGACTCAACAGCGACACCAGATCATCCAGCACGTGACTCATTCAGGGTTCCTCACACGGTCGTCTCGCCAACCGTCATCGCATCAATCAGGCCATGGGCGCCGTAGGCCGGCGCATATGGAAGTGGGACGAAATGATACAGAGGTTTGTAGCCCGATTCCCGCAGCTGTTTAAAGCGTCGCTAACCAGCCCGCCCGGTTGATGCGATACAACACGTGGGGCCTGAGTGGATGGCCGTTGGGCAATTTCGGATGATCGAATTTGTCAGCCGGATCGTTGCGCATGCCGATGGCCTGCATGACCTTCTGCGAGGGCAGATTATTGACCGCCGCAAATGCCACGATTTCGTCCATGTCCAGGTGCTCGAATCCGCAGCCAAGGACCGTCCAGGCGGCTTCGCTGGCATAACCCAGGCCCCAATGCTCGCGGGCCAGGCGCCAGCCGATCTCTACCGCTGGCGTAAAACCTGCCTCGAAGCCCACCACGGCCAGGCCGGTGAAACCGATGAATTCGCCGGTGTCCCTGCGTTCAAGGGCCCAGAAGCCGAAACCATACTCGGCAAAATGCCCGCGCACGCGGCCGATCAGCTTGGCGCTTTCCATGCGGCTCAAGGGCTGCGGAAAGTAGCGCATCACCTGTGGATCGGCGCACATCTTCGCGAAGGCTGGCAAATCATCATCTCGCCATTGACGCATCAACAAGCGTGCGCTGTTGAGCTCAAGAATCGGCTCCATTGATCGTCTCCCTGTTGCCTCGCCTCTCAAAATGCCCGCCGGCTGGCGATCTTCCCGCCCAGGCAAATCGCTGTGCGGTGATCGTCAGAACTGGCAAGATTCCCCTTCGAACCAGAAGCGTGCCCACCATGCCCCTGCCCCTCATTTACCACGATGACTACAGCCCGGACTTTCCACCCGACCATCGCTTCCCGATGGACAAGTTCCGGCTTCTGCGCGACCACCTTATCGACACCGGCCTGACCACAGATGCTCAATTGTTTCGTCCGCAGGTCTGCCCAACGGACATCCTCGCGCTGGCCCATGACCCCGGTTACATCAGCCGTTATATGGAAGGCGCGCTGTCGCGGGAAGATCAACGTCGCCTTGGCCTCCCCTGGACCGAGGATCTGGCCCGACGTACGGTACGCGCGGTAGGTGGCTCTTTGCTGACAGCAGAACTCGCCCTGCAACACGGACTGGCCTGTCACCTTGCCGGCGGCACTCACCATGCGCATTACGATTACCCGGCCGGGTTTTGCATCTTCAACGACTTGGCGATCATCAGTCAGTACCTGCTGCAAAGCGGACGCGTCGACCGGGTGCTGATTTTCGATTGCGACGTGCACCAGGGTGACGGCACTGCGCGAATTCTCGAACACACCGATGACGCGATCACGGTCTCGCTGCACTGCGAAAAGAACTTTCCCGCGCGCAAGGCCCAAAGTGACTGGGACATTCCGCTGCCGATGGGCATGGGTGACGACGACTACCTGAAGGTGGTCGACGACACGCTCAATTACCTGCTGCCGCTGTATCAGCCCAATCTGGTGCTATACGACGCCGGCGTGGATGTGCACAAGGACGACGCGTTGGGCTATTTGCAGCTGACCGATGCGGGGGTTGCCCGCCGTGACGAAGCGGTGATGCGTCACTGTCTGGGCCGGGACATTCCAGTAATGGGCGTGATTGGCGGTGGCTACAGCAAGGACCGGGAAGCGCTCGCCCGTCGGCACGGGATTCTGCACCGCAGTGCGCAGAGGATATGGACAGAGCGCGGGCTTTGAGTGATGACTGCACTTACCCACATCCCCTGTGGAACCGCCTGTGGATAACCTGAGTGCAAGGGCGTGATCCCCTGATATCACTGGGGCTCGCGCGCACTGTACGTTTTTTGATCGATAAGTTTTCCACAGGCTGGCCGCGTTTCACGAAGCTCGCGTAGAATGCGCGCCCCCTACCCAACCGGTGTTCGCTTAGCCATGACGTCAACCGCCACCTCAAGCACCCAGACAGTCGCCATCATCGGCGGCGGCCCTGCCGGCCTGATGGCCGCTGAAGTGCTGAGCCACGCCGGTTTCAAGGTGGATCTCTACGACGCCATGCCCTCGGTCGGGCGCAAGTTTCTGCTGGCGGGCGTCGGCGGCATGAACATCACCCACTCCGAGCCGTCACCTGCGTTCGTTGCCCGCTACGCCGAACGCGCCCCGGTAATCGCGCCCTTGCTGCGCAGCTTCGGCGCCCAGGCGCTGTGCGAGTGGATTCACGGCCTGGGCATCCAGACGTTCGTCGGCAGTTCCGGGCGTGTGTTCCCCACCGATATGAAGGCCGCGCCGCTGCTGCGCGCCTGGCTCAAGCGCCTGCGCGAGTCCGGTGTGGTTATCCACACCCGTCATCGGTGGCTGGGCTGGAATGCCGACAACACGCTGCGAATCGCCGGTCCCGAAGGTGAAGTCGCCCTGAACCCTGCCGCCACGTTGCTGGCGTTGGGCGGAGCAAGCTGGTCGCGGCTGGGCTCGGACGGTGCATGGGTTCCGCTGCTTGAACAACGCGGGGTCGACGTCGCGCCGCTGCAAGCCGCCAATTGCGGGTTCGAGGTCTCGGCCTGGAGCGAACTGCTGCGCAGCAAATTCGCCGGCGCGCCGCTGAAGAACATCGCGATGGGCGTGGAGGGGCAAACCCTGCGGCTGGGGGAATGCGTGGTCACCCAGGGCGGTGTCGAGGGCAGCCTCGTTTACGCCTTGTCCGCGCAGATCCGTGAGGCGATCAATCAGTCGGGCTCGGCCACGGTCGAGATTGATCTGCTGCCCGGCAGAAGCGTTGCCGAGGTGCAAAAGGCCCTGAGCAAACCCCGCGGTTCCCGCTCGATGTCCAAGCATCTGCACAGCCAACTGGGCCTCGACGGGGTGAAGGCGGCGCTGTTACGTGAGCTGACCCCCGCTGCGACATTCGCTGATCCAGCCCTGCTTGGGCGTGCGATCAAGGCCTTGCCGCTGACACTGATCACGCCGCGCCCGCTGGATGAGGCCATCAGCACGGCAGGCGGAGTGAAATTCGAAGCACTGAACGAGCACCTGATGATCCCTTCGCTGCCCGGCGTCTTCTGCGCCGGCGAGATGCTCGACTGGGAAGCCCCCACCGGCGGCTATCTGCTGACCGCCTGCTTCGCCAGCGGCCGCGCGGCAGGGCTGGGAATGGTTGACTGGTTGCGCCGCGAGTAAGGCTCAGCGCAACCATTGCGGGTTCACGCCGCGCGATCGACCTGCGGCTTCAGGCCACCGCCGATACCCTGCTTGGCCGGCGCTTTGCCGTTCGAGCCTCCGGTAACCCACTTGCCCAAGTCGACGCCCTTCAGCTCGATGTACTTATGAGCCAGGGCAGCCAGGCCGATCGCCGCGAGGGTGACGGCAACCACCAGCGCGTTGTTGCCCAGCTCGGAACCTGTGTCCATGAAACGTTGGCCGTTGATCATCGGCGACAGATCGCGGCCGGTGAGCTTCTGCGCCACGATGAACATCGTCGACAGGCAAAACAGCAGCGCAGCGTGGGTCATGTAGATGGAGTACGACAACTTGCCCAACAGCCTGAACACGGCGGTTTTCAGGAACGTCGATACCAGCCCGGCTTCGAATGCGAACACCAGCACCAACACGCAGAACGTCAGACTGGCAATGGGCGAGCGGTCGCTGTAGTCGTTCATCACCATCCAGTACGTTGTGCACGTGAGCGCCACTTCGAGCACCGTCATCAGCCAGCGCACCGGCACGAATCGGTCGCGAACCACCAGGTAGGCGAGGTACGTGATATTGCCGGCGAAGAAGCAGGACAAGCCCAGCATCGCGCGCCAGACAAGCGGTTCGTTTTCGGTGAAGATCATCGTGAATGCGACGACGGCCACGCAGGCAAACATCAGAAAGCGGCTTCTCAGTGAGAGCAGGCACAGCCCGCCGAAGAGCATGTAGATATAGAACTCGATGCTGATGCTCCACGACGGGTAGTTGAACGACATGGTTTCGGTGAGCGTCGTCCAGGCTTGCACCAGCAGCAGATTGGGCAGGATCTCCGACGGGTCGAAGAGCCCGGTGAATGGCACGTTGTTGAGGGTGAAGCCTTTCTTCCAGGCTGCCCAGCGCACTCCTTCGAAGAGGATAAACACCAGCAGCATCACGACGTGCAGCGGGTACAGCCGGAACAGGCGCGAGATGACGAAACGCTTGAAGCCGAATTGCGGCTTCAGTCCATAGGAGTGGGCCAGGACAAACCCGCTGAGCACGAAAAAGAAGTTGAGCAGGATCTCCGCTCTGCGAAAAAACGGCAGCTCGATAAACGCGCCTACAACATGCAGGTGATGGAACACCACCAGCAGCGCGAAGACGCCCCTGAAGCTGTCTAGCGTGATAAATCGCTGAACTGATCCCATGGCCCGACATCCCGTCCTGGTTGAGAAAACGCCCTTGGCGGCAGCGAAGTCTCGCGGCCTTTACACGGTAGGAGGTTGGCCTGCTGATCAACAGTTGAAATATTTCATGTCCGGTAGCAAGGACGGCGCAAAGATTGACGCCAGCGTTTGAGGCTGATGACCAAGGAGACAGGCCAAGGATGGTGGCCCGCTGCGTGGGCGGCGCCCGTCAATGTTTTGTTGCCGGGATTGATCATGTGACGCCTCCCGCCTCGCACACGACTGTCGGACAATTCCTTCAGGTATTTCAGATTCTCACGAGCCTGCCGATGCATTCGTACACATGAATGTTTTGCTGGTTCCATAACAAAAACCCTCCAGCTGACGACTTCAAATATTTACGGATTCTGGAGAAATGGAATGAACAGCTGGTTTGCGAACATCAGCGTCAACATGAAGCTGGCCCTCGGTTTCGGCGTCGTGCTTGTATTGACTGCCCTGCTGGCCTTGGTGGGCTGGAACAGCTTGAGCCAGATGAGCTTACGCAGCCAATGGGTGGGTGATATCAGCAAGCTCAGCCAAAAGCTCACCGACCTTCGGGTGACGCGCCTGCAATACATGCTCAGCAACGGCGACGAAGTGGCCGCGCAAAGCGTTCAGACCGCGCTCGACGCATTCAAGGCGCAGCAGCAATTTCTGCAAAAAACCTTCACTAACCCACAGAATGTTCCGCTCATCAAAACGATGGGCGAGCAGATCAGCGCTTATGAGGCCTCGTTGAAAAAAATGCGCGAGGCCTATCAGGCGAGTGCCAACGTGCGCGATAGCATGGGCGTCGACGCGGTGAAAGCGGCCGACCTGATTGCCGCGATCAACGATGATGTGATGAAGCTCGACCCGACTGACGAACGCCGTTTCGAGCAGTATCAGGCCGCCATCAAAGCCCGCGAAGACGTGATGCTGGTGCGCTACGAGGTGCGCGGCTACACCGCCAACGTCTCGGCCAAGACCGAAGACACGGCCATGCGCCAACTGACCAGCGCCCTTGACGGCCTTGCCCCGCTCAACGCTCTGTTCGGCGGCACTCAGGCCGAGCGCCTGAAGCAACTGGAGGCGGCGCTGATCGGTTATCGCAACTCGGTGCAGGGTTTCAAGCTCGCCACCGGCAATATCAATGCTGCGCGCACCGAGATGACCGAGGAACAGGGTGTCATCGTCAAGCTGGCGCAACAGCTCACTGATCTGCAGAACACCCTGGGCCAGGCCGACAGCCAGCAAGCTCGCACGCTTCAGGTGGCCGGCACGCTGCTGGCGCTGATTCTCGGAACGCTGGCAGCGATCATCATTACCCGCCAGATCACCCGTCCGCTTCAACAGACACTGGCCGTGGTAGACCGCATTGCGTCGGGCGATTTGTCCCACGACATGGTCGTGACCCGCAAAGATGAACTGGGCGTTCTGCAGATGGGCATCCAGCGTATGGGCACCACGCTGCGCGAATTGATCGGCGGCATCCGTGACAGTGTCACGCAAATTGCCAGCGCCGCTGAAGAGCTGTCGGCCGTGACCGAACAGACCAGCGCCGGGGTCAACAGCCAGAAAGTGGAAACCGACCAGGTCGCCACCGCGATGCACGAAATGTCGGCCACTGTTCACGAGGTGGCGCGCAACGCCGAGCAGGCATCGGTCGCCGCTTCTGCCGCTGACAAGCAGGCTCGGGACGGCGACAAAGTGGTGGGCGAAGCGATCGTGCAGATCGAGAAGCTGGCCAACGAGGTGGTCCGCTCCACCGACGCGATGTCCGTGCTGGAACAGGAAAGCGACAAAATCGGCAAGGTCATGGACGTGATCAAGGCCGTCGCCGAGCAGACCAACCTGTTGGCGCTCAACGCAGCCATCGAAGCTGCCCGAGCCGGTGAAGCCGGTCGCGGTTTTGCCGTGGTCGCCGATGAAGTGCGTGGCCTGGCGCAACGCACCCAGCAATCGACCGAGGAAATTGAAGGTCTAGTCGCCGCGCTGCAGAACGGCACGCGTCAGGTTTCGGAAATCATGCTCAGCAGCCGCAACCTGACTGACAGCTCCGTCGCCCTGACCCGCAAGGCCGGTACGTCATTGGAAAACATTACCCAGACAGTGTCGAACATCCAGGCCATGAACCAGCAAATCGCTGCCGCTGCCGAGCAACAAAGCTCGGTGGCCGAAGAGATCAGCCGCAGCATCGTCAACGTGCGCGACGTGTCCGAACAGACCGCCGCCGCCAGCGAAGAAACCGCCGCTTCCAGCGTGGAGCTCGCCCGGTTGGGCAATCAGCTGCAAATGCTGGTCAGCCACTTCAAGGTGTAAACCGGCTTTATCTGCGTCGGGCGAAAAGCCGCCCGGCGCAGGCGGTGCAAGGGGTTGAAGACGAACAGTGCGGGTGCGCTGGCAAGAAAGGGATTTACTGATCTCACAATTGCCACATACTGCCCGCGCTGTTTTATTTCGTCATATTCATCTCCAACGCCGGGTTTATCTCCATGAAAAGAATGTTGCCTTACCTCCTCAGTGCCGCCCTCTCCCTCGTTCCAGTCGCTTTTTCACACGCCGCCACGGCCCCCGCACCTGTCCAACTGATCGTCTTGAGTTCCGGCGGGATAATGGGTGCGTTCAAAGCTGTTGCCCCCGACTACGAACAGCGCGCTGGCGTGAAGCTGCTAGGCGAAGTGGCGCCATCGATGGGCGCGACGCCCCAGGCCATTCCCAACCGACTGGCCCGCCACGAGCCGGCCGACGTGGTGTTGATGGTCGGTGCGGCGCTGGACAAGTTGATCAAGGAGGGCAAGGTCGATCCGAAAACCCGCGTCGATCTGGGTAAATCCTACATCGCCATGGCCGTGCGTCATGGCGCCCCACACCCTGACATCAGCACCATGGAAGCCTTCAAGCAGACCCTGCTGGACACAAAAAGTATTGCCTACTCGGACAGCGCCAGCGGCGTGTACCTGTCCCGCGTGCTGTTCAGCCAGATGCACATCGCCGACCGCATTCAGAGCAAAAGCCGCATGATCCCCGCCGAGCCCGTCGGTGAAGTCGTTGCCCGGGGAGACGCTGAAATTGGGTTTCAACAGCTGAGCGAGCTCAAGCCGGTGGAAGGCATCGACATCATCGGCCTGATCCCTGACCAGGCGCAGCAGATGACCCTCTACTCCGCAGGCGTCGTGACCCAGAGTAAACACCCAGAACAAGCCAAACAGTTTCTGGATTTCCTGAGCTCAACGGCAGCCGCCCCGGCCATCAAGGCCAGCGGCCTGGACCCGATCGCGAAATAACTGCGGATGGGTAATGCCGGGCTTATGTGAGCGCCAGCTCGATCAACTCACCGCGCACGTCATCACCCTCGATGTGCAGCACGCCGACCGTGATCGGCAGTTTGAACCGTCGCGGTCCGGCGCTGCCCGGGTTGATGAACAGCACGCCATCGCGCATCTGCTGCAAGGGCCGGTGAGAGTGCCCCGTGACCACCACGCGCACCTCGTCCGGCAGTAATTCGGGCACATCAGCCAGTATGTGCGTGGTGTAAATCGCCACCTTGCCGACGCGCAAAACCGCTTCATAGGGCACGTCGCACGCCCAGGCGTCATCGGTGTCGTTGTTGCCTCGCACCACCGTCAGTGGCGCGATGGCCTTCAATGCGTCGAGGATCTCCGGCTTGCCGATGTCACCGCCGTGGATCAGGTAATCGCAGCCCTGCAACGCGTCCAAAGCCTGAGGACGCAGCAGGCCATGGGTGTCCGAGATCAAGCCGACCTTTACGCTCATTGTTTAGCTCCCGGATGCCGACAGGGCAGCCTGTTTCGAGTGCACGCGCTTCATGCTGATCATCGCCAGCAACGCAACCACGGCCACCAGCGCGGCGAAGAACTCGCCCACATGCTCCAGACCGAACACCCGCACGCTGAAACCAACCGCCACCACGGGCACCGAAATCGACACATAAAGCACCACGAAGAAGGCGGACGTCACCGCTGCCTTCTGATCAGCCGGGCTGCTGGCGGTCACCGCGCCCATGCCGGCGCGCAGGATCATGCCCTGGCCGATGCCTGCCACCAGACCCGCCGCGATCAACAGCCCCAGCTGCGACGTCGCAACGCTCAGTCCCAGACAGATCATGCCGACAATCAGCCCGACGCAACCGAGGGTCATGTGCCGGTCCTTTGGCAGCACCTGCAGCAACGCCTGGCCAATGATCGACGCCACGAAAAACAAACCGATTACGGCGCCAATCAACAGCCCGCCCTGTTCGTGCATGACGTGAATCATCACCGACGGCACCATGCTGGTGAACAGTCCCGCCACGCTGAAACCCGCCAGCCCGGCGATGGACGCGGAGATAAACACGCTGCGCACTGAGGCTGGAACCGATGGCTTCTGAATACCCAGTTTCAGAATGGCCGGACGCTGCACGGTCTCCCGAATCAGCGCGATACCGACCGTCGCCAGCACAAGCATTACCAGGTGCACGTAAAACACCAGATGCAGCGCATCCGGCAGAAATTGCGAGGTAAAGCCGGCCAGCAAAGGCCCGATGCCGAGGCCGAACATATTGGCGGCCGTGGCCACCAGCGTGGCGTTCTTCCAGGTCTTGGGGGCCAGTTCAATGACGGCGACAGTTGCCGTGCCGGTCATGATGCCCGCGCTGAAACCGGAAAAAAGCCGTCCGATCAGCAAACCGCCAATCGAATCGCTGAACAGAAAGATCACTGCGCTAATCGCCCCCATCGCCAGCCCTGCCAGCAACAATGGCTTGCGCCCCAACTGATCGGACCAACTGCCGACCGCCAGCAATGCTGCGATGACGCCCGCCGCGTAGATCGAAAAGATGATCGTCAGCCAGCTCGCGTCAAAGCCGAGCCGTTGTTGATAGAGGGCATAGAGCGGCGTGGGCAGCGTGGTGCCCACCATGGCGATGAGTAACGCGCAGGCGGCAAAGATGAAGTCGCGTGTAGAAGAAGAGGAAGCAGGCAAGGACATGAGCGCTCCGGGCACCGGTATAAACAAGGCACGCAGTGTCGCTGATACAGACGGAGCAAGGTAGTCCTGCTCGTGTTGTCGAGGGTGCATGTACAGGCGATTTTGAAGTATGCGTAAACATATTCATCATCATGTTAAACACTTTGACTTTGCATGCCTCACGCCCATCAGCGCGGATCAGAGGCCCGTTACAGCCATACTGACGAGATAACCAAGGCGAAATCGCAGATTTGGAAAACTGCAATACCGGATATCACAAAAGACTTTTACTGAGTGGAAGAAGAACTAAAACAATGAACGAATCCGCTGTTTGGCTAACCCGGGAAAGTTCTTTAGAGTCCCACCCTTAATACTCGCTCAACAGTGAAAAACTTGTGAATAACGATCTACAACTTGTCAAATCAGCATTAACGCGATTCGGCGTCATGCTGGCGCTTACGCTCTTCAGTATCGGCATGGTGTTCATCGACATCTTTATCGCTAAAACGGACATTCTCGAAACCTCGTTCACCGAGGTCAGTCAGGAAGTCATGCTGGCAATCATCGCCGGTTTATTCTGGCTCTCGGCGCGCCAGCCGGGGCAACGTGGCGTTGGCATCCTGATTGGCGGCTTCTTCGCCTGCATGCTGATTCGTGAGCTGGACGGATTATTTGATCCGATCAGTCACCGTTTCTGGCTGTGGCCTGCGCTGCTTACCGCTGGCACCTGCGTCTACAAGGCATTGGGTTACAAGAACGCGTGGCGCGACGTGGTCTCGGGGCTCGCCCGTTTTTCCCTACGTCCGGCGTTCGGCTTCATCATGGCCGGCCTGCTGGTGCTGATCTTCTCGCGACTCTTCGGCATGGGCTCGCTGTGGCACGGCATCCTTCAGGGCGGCTACGCGCGGCTGGCGAAAACCACCGTCGAAGAAGGCGTCGAACTGCTGGCATACAGCATTTGCCTGGGCGGCGCGCTGGACTACTTTCTGGAGCTGCGACGCGATCTTTCGCGCTTTGACGAGCTCACCGAACTGCAGATTTCCGTGCCCGTCAAAGCCAGACGTCGCGTTGTCGCCGAGACAATGGAAACCAGCGTCTGACCCTGGCACCGGGGCCTCAGCCGAGCGTTCTTAGACACTCAGCCAGCGCCCGATAATTTAGCTGTCGGTTCGCCGACGCGCGCCGACATCGGCATCCCTTTCGCGCCCTCCATCGTGCTAGCCTTGGCACTCTTTGGAGGGATGCGACTGCCCCGCAGGTTGTCCCGGATTTCAGGCAGCCAATCGCCCATGAGCAAGAAAACCCCCGTCACCATTTCCGACATCGCCCGCCGCGTGAACATGACCCCTGTCACTGTTTCCCGGGCGCTGAACAAACCCGATCTGGTCAAGCCCGCCACCCTGGCGCGCATCCTGGAAGTGGCGCAAGAACTCGATTACGTCCCCAACGCCTTTGCCCGCAGCCTCAAGCGCAGCGAGAGCATGATCATCGGGGTCATTACCGCGTCGGTGGACAACCCGTTCTACAGCGAGATGATCAAGGCGATCTCCCGCGAGGCGAAGACCCGTGGCTACACCATCATGCTGGTGGACACTGACGGCTCCGAAGAACTCGAAGCCAAAGCGGTGGATACGCTGCTCAGTTATCGCGTGGCCGGTATCGTGTTGTCGCCGGTGTCGGACGAGCCGGCGTACCAGCCGGTCTATCTGAGCCGGCTGAGCAACGGCGACATCCCGGTGGTGCAGCTGGACCGCGCGCTGCCTGCCAGCCCGTTCAGCCATGTGGTGCTCGACAACTATCACAGCGGTCTGAAAGGCGCGCGTTACTTGCTGGCCCAGAGCCCGGCGATGCGTCGCATGCTGGTGCTGACCGGTCCTGCGCATTCGCGGATTTCCGAGGAACGCCTGAAGGGCGTGAAGGCGGCGATTGCCGAGAGCGGCAAGCCGGTGCAGCTGGATGTGTTTGCCGGGGATTACACCCTGGAGCCGTCGCACCAGAGCACGCTGGATTACCTGCGCGACCATCCGCTGCCGGATGCGATTTTCGGCTTCAACCAGCTCATCACCCTGGGCGCCATGAAAGCCCTGCGCGACCGTGATATCGCCCACCACAGCGTGGCCATTTGCGGCATTGACCGGCTGCCGTTCGCCGACATCTTCGGCATCCCCATCGCCTGCATCGCCCACGATGCCTCGCTGGCCGGAAGCAGCGCGGTGAAAATGCTGATGGAGCGAATCGAGGATCGGCATCTGCCGAAGGCGCAGGTGGTGATCGTCGGGGAGCTGGAGAATGGCGTTGGCCGGGGGCAAACGTCCTGACACCGCGCTATCGCACAGCGAACGGTGCTCATGTGAGAGCCGTCCCGCCGCAAACGCGCCGCGATGTCGCGCAGCAAACACGGTCCATGTGGGAGTGAGCTTGCTCACGAAAGCGTCAGTCCAGCCATTGCATTTCTAGCGGCTGGAAGTCAGCCTTCGCGAGCAAGCTCGCTCCCACAATTCATCGGCCGGCAGATACATCTGCGTTGTGATCTGGCCAACCGATTCCGGACGCGCTTGATGAAAGCCAATCGCCCTGCCGCCGCGCTATAGCAAAGCAAACGGTACCCATGTGGGAGTGAGCTTGCTCACGAAGAAGGCAATGCAAGCGATGGAGATTTATCGCATTCACCGACGCCTTCGCGAGCAAGCTCGCTCCCACAATTCATCGGCCGGCAGATACACCTGCGTTGTGATCTGGCCAACCGATTCCGGACGCGCTTGATGAAAGCCAATCGCCCTGCCGCCGCGCTATAGCACAGCAAACGGTACCCATGTGGGAGTGAGCTTGCTCACGAAGAAGGCAATGCAAGCGATGGAGATTTAGCGCATTCACCGCCTGAGCTGGCCTAATGACCCCGGACACCTCAATGGGGGAAACTGTACCCATTGAGGAACGATCATGACCAAGAAATACAGAAAGTTCGATGCAGCCTTCAAGCTTGATG
>NZ_JAUFNS010000041.1:0-29363 GCF_041060445.1 Pseudomonas sp. W2-17 | reverse complement strand
CTTTGTCGTTTTTTATAAACCTTTTGTTTTTTTGGGTGTGGTTTTTCTCTGGCGGGGGGGGTGGTTTTTTTTTATTTGTGGTGTTTTTTTTGGGGGGGGGGGGGGGGGTTTGGGGGGGGCCCGCCAACGGCGGTCTTTCGCGGCGCTGATTCCATTGCAAGCCCCCGCCAACGCCCCCTCGTCCGCCTCCCCCGTTTACGTTGAACTTGGCACCGCCATCCTCTTCCAATGCAAGCGGGCCGCGTCGACGGTTCCGCATCAATCCATGGAACAGACAACGCCTGAAGGCGTAATTAAGGTGCCGTAATGGATCTGGACAAGCTCAGCAAACACGTCAAAGCCGGCGACATTACCGAGGTCAATCTGGTGTCGATCGAAGGTGGCTCGTATGCCATACATGCACTCATGGACGGCAAGTCCAATGCCATCGCCAGCCCCGACGGCAAAGTCCTGCACGTGGCCTCGGTCGACGAAGCGCGCAAATGCCTGTCGTCCCTTCAGGAAGTGAAGCTGTTCATCGTGCACCCGGTGGTCTACGACGAAATGGTCGGGCAGCCGCACGCCACACCCGAAGCGCCCCGCCAGCCCATTCCGTTCCGCTCGGGTAACTGATCTGAATGCGCGCGATGCGCGCCGGTTCTAGCTGGCCGCACGCGGTGCAGTAGGACCGGCTTCAGCCGGGAAGAGGCCAGTGAGACCACCCTCGATTTCGCGGCGCGACACATACCGCCTTCTCGACTAAAGCTGATCCAGCTGCCACGGCATCCACCCCTGAGGGAGCGAGCTTGCTCGCGAAGACGGCATTCCAGCTGCTGAAGATCTAGCAGGGTGCCCCCACCAAACCAGAGCCCATGCCCGCCACGTCGACAGGCGCATCCATGCAGCGTTAGAACACCAGCTTGTACCCGATCGCCAGCAGCATCAGCGCCAGGCACGGACGCAGGATGGCGTCGGGGATGCGGCCGGTCAGGTGGCTGCCGATGTAGATGCCCGGCAGCGAGCCCATCAGCAGGTAGCCCAACATCGACCAGTTCATGTTGCCCATGCTGGCGTGGCCGATGCCGGCGATCAGGGTCAGGGGGACGGCGTGGGCGATTTCGGTGCCGACCAGGCGGCGGGTTTCGAGGAAAGGATAAAGCAGGAACAGCGCCACGGTGCCGAGCGCGCCAGCGCCGATGGACGTCAGCGCAACCATGGTGCCGAGGATGACGCCGGTCAGCACCGTCAGCCCGTTGAGGGTTTTGGTGCTGAGGCGGTAGCGATCGCCGGCGTGGCGCTGGGCGAATGCCAGCAGGCGCTTCTTGAAAAAGATCGCCAGTGCCGTCAGCAACAGCACCACGCCCAGCGCCTGTTTGATCACCGAGTTCATCGCGTCCGGCGCGGTGTGCAGGCTGCTCAGAAACCACAGTGTCAGCCCGGCGGCCGGCACACTGCCCAAGGTCAGCCAGCCGGTAATGCCCCAGTCGATGTTGTCGTTCTTTTTGTGAACCAGCACGCCGCCGCTTTTGGTGATGGCGGCGTACAGCAGGTCGGTGCCCACTGCGGTGGCCGGGTTGATGCCAAACCACAGCAGGATCGGGGTCATCAGCGATCCACCGCCCACCCCCGTCATGCCAACGATGAAACCGACCACCAGCCCTGCGACGACGAAACCTGCGTTGCCAAAATCCATTGATCTGCCTGACTGCACATTCAAAAGCCGGCGGGCAGGATAGCGATTTTTGCTCTATGCACTGCTGTTTTTCTTATATGGCGCCTAGATCGAGACGTTCTATGGTTATAACCAAATGGGTCACGGGTCCCTCGCTGCCAATTGGATCAAGGCTCGCCCTCCCAGTAATCCAGTGTCGCGTCAGGGCGCTGCACAGCAGCGAACGCACGCGCGCCATTGATGGTGACCATCGCCTGATACTTGCCGGAGTCTGGGTATTCGCACACTTCCGGCGTCTCGCGGGTGCTGATGGATAAATACTTCAGCGGCGCGCCAGAGGTGTTGATGATCTGGTGGGGATACTCAGGCCCCGGCGGAATGAAGATGACATCGCCGCTGCGGATCGGGAGCATTTCACCCGCCACGCGCAAGGTGCCCTGCCCGTCCAGAATGACGAACATTTCTTCCTGCGCGTAATGAAAATGATAAGGGCACGAGCGCTTGCCGGGCGCGACGATGTCCATAGAAGCGCCCAGCTTCTGCGCGGCGGTGCCGGTGCCCAGGCGTGCGGCATGGCTTTCGTACAGCGGGTCGCGGCGCTCGTGCTGCAGCGGCACTTCATTAAAATTGCGAATCAGCCGTGCGGCCAGTTCGCCGGGGTCATTGCTCATGCTCACTCCATCAGAAAACGGCGGTGTCGATCACGCCTCGCAAAACAGCGACTTGACGCAAGCCGCAGGCTTCAACGTGTCGCAACGATGAACAGGCGCGGGAACGGCAGCAGCACCGTGCCGTCGTCCAGCGCCGGGTAGGCCTGGCTGATCGCCTGCAAATAGGTGTCGAGAAAATCCTGCTGCCCCGCTTCATCGAGCTTTTGCAGATAGGGCCTCAGCGCCGAGCCCTTGAACCACTCGACCACTGCCCCATGCCCACCGGCAAGCGGATGGTGATAGGTGGTGCGCCAAACATCGACCTCGGCGCAATGGGGCCTTAGCCGTTCGAAGTAATAGGCCGCAGGGTGTCGGTCGGGGTGCTTGACGTCGCCAATCCTGCTCGCCCACTCCGCACTCGCCGCGATGTCACGGGCCAGACGATGGGCGGGCTCCTCAAGGTTGTCCGGCGTCTGCACCGCCAGCACGCCGCCCGGGTTGAGCAGGCTGACCAGCCGCGGGTACAGCGTCGCGTGGTCAGGCACCCATTGCAGCGACGCGTTGGCGAGAATCACGTCGTAAGTCTGTGCCGGGTTCCAGCTGCCGATGTCGGCCAGTTCGAATGCAACATTCGGCAACCGCTGACGGGCGTCGCGCAGCATGTCGTCGGAGCTGTCCAGCCCCGTCACCGTGGCCTCCGGGTATCGCTCGGCCAGCACTTCGGTGGAATTGCCGGGACCGCAGCCGAGGTCGACGGCAGTGTGCGCCGAGGCCAGAGGAATGGCGGCGACGAGGTCGCGTACGGGTCGGGTGCGTTGCTGCTCGAACAGGGCGTACTGTTTGGCGGACCAGCTCATCGTGCCTTCCTTCTGGGTGGACAGAGTGGCGAGAGTAGAACGGGCGGGCCGCGAGTACAAATGGGGTGAGCGACAAGCCATAAGCTGCAAGCTGCAACTTGCAAGTGGTCGGCAGCAAGCAACGGGGGATCAGATCATGACTCGGCGGGTGAGATGACCGCCTGAGAACGGGTAGGACACGTACAGGCCTGACTCCACTTGGGCTCTCGACGTTTGGGCGTGGGCGCGAACTGTGTGCGCGGCTGCAAGCAGCGTTTGCGCATCCAGTCCTCCATTGTTGACTGCATCGACGATGGCACGCGAGATGTCGTCCAGCCCCGCTTCGGCTGACACCAGCAACAGGTGCGCACCGGCATTCAGGGCGGCGATGGCAGTGTCGGCAAGGCTGTTGCCGCGCAGGATGGAAACGGCATCGAGGTCATCGGACACGATCAGTCCTTCAAACCCCAACGCGTCACGCAGCAGACCGATCACTGCCGCCGAGGTGCTGGCCGACTGCTGCGGATCCAGCGCCGGGAACACCGCGGGGCCGGGCATGATTGCGCCAACGCCTGCTGCAATGACCTGCCTGAACACCTCCAGCCCGTCGCTGAGTGCGGCGGCGTTGTCGGGCACGGCAGCCCGCGCCACCGCCGGGTCGTGCTCGACCTGGTAATGACCCGGAAAGTGTTTGGCCGTGGCGACCACGCCGGCACGCTGCGCACCCCGGATGAACGCGCAGGCAATGCGCGCCACTTCGGCGGCATCGGGCCCGAGGTTGCGCTGGTGCAGCCAGGGGTTGACCCCGGTAACCACGTCCACAATCGGCGCGAGGAACAGATTGACGCCCATGACCCTGGCCGAGCTGGCCATTTCATAACAGCGCGACTCGATGTCGGCGGTGCTCATGTGGGTCAGTTCGGTCGAGCTCGGCATACCGGGCACCAGACCGTGCAAGCGCTGGATGCCGCCGAGCTCCTGATCCACGGCGATCAGCACCGGCGCGGCTGCACACAGTGCCGCCTCCCTGGCGATCGCGGAAAACTGCGCGTCGGTTTCTTCCCGGCGGCGCTCGAAACTCATGTTTCGGGCCAGGTACTCATCGCGCGTCTCACCCAGCAGGACCGACACGCCGCCAGCGTGTAGATGGCGGCGCACAGGTTCGTCCAGCACCAGGCCGGCAATTGCCGGCATCAGGACTGACCGCGCAGCCCTTTGCAGTTCGTCGTGTGACATGTGTTCTCCGTCAGTCAGGCAGTAACGAACGAGCGCTGGCTAAAATGAGTGCTCGTTTCCGATCACTCTATTAATCAAACGAGCAATATGCAAACCAATCGAGCAATTAGCAGCGATTGGCTGAGCCTATTCATTTATCCGGAGGACCCGTCCAGAGGCTCAGTAGCAGCAACGCAAGCCCGGCATTAACCCGCGGTGAAAAATTTCAAAGCGTGCGCTTTTCATTTGCACGGTTGCTGGTCAACATAGGCGCCCATCGACCCGATCGAATTGTTTTCGTTTTCTAATTCAGGATGAATTGATGCGCCGTTTATTACCGTATTCGTTACTGGGCTGCGCCATCGCCGCAATGCTGGCCGGTTGCAGCTCTACGCCGAACAACCCGTCATTCAATTTCGATACCGCCAAGACGCCGTCTGACTACGCCAAATGCATCTACCCCAAGTGGCAGCAGATCAAGCCCGGCACGACCATGACCGAGAGCAAGGGTCACTACAAACTGCTGATCTCCGGCAAGATCGCCTCCGATGAAATTCTCGAGGTCTACAAGGGCAACCCCAATACCCGGGTTTTCCTGTACCAGCGCGCCCCGCTGTCGTCGGCCTTTGGCCGCAATGCATTGGAAAAAGCGGTCCGCGAATGCTTGTGACGACGGTGTCATCACGCTGCGCCGTTTCGTCGCACGGCGGTGATCCCGGCGCCCGAAATCCGGGTGCTCAGCCTGAGTCGTCGCCATCGACCTCCAGCCCGGCCACGCAATCAGGCTGAACTTTCGCTTTTCCGTTTCCCTCTGAAAGTGACACCGCCCGCTGATAGCGGGCGCGGTTCAGCACTTTTATTTCAGAGGAAAGCGAACACATGAGCAATCAACTGAACGGCAAGAAGGTTTTGATCATCACGTCCAACACCGGTATCGAGCGCGACGAACTGCTCAAGCCGCTGGAAGCGCTGAAGGGTCAGGGTGCTGCGGTCACCCACGCTTCCATCGAAGGCGGCACTGCGCAACTGTTCTTGAACGACACCGACAAAGACGCCGTCGTGACCTCCGACACCAAGCTGGCCGGCCTGTCTGCCAATGATTTCGATGCACTGGTCATCCCCGGCGGCACGGTCAACGCCGATACCCTGCGCCAGGACAGCGATGCTCAGCGCCTTGTCAAAGCATTCGCCGACGCCGGCAAAACCGTCGCGTCGATTTGCCACGGCCCATGGCTGCTGATCGATGCCGGTGTGATCAAAGGCAAAACCCTGACCTCCTACCCGAGCGTGCGCACTGACGTGGTCAATGCCGGCGCGGCCAATTGGGTCGACGCCGAGGTCAAGGAGTGCCCGGCCAATGGCTGGACCCTGATCACCTCCCGCACGCCAGACGATCTGCCAGCGTTCAACGAGGCCATCGCCAAGGCGCTGCTGGCGGGCTGAAGCCTGATCCCACGCCATAGGGTCTCGCCCTAAGGCAAAACCATCGACGCCGCTATTCAGCGGCGTCGTTGCGTTTGGGATCTACCTCAACGCTGCCAGGCGAGTTGGTAGTCTTCACAAACGAAAATACTTGAAACCAAATTTCCCTCGCTTCGGTCGACATCGAAGGACGCCGCGATCAGCGCAGGTGCCGAGACGAGACACTTCGATGATTGGAATTATTGTCCCCGCGCACAACGAAGAAGACTTCCTGGACGACTGCATCAAGTCGTTGATCGCCGCTTCTGTCCATGAAGACCTCCACGTCGAGCCCGTGGAAATCCTGATCATGCTCGATGACTGCTCCGATGCCTCGGCTGGGGTGGCGGCCGCTCATGGCATCAGGACCCACGCATGCGCCTATCGCAACGTCGGCATGACCCGGGCAGAAGGCGCACGGCTGATGCTCGAACGCGGCGCGCGCTGGCTGGCGTTCACCGACGCCGACAGCGTCGTGCCCTATGCCTGGCTGGCGCATCAGGTCAGCCTGAATGTGGATGCGGTGTGCGGCATCGTCGAGGTCGACGACTGGTCCGGCCATCCCGAGCATGTGCGCCAACGCTACGACTCGCTGTACCGCCCGGTGGATGACCATCGGCACATTCATGGCGCGAACCTGGGCGTCAGCGCCGATGCCTATCAGCGGGCCGGCGGTTTCAAGGCGCTGGCGGCCCACGAAGATGTGCATCTGGTCGCCGATCTGCAGCGTATCGGCGCGTCCATCGCGTGGATTTCCGCGAACAGCGTCACCACCAGCGCACGAAAAGACTACCGGTGCAAGGAAGGCTTTGGGGATTATCTAAACTCACTCGCGGCGACGTCGCTGTCGAGCTGATGGTTGCCGGGCGCCCTCGCTAAAACCGCACAGCAGACCCTGCCTGTCGCCACCTTTGATCACTCAGTATCCAACGCCGGAATCCTTAATGCCGCCCATCGATCACCCTGCCCGCCCCGGCGACGACACCCTCGGCGGGGGCATGCCCAGCGCCAGTGTCGCCATGCCCAAGAGCGGCAACTGGTTCAAGCGGCTGGTCGCGTTCACTGGCCCCGGTTATATGGTCGCCGTGGGCTACATGGACCCGGGCAATTGGGCGACGGACATCGCCGGCGGTTCGAAATTTGGTTACCTGCTGCTGTCGGTTATTTTGCTGTCGAACCTGATGGCCATCGTGCTGCAAGCGCTGTCGGCGCGTTTGGGCATTGTCACCGGTTGGGACTTGGCGCGGGCCTGCCGCGAACGTTGCAGCCGGCCAGTGTGCATTGCCCTGTGGATTGCCTGCGAGATCGCGATCATCGCGTGTGATCTGGCCGAGGTGATCGGCACTGCCATTGCGCTGAACCTGTTGTTCGGCATTCCGCTGATCTGGGGCGCGGTGATTTCGGCGGTCGATGTGTTCCTTATTTTTCTGCTCATGGGCCGCGGGTTTCGGGCGCTCGAGGCGTTTGTCATCGCCCTGTTGCTGGTCATCTTTGGCTGCTTCGCGATTCAGATGGTGCTGGCCCAGCCCGATCTGGCGGAGCTGTTTGCCGGTTTCATCCCCAGAGCCGAGGTGGTCACCAATCCCGAGGCGCTGTACCTGGCGATCGGCATCATTGGCGCGACGGTAATGCCGCACAACTTGTACCTGCACTCCTCCATCGTGCAGACCCGCGCCTACCCGCGCACGGATGAAGGCCGGCGCATCGGCCTGCGCTGGGCAGTGACCGACAGCACCATCGCGCTGACCCTGGCCCTGTTCGTCAACGCGGCGATTCTGATTACGGCGGCAACGGTCTTTCACAAGGCCGGCAAGACCGACGTAGTGGAAATCGAACAGGCTTATCACTTGCTCTCGCCGATGCTGGGCGTGGGCATGGCGTCGATGCTGTTCGGCGTGGCGTTGCTGGCGTCGGGGATCAACTCCACGGTCACGGCGACCCTGGCCGGGCAGATCGTGATGGAAGGCTTTCTGCGTATGCGCCTGCCGGGCTGGATCCGCCGCCTGCTGACCCGTGGGCTGGCGATCATTCCGGTGATTGTGGTGACCAGTATTTATGGCGCCCAAGGCACCGCCAAGTTGCTGGTGCTGAGCCAGGTCATCCTGTCGATGCAACTGCCCTTCGCCATTGTCCCGCTGGTGCGCTTCGTGTCGGACCGCAAGCTGATGGGCGATTTCGTGACCGGGCCCATTCTGACGACCCTGGCCTGGGGCATCGCGCTGCTGATCATCGTGCTGAACGTGGTGTTGCTGTTGGGGGCGTTTGGGGATTGAAGCGTATCCCACAGGAGAACGCATTGAATGGAGTGGGACGGACTTTAGCCGGTCCTACCGGGATGCGCGGTGCCTTTGTGGGACTGGCTTTAGCCGGGAAGGCGCCGGTTTGAACACCATCAATTATGCGGCGTGGCGCCTGACGCTTTCCCGGCTGAAGACGGTCCCACTAGGGGTGCGCGGTGTGTTTGTAGACCGGCTTTAGCCGGGAAAGCGTCGGTTTGAACACCATCGATTCTGCGGCGTGGCACCTGACGCTTTCCCGGCTGAAGCCGGTCCCACTAGGGGTACGCGGTGTCTTTGTGGGACCGGCTTTAGCCGGGAAGACGTCGGTTTGAACACCATCAATTCTGCGGCGTGGCGCGTGGCGCTTTCCCGGCTGAAGCCGGTCCCACTGGAATACGCGGTGCCTATGTGGGACTGGCTTTAGCCGGGAATACGTTGGTTCGGACACCATCAATTATGCGGCGTGGCACCTGACGCTTTCCCGGCTGAAGCCGGTCCTACTATGGGTGCACGGTGTCTTTGTGGGACCGGCTTTAGCCGGGAAGACGTCGGTTTGAACACCATCAATTCTGCGGCGTGGCGCCTGGCGCTTTCCCGGCTGAAGCCGGTCCTACCGGGATGCGCGGTGCCTTTGTGGGACCGGCTTTAGCCGGGAAGACGTCGGTTCGGACACCATCAATTCTGCGGCGGGGCACCTGAGGCTTTCCCGGCTGAAGCCAGTCCTACCGGGGTGCGCGGTGTCTCTGTGGGACCGGCTTTAGCCGGGAAGACGTCAGTTTGAACGCCATCAATTATGCGGCGTGGCGCCTGAGGCATTCCCGGCTGAAGCCGGTCCTACCCCAATACGCGCTCCTGCTTAATGTGCCATTCCGTGGTCATGGGCCATGTCCATCGGTGCTGTCGCGGCGCGGGCCGGGGCGCTGACATTCACGACTTCGGTCTCGCCCTGTGCATTCTTCACCGTCAGGGTCAGTGGCACCTGGTCGCCCTCTTTGATCTGGCCGTTCAGGCCCATGAGCATCACGTGGTAACCCTCAGGGTCCAGCGCCACGGTCTTGCCTGCCGGCAGCGGCACGGCGTCGACCGGGCCCATGCGCATGACGTCGTTGGTCATGCTCATCTCGTGGATCTGCACGTCCTTCGCCACCGGCGAGCTGACGCTGAGCAGCGTGCTGTCGGTGTCGGCGGTGATGCGCATGAAGGCACCGGATGAAGGCTGCCCGGCCACCGTCGCACGCACCCACGGATCCTCGACCCGCGTCTGCGCAACCGCACTCAGGCTGACGCCGGCCAACAGGGAGACAAGCAACGTGCGCGAAACGAGCGAGCGCGAAACAGCATTCAACAAAGCATTCATCAGCAGACTTCCATGACAGTGAGCAAATCTTCCGCGCATTGCTTGGCGGAAAGCGAAGGCGATAGCCCCAGGCGCAGGTTACCCCGGGAGTCGAACACGAAGCTGGTGGCGGTGTGGGACATGGTGTAGGTGTTACCCGCCGGGACCTTTTCGTAGAACACGCCAAATTCTTTGGCGACGTGGGCGGTCTCTTCCAGCGTGCCGCGCAGGGCGACGAACGTCGGATCGAACTGTTTGACGTAGGCGTCGAGTATCTGCGGTGTGTCGCGCTCGGGGTCGACGGTGATGAAGATCACCTGCAGCGTCTTGCCGTCCTCGCCCATCATCTTTTTGATCTGCGCAGCGCGGGCCAGCGCCGTGGGGCACACCGCCGGGCACTGGGTGAAACCGAAGAACACCATCGGCATCAGGCCGCGATAACTCGACAGGGTTTTGACCTCACCGTCGGTGTCGGTCAGCTTGAAGGTGCGGCCCATGATCTTGTTGCTCAGATCTTTGCCGTATTTGAAATCCAGCGCAGTGGTCGAACCGTCACAGCCGGCCAGCAGGCCCAGCCCCAACAGGCCCATGCCGGTGACCACCTGACGGCGGGTCAGAAACTCATTCATCTGGCGAACTCTCGAAAGCAGCGGCTGGCGCCAACGCCAACCCTTTTTTCGTCCACCTCGCGGCACCGCAGGCGTTGATTGGCAGTCGCGCTGCAGCAGCGAGGGACGAAGCGAAAAAAACAGGTGCCCGACAGTGTCGCGCAAAACCGGCTTGAATAGGTTACGAGCGGATTTTACGCAGGCCATCCGACGACGCTGCACGCCTTGACGCCCATGGGTCGGGAAATGCGCACTGCGACAAAACCGCGCACCTGACTGCAAGGCGCCGATCACCGCCCTCTTGAGTGCTCCCTGCCAGAGGCAACAGAACCGGCTGGCAGAAGAAATGTTTGAACCCCGCCCCGCTGGCGCTGCCGAATTCCATCAGCAGGCCGCGCAAGCGGGCCAGGCAAAAGCCCGCGCACCTCGCGTCGGCGTCAACGGGTCGGAGACAGTCAGCCATGCGGGACGATGCACAAGGACTTGAATCACTGCTGGCGGATTTCGCCCACCGTGACAATCCCCACGCGCCGGACGCGCCCCTGCGGCACGCCATGCAGCGCTGCCTCGACAGCGGACTCGACCAACTGCCGTTGCCCGGCAGTGGTCGCACCCTCGAACGCTGGCGCCAATTGGCAACGGTGGCGGGCCTCGATCTGGCGCTGCTCAAACTCTACGAAGGCCACACCGACGCCCTCGCCATTCTTCATGAATTGAGAGCTGATGAACTTAATACCGCGCCTTTCGAAGCACCCGGCATCTGGGGCGTGTGGGCCGCCGAACCGCCCGACGCCAAGGTTGGCATCAGCCAGCGCCACGGCGACAAGGTTCGCCTCAACGGCCGCAAGGCCTGGTGCTCCGGCGCTCAACAGCTGGATTACGCCCTGCTCACCGCCTGGGCCAGCGATGAGGCACCGCAACTGGTGGCCGTCGATTTGAAGCAGCCGGGCGTTCGCTTCAGCAGCGAGACCTGGCAGGCCGTGGGCATGGCCGGGACCGCCAGCGGCGATGTGCACTTCGACGGCGCGGTCGGCATTTGCGTGGGCAACAACGGCGACTATCTGACCCGGCCAGGCTTCTGGCAAGGCGGCGCCGGGATCGCTGCCGCGTGGTACGGCGCGGCAGTGGCGCTGGCGAAAAGCTTGCGCGCGCACCGACACCACGGACGGCCAGAACCCCACGCCGACGCCCATCTGGGCAGCGTCGATGCAGCCCTGTGCGGGGCGGCGGCGGCCTTGCGCGAATGCGCCATATGGATCGACGCCCATCCTCAGGCCGACGCGAGCCTGAAGGTGCAGCGCCTGCGGGCGCAGGTCGAAATGGCGGTTGAACAGGTGTGCCGACATGTCGGTCGGGCGCTCGGCGCAACACCGTTCTGCCGCGATCCGCACTTCGCCCGGCTGGCCGCCGACCTGCAGGTGTTTATCCGACAAAGCCACGCCGAGCGTGACCTGGCGCATCTGGGCCAGCGAGTCGCCACGGGCGAAACCGAGGATTGGTCACTATGAACGAAGCACAGCCATTCGGCGTCAGCGGGACACCGTTGAGCGCCTGGCAGAACAGTGTGGCGTTGCGCGGCGTGCGCCCGATCACACTGGAAGAACTGGTTCCACCCGGTTCGCGCCTGATCGTGCTTGCGCCCCACCCCGACGACGAGGTGCTGACCTGCGGCGGACTGCTCGCGGCGATGGCCCGGCGGCAGAACGACGTGCAACTGGTTGCCGTCAGCGACGGCGAAGGCAGCCATCCGCAATCACCGCTGTGGCCTGTGCAGCGGCTGCGCACAGAACGTCGGCGGGAAAGCCAGCAGGCCGTCGCGCACCTGGGCCTGGACGTGTCGAGGTTGTCCTGGCAACGGCTCGGCATGGGCGATGGTCAGGTTGCGGAACATGCCGAGTCATTGATTGCGCTGCTCAGCGAAGACCTGCGTCCCTCGGATGTGTTGCTGACCACCTGGCGCCACGACGGCCACTGCGACCACGAAGCCGTCGGCCATTGCGCGGCTCAGGCGGTGGCCAACACCGGCGCGACGCTGGTGGAGATTCCGGTCTGGGCCTGGCATTGGGCGGAACCGAACGACCCGCGCATCCCTTGGGAACAGGCCCGCAAATTCTGGCTCAGCGATGAGCAACTGCGGCGCAAGCGCGAAGCCATCGGTGCTCACTTGAGTCAGCTGGAAAACGACCCGAGCACCGGCGCGCCCGCGGTGCTGAACCCGCAAACGCTGGAGCGTCTGCTGCAACCCTTCGAACTGGTGTTTCTGTGAGCATTACAGGTGAGTATTTCGACGAACTGTTCGCCAGCAGCGATGACCCCTGGGCCTTTCGCACGCGTTGGTACGAGCATCGCAAACGCGATCTGACCCTCGCCGCCCTGCCGCGCCAGCGATACGCGCGCATCTTCGAGCCGGGCTGCGCCAATGGCGAATTGAGCCTGCGCCTGGCCGAACGTTGCGACGCGCTGCTGTGCATGGACCTCAGCCCCCGGGCCGTCACCCTGGCCCGCGACCGCTTGAGCGGGCAGGCCCATGTTCAGGTACTGGAAGGTTGTCTGCCCCAGGACTGGCCGGCGGGGGAATTCGATCTGGTGGTGATCAGCGAATGGGCCTATTACCTGACGCCGGATGCCTTTGGCGAGATCATCGAGCGCATTCGCGAAAGCCTGACGCCGGATGGCGCGGTGCTGGCGTGCCACTGGCTGCACCCCATCGAAGGCTGCCCGATGGAGGGCCGCGAAGTGCATCAGGTCCTCGCGCGGCACTTGGCGATGGAACGCACGCTGCATCACGCCGAGCGGGATTTCTTGCTGGAAATGTGGAGCAAAGACTCGCGCGGAATCGACCTCGACGAAGCCGTTCGCTGATTCGGGCGTCAAACAAGCTGCGGACCGATGAAGGCCTGCGCGCCTGACTCGCCCAGCAGTCCGTTGACGAACAAGCGCGCCTGCCGGGTCAACTGGTCAATGTGCCGGTCGCGCTGCTTCTCCGCATCGGTCATGGCACGCTTGCCGTGCTGCTTCAACAGATAGCTGTGGATCTGCCGCACTTCCAGCGAGTTGTAGATCGGCGCGATGTCCAGCACCGCCAACAAGCCGTCGGTTTGCTGATCGCGGGTGTTCATCAGCACCTGCGGCCCGCGTGCCCCCAGCACCTGAAAGCCCAGCGCCTCGAACACCGGCACTTTCGCAACGAAGCACGCCAGCTCGGCGTGGGGATAGCGTTCGGTCATTTTCTTCAGCATGGCCCGCGCCACGCCCTGACGACGGCGCGCCGTCTGCACTGCCATGTATGCCACGGCGCATGCCTGCGGGTCCTGTTGAACCGGCAGATAGAGCAAGAAGCCGATGACGACCGAAGGGTCCTCGGCATCCAGCACCACGATCAATTCCACCGCAATCCCCCGCGATCCGTCCATCGCCTGCACGTACTGATGCACCTCATGGCCGACGCCATATTGATACAGCGGGTACAACGGATTGCTCGGTGCGATGGCGACCATGCTGAGCTCGGTGATGTAGTCGATCACCATTTGCATGATCTGGCTCTTGATCGATTCCGGTGGCGTGGCGTCGAGGCGCATGACGGTAAACGTGGGGCTGGGCATTGTGATCCTGAATCCGGGGTCGGGCGGTGGGTTCGAGCCGTGCATGATACCCGCGCACTGCCTCAATTATCGAACCCTGCCGCTAATGCGAAGCCCAGTGGGACAGTTTGCGCCGGACGTCAGCGGCACCTGCCAGACACTCGCTGGCGGAGTGACCCGGTGCGCTGCGTTCCAGCGTGGTGACCGGCCTGCCGGGAGGGGAATAAATGGTGATCTGCCTTGCCCCCACCGGCTGAAATTCGATGCGGGTGCCGTCTTCCAGATACAGCGCCTGATCGGCGTATTTTCCGTCCATGGCGTGGTAATAAGGCGGAGCGCTCAGGCAGGTGCGCAGGTCGCCGTCCTCGAAGATTTCTACGTAGAACGTGCCGCCGGCATGGGGGCCGGCCCAGAGTCCGGTCAGTTGCTTTGGGGGGGAAGATGCGTCCACTGAGGTGTAATCCACCAATGACAAGCCCGTCGCGGCCTTGCTCATGCACCCGGACACGCACGCTAAAACCGCCGCTGTCAGTAGCACCGTTGTGGGTCGCGTCCTGCTTAACCATTTGTGCATAGTGAACGTACACTTCCAGCGCGTTATTGACTGGCAGGCTTGAGGCAACCGATGGACGCCCACTCGTACGCCTGCTGTAAGTTGATTGGGCTGTAATAACTCTAGTACGCAGGCACAGGCCTCGCAACTTTGGCAAGGGAATACCGCCACCGCGGAACTGCGTTTCGCTTATAGAGTGCCCTGTTAATTCCCCTCGCAAAAGCCCTGGCAAGGCCCCTCATCAACGCCCGAGTTCGCCCCGCACCGCGCCGTTCGCCATCTGAATGCTTTTGCGCCGGGATCAGATTGCAAACACCGCCTATGCTTGGAAAGAGCAGGTGGTCAGTGACGCCGAAAAATTTCATCTAAACAGCAGGTCCGGGAGTTGAACCCCCTATACGGCGCACAGTCCATGCACTACATCCCAAGGGGGAACATCGATGAATGACTTATCAAAAGCTTCAGGGCTGAGGCGTTTCACTTCCATCATTGCAGGGATCTTTGCCCTGTTTCTGGTGGTTGGCGGTATCTGGCTGCTCTCATTGGGCGGCTCTTTTTATTATCTGTTCCTGGGCGTCGCGCTGCTGGTGTTCGCCGTCCTGTTGTGGCGACGTTCCGCTGCATCGCTCTGGCTTTACGGCGCGCTGATGCTGATCACCGTGGTCTGGGGCCTGTGGGAAGCCGGCACGGACTTCTGGGCGCTGGTGCCGCGTTTCGACATCCTCGGGGTGTTGGGTCTGTGGCTGCTGATCCCGGGGGTCACCCGTGACATTCCGGAGCGTCTGAAGCCGGGCAAAACCTTTTTATCCGCGACATTGGCCCTGGCAATCGTGGTGATGGTTTATTCCATCTTCAACGACCCGCAGGAAATCAACGGCAGCATGGCGACGGCGCAACCGGCGCAGCATCAGCCTGTCGAAGGCATCGCCAACGGCGACTGGCCGGCTTACGGCCGCACGCAGTCGGGCACGCGCTATTCCCCGCTGACCCAGATCAACGAAGGCAACGTCAAAGATCTTCAGGTGGCCTGGACCTTCAACAGCGGTGAATCGAAAACCGCCAATGACTCCGGCGAGACCACTAACGAGCTGACGCCGATCAAGGTTGGCGACAACATGTACATCTGCACCACCCACCAGATCCTGGTGGCGCTGGACCCGGCCACCGGCAAAGAGAAGTGGAGATTCGATCCCAAGCTCAAATCCGATCCGTCCTTCCAGCACTTGACCTGCCGTGGCGTCGCGTACTTCGATCAGGCTGACACCACTCAGTTTGCGAAAAGCCTGGAAGGCACCCAACCGGTCGCCACCCGTTGCCCGCGCAAGGTGTTCCTGCCGGTCAACGACGGTCGCCTTTTCGCCATCAACGCCGACAACGGAACACCGTGCGCCGACTTCGCCAAAAACGGCGAGCTGGACCTGCTGCACTTGCAGCCCTACCCGTATCCGGGCGGCCTCGAACCCACCTCCCCGCCTGTCGTGACCGGCACCACCGTGATCATCGGCGGCTCGGTGACCGATAACCTGTCGGTGCACGAGCCATCCGGCGCGATCCGTGGCTACGACGTCAACACTGGCGCGTTGAAATGGATCTTCGACACGGGCGCGGAAGACCCGAACGCGATTCCGGGCGACGGCAAAACCCTGGTCAACAACTCGCCAAACGCCTGGGCTCCGCTGGCCTATGACGCGAAAACCGACGTGGTCTACGTGCCAACCGGCAACCCGACGCCCGACATCTGGGGCGGCAACCGCACTCCGGTGATGGAGCGTTACGCCAGCTCGATCGTCGCGATGAACGGTTCCACCGGCAAACTGGTGTGGAGCTTCCAGACCACTCACCACGACTTGTGGGACATGGACGTACCGGCCCAGCCTACCCTGGCTGACGTGAAAACCGGCAGCGGCGAAGCCGTCCCTGCGGTGTACGTGCCGACCAAAGCCGGCAACCTGTTCGTGCTGGACCGTCGCGACGGCAAGCCAATCGTGCCAGTCCATGAAATGCAGGTGCCTGCCGGTGAAGCGGCGCCCGGCGATCGGGTCAGCCCGACCCAGCCGCGCTCGGACCTCAACCTGACTTCCGTTCAAACCCTTTCCGACAAGGAGATGTGGGGCGCGACGATGTTTGACCAACTGGTCTGCCGCGTGATCTTCAAGCAGCTGTCCTACAACGGCCAGTACACGCCGCCATCCGAGCAAGGGACGCTGGTGTTCCCGGGTAACCTGGGTGTCTTCGAATGGGGGGGTATCTCGGTGAACGCTGACCGTCAGGTTGCGTTGATGAACCCGATGGCCCTGCCGTTCGTGTCCAAGCTGATTCCCCGTGGCCCGAACAACCCGCTGTGGCCTAAAGAGGGTGCCACCGGCAGCGGTACCGAAATGGGCATTCAGCCTCAGTACGGCGTGCCTTACGGCGTGGAAATCAACGCCTTCCTGTCGCCACTCGGCCTGCCGTGCAAAGAGCCGGCGTGGGGCTATGTTGCCGGCGTGGACATGAAGACCCACGACGTGGTCTGGCGCAAACGCATCGGCACCATCCGCGACAGCCTGAAAGGCATCCAACTGCCGCCGCTGAAAATCGGTGTGCCAATGCTGGGTGGTCCGATTTCCACGGCCGGCAACCTGATGTTCATCGCCGGTACGCAGGACAACTACCTGCGCGCCTTCAACGTCACCAACGGTGATCTGCTGTGGGAAGCACGCCTCCCAGCAGGCGGTCAGGCCACCCCGATGACCTATGAGAGCAATGGCAAGCAGTACATTGTGATCATGGCTGGCGGGCATGGCTCGTTTGGTACCAAGATGGGCGACTCGTTGATCGCGTACGCCCTGCCGTCGAAATAATCAGCGGCTGAGCGGTAAAAGAAAAGCCCGAGTGATCGGGCTTTTTTTTCGCTCTTTTTTTGCCCCGCTGGCACCACGGCTTCGTGAGTGGTACTTCTTGGGCAACCCATTCGAGATTTCTCCATGAATCCCAATCCGCCAATCGATAATGCACTGCGCGTCGCGCTGGTCACAGGATCGACCTCCGGTATCGGCGCGGCCATTGCTCGTACCCTGAGCCGGGCGGGTTATGCGGTGGTCCTCCATTCGCGAAACTCTGCGGACACAGGTCGCGCTATGGCTGCCGAAATGAAACAGGCGGTCTACGTGCAAGCTGACCTTGCCGTTGAAGCTGACAGGGTCAGGCTCGTTAAGGAGGCAATCGCCGCGTGGGGTCAGCTCGACGTACTGGTCAATAACGCCGGCATCAGCAGAGTGATTCCGCACAGCGATCTTGCCTCGGTCACTTCGGCGGTGTGGCACGAACTTAACGAGATCAATGTGGTGGCGCCGTTCCATCTCGTCGCATTGGCCGAATCGGCATTACGCGATGCCGCTCGCTACCGTCGAGCAGGTAGTGTCGTAAATATCAGTTCCCATGCGGGTGTCCGGCCCAAGGGCGCATCCATTCCCTACGCGGTGAGCAAAGCTGCGCTCAATCACATGACCCGCCTGCTGGCGGTGTCACTGGGGCCAGACATTCGCGTAAATGCTGTCGCACCTGGCCTGATCGACACGCCGCTGACCGCAGAGTGGACGGATGCTCAGGCGTTGTGGCGAGATCGCGCACCAATGCGCAGGGCAGCCAGCCCGGACGACATTGCCAACGCCGTTGTCATGTTGGTTGATTCAGACTACTTGACCGGGGAGATATTGCTGTCAGACGGCGGATTAAATCTGACCTAGGATCAGCGCTCTGCGCAGGGCCGGCGGGAGCTTCGGCTGACCATGATCCTGATGGCTTCAAGGCCAGACCAACAAAAAAAGCCAGGGCATGGTACTCACCTGTCTCCAGATGAACACCACGACCTGGCCTCGGGGACTGCGAGAGAGTTCGGCTCCTGGTCATATTGATGACTGACGCCGACGCCTTACTCGGTCTTGATCACACCCGTCATCGCCGTATAACGACTCTGCGGGTTCTTGAGCTTGTCGAGCACCTCATCCGGCGTGGACTCGCGGAACACCACCATGTGCCCCACCTCCTCGCCGCCCTCGGTGACCCGCTCGATGTCGTTGATCATCCAGGTTTTCAGCTCGTCCACGCTGATCCCCAGCTGTTCGGCAACCTGACCGTGGAAGCGCTCTGCGTCGTATTGATTGAATTCGTCGTGGTTCATGGCCTTGGCCTCCTTTAGCGGGTGTAAGTCTGAGGCCGCAGCGGGTCGGCACAGTTCCGTCGGAACTTGACGCGCGGTGCCTGACCGCTCGATTGATAGTGCTCACACCGGCCCTTTCCCGGCTGAAGCCGGTCCCACTAAAAACATCGCGCTCGACTTGTAGGACTGGCTTTAGCCAGGAAAGCGCCGGGCGTCACACCGCAAGATTGAAAGTGTTAATACCGGCCCCTTCCCGGCTGAAGCCGGTCCCACGAAAAGCAATGCAGTCCCACAGGCACACCGCGGAGCCATAGTGGGACCGGCTTCAGCCGGGAAGGCGTCATGCGTCACGCCATACCAATCCGAACCGTCACACCGCAGACCAGCAACTGACAAACCGACCTCCGCCTTCAGCCATCGGCATGCGACAATCACGCACCGAACACCGTCGGCCCTTTTACGGTCTGACGTTGAGACTTTCCCTGCGGATGAACCCGATGATCAATGCCCTCGTATTTTTCGCAACCGCGATCGGCATGGAAGGTTTTGCCGTGTTTGCGCACAAGTACATCATGCACGGTTGGGGCTGGGGCTGGCATAAGTCGCACCATGAGCCGAGAACCGGCTGGTTCGAGAAGAACGATCTGTACGCCGTGGTCTTCGCCGGCTTCGCCATCGTGCTGATCGCGCTGGGCACCGCAGGCGCCCATCCCCTGGAGTGGATCGGCGCGGGCATGACCGCTTACGGTTTTCTGTATTTCGTTGCCCACGACGGTCTGGTGCACAAGCGCTGGCCGTTCAAGTACGTGCCGCGCAATGGCTACCTCAAGCGCCTGTATCAGGCGCATCTGATGCATCACGCGGTGTCGGGCAAGGAGCGCTGCGTGTCGTTCGGCTTTCTCTATGCGCCGAGCGTCACTCGATTGCGCGCCCAGCTTCGACGCTTGCATGACGGCCCGTTGCACAAGTCCGACCCGGACGTTGCCAAAGGTTCGCAGGTCGCACCGGCCACTGCCGACCTCGAGACGCGGTAGCCTTCCACGCCCCCAGCAGCACCAGACGCAGCTTGTCCAGCTTGCTGGTCGAGACCCGCGCATCCCACGCCCGGGCGCCGCGCTTCCTGACCTTCACGCCGATCTCCCGATAGACGCATCCCGCCGTCGCCACCGCCCAGGCCGATCGCCACGGCAGCGCGGTCAGGCCGGCATTGGCGCTCTCGTAATACGGCTCGGCCATGTCCACCAAGCGCTTCGCCAGCACCGCTACTGCCGGACGGTATTCCGGGGCTGCAAGGCGATCATGGGGAATGCCCAACTCATCCAGCCAGTCCCCTGGCAAGTAGCAGCGCCCCACCGAGGCATCTTCGACGATGTCCCGGGCGATGTTGGTGAGCTGAAACGCCAGACCCAGATCACAGGCGCGGTCGAGGGTCGCCTCGTCACTCACGCCCATGATCTGCGCCATCATCAAGCCCACCACGCCGGCCACGTGATAGCAGTACTCCAGCGTGTCGTCGATGCGCCGATATTCGCGCTGGCTGACGTCCATCGCGAAGCCATCCAGATGTTGCAGGGCATAACGCTGCTCGATGCCATGGCGCAGAACAACCTCCCTGAACGCCTCGAACGCCGGACTGTGGGTCGGCGTGCCGGCGTAGACGGCGTGGGTCTGGGCGATCAGCCGTTGCAGTCGTTCGGTGACTTCCTGCTGACTGACCACCGTCGCCGAATGCCCCGCTTCCTGACCGTCAATGACGTCGTCGCAATGCCGGCACCACGCATAGAGCATCACCGCACTGCGACGGGTCACCGGGTCAAACAGGCGTGACGCCGCCGCGAAGCTTTTCGAGCCGACTTCGATGCTCTGGGTGGCGTGGTCGAGCAGCGCCTGATCGGCGACGCTCATGAGTGCAGGTCCTCCAGCATCAGCCCGGCCGTGGCTTTGGCCGAACCGATGACACCTGGCACGCCGGCGCCCGGGTGCGTGCCGGCGCCGACCAGGTACAGATTGCTCAGGCTCGCGTCGCGGTTATGGGGGCGGAACCATGCGCTCTGGCGCAGGATCGGCTCAAGTGAAAACGCCGAACCCAGGTGCGCATTGAGCTCTCCCTTGAAATCCTGCGGCGTGAAGATGCGGCTGGTGACCAAGTCCTCGCGCAGACCCGGCATGTAGTGCTTTTCCAGGTACTCGAAAATGCGGTCGCGATAACGCGGCCCTTCCACTTCCCAGTCGATATCGGCATTGCCCAGGTGCGGCACCGGCGACAGCACGTAATGGCTGGAACAGCCCGGTGGCGCCAGGCTCGGGTCAGTGATGCAGGGCGCGTGCAGGTACAGCGAGAAATCTTCGGCCAGCGCTGCGCCCTTGAAAATCTCCTGGATCAGCGCCTTGTAGCGCGGGCCGAAGCACACGGTGTGGTGCTGCAACTGTGGCTGCGGGCGCTTGAGCCCGAAGTGGATGACGAACAGCGAATTGCTGAAGCGCTTGCCCTTCAATCGCGCCCCTTCCTTGACCCCGCGCGGATGGCCGCCAAGCAAATCGGCATAGGTGTGCATGACATCGGCGTTGGAGGCCACGCAGTCGGCATTGATCTGCCGACCATCCTTGAGCCGCACGCCGGTCACCCGCTGCGCACTGGTTTCAATGCTGGCGACATCGGCGTTGAGCTCGACACGCCCGCCGATGTCTTCGAACAGCTTGACCATGCCCTGCACCAACGCGCCGGTCCCGCCCTTCGGGAACCACACGCCCCACTGGCGTTCAAGGGCGTGAATCAGCGTGTAAATGGAGGACGTCGCAAACGGATTACCCCCGACCAGCAGCGAGTGAAAGGAAAACGCCTGACGCAGTTTGTCGTCCTCGATGAACTGCGACACCATCGAATACACGCTGCGCCACGCCTGCAACTTCGCCAACTGCGGCCCGGCCTGAACCATGTCGCGGAAGGACAGAAACGGCACGGCGCCAAGCTTCAGATAACCCTCCTGAAACACCGCTTTCGAGTACGCCAGGAAGCGCTGGTAACCCGCGACGTCTTTGGGATTCATCGCGGCGATCTGGGTGTCCAGAGACTGCTGATCGTTGGCGTAATCGAACTTCGTCCCGTCTTCCCAGCACAGGCGATAGAACGGCGACACTGGCAGCAAGTCGACGTAATCCTTGATGGATTTGCCGGCGGCGGTGAACAGCTCTTCGATGGCCGTCGGGTCGGTGATCACCGTCGGCCCTGCGTCGAAGGTGAAGCCCTGATCTTCGTAGACGTAGGCACGGCCGCCGGGCTTGTCGCGTTTTTCCAGCAGCGTGGTCTGCACGCCCGCCGCCTGAAGCCGGATGGCCAGGGCCAGGCCGCCGAAACCGGCACCAATCACAATTGCGGTTTTTGCTTGGGTCATGTCAATTCTCATGATGCTTAGCCAGGTAATGCTTGGGTAAGTAACGGGCAGCGGCCGTGACAGCCTCGTTGACCGGCACGGGCGGTTTGCCGGTCAGCACGCGCAGCTTGTCGGTCAGGGTGCTGCGGCCTGCGTAGAAACGGCTGATCAGGCCTTCGGACAGGCCATAGAACCGCTGCATCACCTGCCAGCGATTGGACGGCCGTCCGGCCAGAAACAACATGCGGTTGAGCAGCCGATAGAAACGCTGGGAGTGCCAGGCTTCCTGCGCGATGGCGCGAATGCCCGCGTCCAGTGACTCGGCGTCCAGCGTGGGTTGAGCAGCGATCCACTCCGCCAGCCGCACGGCATGGGGCAGCGAATAGCCGGTGGTGCAATGAAACAGCCCGGCGCGCAAACCGGATCGCGGCTGCCCCCCCGCCTCACGCCAGAACCCAGCGAAATCCCCGGCCAGGGTGATCGGCAGCACGCCCTGCTCTTCGCGCAGGCACTCGGCAATCTCCCAGCCATGAACGGCGGCGTAGTCGGCGATGTGCTGACGAAGCTGCTCGGCGGAAAACGAGTGGTGATCCACGTAATGGGTGTCTTCGATCAGCAGGGTGTCAACCGAAAAAGGCAGCACGTAGACGAAGCGGTAGCCCTCACTCTGCGCGACACGGGCGTCCATGATGATCGGCGCGGTCAGGCCGTGGGGCGCCTTCAAGCGCAGCAATTGACCCAGAAACGCCTGCTGCCCCAACACCATGTGCGCCGTGGCCTGCACGCCGCGGCCGTCGATCACCGCGCTGGCCTGAAGCCGCTCGCCGCTGTCCAGCACGACGGTGTTCGGGGTCAGTTCGGTGATGCGTCGGCCGGTCAGCAGCGTATCACCCAAGGCGGGCTCGATGACCTCGGCAAAGCGTTCCGACGTGATGCTGGCATAGCCACTGTTCAGCCGCCGCGAGCGTTGCGGGAAGTGCACGTCATAGGTCGCCCAGCGCTGCACCACCAGCGGCTGCAGCCATTCATGCTGCTCGGCGCTGAGGTCGCCCTCGTGATAGGACCAGGTGTGGTTGCCTCCCAGGTGCGCCTGTTCTTCGATGCACAGCACGGACAGCTCCGGCCGCAGCTGTTTGAGGCGCCAGGCGATCAGCCCGTTCGCCAGTCCGCCGCCGGCGAGGATCAAGTCATGCGTCATGGCAACTGCCTCGCCAGCACCGGCTCGCCCGTGCGCACCACGGCTTCGACAATGTCGGCGGCGCGAGACGTGCCGCCGGCTTGGGCCAGCTCGGCTGCCAGGCGATCAAAAGGTTCAGTGGACAGCCCGCGCAGTTGCGTCAGTCGTTCGCGAATCTGCCCTGCCCCGGCGCCGCGCCGCAGTTGCAGGCCAATCCCGGCGTGGGTGACGCGCGAGGCCACGCCCGGCTGATCGAAAGCAATGGGCATGACCAGCATCGGCGTGCGCGCGACGATGGCGTCCATCACCGTATTCAAGCCGCCATGGGTCACCACCGCGTCAGCGTGTTGCAGCGCCCATTGTTGCGGCGCGAAGTCGGTCACCCAGCTCGCGCCGGCCTTGATCAGCCGCTGCTCTTGCCGGCCGTCGAGCCCGCCGCAATGGGCCACCAGCAACTGCGCGTTCAATTGTCGGCTGGCCGTGGTGATGCGCTTGAACATGTCAAAACGACTGCCCTGCAGCGTGCCGAGGCTGGCGAAGATGAACGGCCGGTCAGGGTCAATCGACCACCCGCCCTGTTGTTCGGCTTGAGGCGCCCGCAGCGGCCCGACGGCGTGAAAATTGACAGGCGGATGCTGGCGGGGGAAATCGAAACCGGGAATCGTCTGGCTGATCTGCGCGTAGGGTGAAAGGCATTCATGCAACCCGTCGCGGGGCTCGATGGCCAGTCGGCGTGACGCATCACGCAGCACCTTGCTCAACGGCCCCATCAACCAGTCGTACACCTTGCGGCTGCCTTCGAACATATGCTGACTGCGTTCATCGGTGGCGTAGGCAAAGGGCATCACCGGCAGCGGCAGTTGCGGCTCGCGGTTGACCGGCAAGGCGCAGGCCACCGAAACATACGGCAAGCCCAACCCTTCGGCGACCATCCCGCCCGCCGCTTCCATCTGATCGCAGAGCAAGGCCTCGATCTGCCGCACCGCCAGCGCAGACGGCAGCTCGGCGCACAGCATGCGGGTGGTGTCGCACAGGTCGCGGATCACCCGGCGCAGGCGCAGCGGATTATTCGAACAGGCGGCACGACGCAGCGCCGCCTCGAGGCTGCCGGGCGGATGACTAAGGGCGCCGAGGGCATGAAAGCCGATGCGCGGGTCGGTCAGCCAGCGCCGTGCATCGGCCTGCTGGAAAAAGGTCACCTGATGACCGCGGTCGATCAACGTCCCGGCCAACGCCTGAAACCCTTGAAAGTGGCTGTAGAACGCCGGCGCTACAACGGCAAAATGCGTCATGAGAGCAACGTCTGCAAGGTGTTGGGCGCCAGCAACCGGGCGCTGCGCAATGCGCGAAGGTCCGCTGAACCGGTGCAGAAACAGGCAATACGCAGCTGGCGGATGACAATGTCGAAGTGTTCGATCACCGCAGCCGTCGACAGGGTCGCGTTGCGCAGCACGCCCGCCGCCTGACCTACAACATCCGCGCCCAGACGAATGGCCTTGGCCACGTCGATGCCATTGTGAATGCCACCGGAAGCAATCAGCGGCGTGTCCGGCAAGGCCTGGCGAACCATGGCCAGGCTCACGGCGGTGGGGATGCCCCACTGAGCGAACGCCAGGGCGACTTCCCGATCGGCCGGGTTTTCGACGCGCTCGGCCTCGACCGCGGCCCAACTGGTGCCGCCGAGCCCGGCGATGTCCAGCACGTGCACCCCGGCTTGCACCAGCGCCAGTGCGACATCGACAGACAGGCCCGCGCCCACTTCCTTCACCACCACCGGCACGCCGACATCCAGCACCACGCGATGAATAGCGTCGAGAATGCCCTGCCAGCGTCGGTCGCCGCCGGCCTGAACCGCTTCCTGCAAGGGATTCAGATGAATGATCAACGCATTGGCCTGAAGCATGTCGACCGCACGGCGGGCCATGTCCAGGCCGTCAGGCTCGATCAGTTGCGCGGCGCCGATGTTGCCCAGCAGCGCGATGTCCGGCGCCAGACGCCGCAACTCGCGGGTCAGGCCCTGATCACCGCCGCTTCGCAGGGCCACCCGCTGGGAGCCGACCCCCATGGCGATGCCCAGCTCCTGGGCGGCTTCGGCCAGATGACGGTTGATCGCGGTGGCCCGGTCGGCCCCGCCGGTC
Organism: Pseudomonas sp. W2-17; assembly: GCF_041060445.1. Taxonomy (NCBI): domain Bacteria; kingdom Pseudomonadati; phylum Pseudomonadota; class Gammaproteobacteria; order Pseudomonadales; family Pseudomonadaceae; genus Pseudomonas; species Pseudomonas sp. W2-17. The sequence goes on along the minus strand of NZ_JAUFNS010000041.1, from coordinate 4,366 downwards.
ATGGAACTGATGAGCAGCGGCGCGCGCAAGGCAATGCCCAGCAGTGAGCTGCTGACGTCCACGTCGTCCAGATTCAACTCCGGCAGCGCACAGTGTTCGAAGCGGATATCGTCCAGTCCGGAGAAGGAGGAACGCACGCTGGCGCGTCGGTCCAGCACGATATCGAGGTGATCGTCTTTGCGACGACCCATATCGCTGTGAGTCATACTCGCTCCCTGCAGCTGAATTATTGAACGGGCTATACGGTCTTCTGCATACGCAATCTTGTACAAAACCGATTTTCCTGTACAACTTTGCCGTATCTTGAGGCATTAAGAAACAGCAGTCGTTCCGTGATGGCCGGTCTCGCACGCCGAACCGCTCCGCGATGAACAGTTTTACCGCTAAAGCATAGGGAAAGACCGATGGCAGGTAACCTCGACACAACAATCAAATCGGGCTTTGCCGGGCGACTGGGAGACGTTCGGGCGGCCATCGAAACGCGGCTCTCCGAGCTGCTGCCCGAGTCCGGCAACGAGCGCGACCTGGTGGCGCTGGCCATGCGTGAATCGACTTTGGCACCGGGCAAGCGCATGCGCCCGGTGCTGTTGGTGCTCGCTGCCGAAGGACTGGTTGAGGACGACCGCGAAAACAGCCGCACGATCAGGCGACAGGCCGTGGACCTGGGCTGCGCCGTCGAGATGATTCACGCCGCATCGCTGGTGCTCGACGACATGCCGTGCATGGACAACGCGTCGCTGCGGCGCGGTCAGCCCACGGTTCACCTGAAGTTTGGTGAGGACGTGGCAATTCTGACCGCCATCGCCCTGCTCAGCCGCGCGTTCGGCGTGGTGGCGACCATCAGTGATCTGGCCGCCACCACCCGCACCGACCTGGTCGAAGTGCTGGCCAATACGGTCGGCATGCAGGGCCTGGTGCGCGGGCAGTTTCAGGACCTGCGCGACGGCCAGCATAGCCGCGACGCGGACGAGATCGCGCTGACCAACAACCTGAAAACCGGCGTTTTATTCGGCGCAATCATGGACATGGCGTGGCTGATCAGCGGCGCCCGGGGAGACCAGCGGCCGCTGCTGCAGAATTTCGCCATGGAGCTGGGCCAGGCTTTCCAGATGTACGACGATCTGCGCGACCGCTGCGCCGACAGCGACAAGGATCAAGGCAAGGACGACGGCAAGTCGACCTTCGTTTCGCTGTACGGCGAGGACAAGGTCAGGCGCCAACTGGTGCTGCACCTGTCCAGCGCCGAGCAGGCCCTGCGTGAGGTCTACGGCGATGCCTCGACCATCGCCGGCTACCTGCGGCTGATCTTCGAGAAAGCGGCGGTCAACGGCTAGCCGACTGCGAACCCAGTTTTGCGATGGCCTGCTTGAGCTGTTCGCCGTCGGAGTAGCGCTCCTGGCGGATGACCGCGCCGTTTTTCAGCGTCAGCCACTGCACGGTGTCGCGGTCGCCGTCGTACGCCGAGGCGACACGGGCGTCGCGGTCCAGCAGGATGCGGTACTTGGCCGAGCGCATCGCAGGGACCGCCACCATCTTCACCAGCGACGGCATCTTCTCGATGTCCGCCACGTACACCACGTGGCGCTGCTCCAGGTAACCTTCGGGACCCTCTTCAAGTGCGGCATTGACCATTTTCGCCGCTGACATGCTGCGGGCGATCAACAGCACCTGGGCCTGGTCGTCCAGCGTGTAGGCCTTGTCGAACTGGTCGAGCAGCGTCCATTTGGCGATCGGCTGGGGCGCGTCCTGAGCGAAGGCATTGAGACTGAGAAACAGAGCGAGGGCCGCAAATTGCCGCATGGTGTAAATCCCTTTAGCAGGAAAGATTGAACATGAATAAGCGTCGGGAATAAGGACTGGCCTGCCCGCGCGAATCACCCTTTTTGGAGCCAATAATGGCTTAACAAATGAAGCGTGCGCCAATTTACCAGCAAGCGGTCCGGCCGGTCCGCCTGTTATGGGTTTTGCAGGTGATTTATCCGGGATAACCCTATAGGCTCGGCACCACTCGCGCCCACCGCCATTTTCCGGACACTCAATGAACCTTCAGCAGCGCAACAACGTGCACGTCATGGGTGACGGCCGGGCGACCCTGATTTTTTCCCACGGATTTGGTTGCGATCAGGCCATGTGGCGCTTGATAAGCCCCCATTACGCCGACCGCTTCAACGTCGTACTTTACGATCTGGTGGGCGCTGGCAATTCGGCCATCCAGGCCTACGACCCCGACAAATACGCCACGCTGAACGGCTACGCCGACGACCTCACCGAACTCGTCCGCACATTCGGCACAGGCCCGGTGATCATCGTCGGCCACTCGGTCAGCGCAATGATTGGCGTATTGGCGGACCGACAGACCCCCGGGCTGATCGCCGCCCACGTGATGATCGGCCCCTCCCCTTGCTACGTGGACTCCGGCGATTACGTCGGCGGCTTCTCCGAAGAGGACGTGCATTCGCTCCTCGATACCCTCGACAGCAACTACCTTGGCTGGTCGAGCACCATGGCCCCGGTGATCATGGGCGCACCGGGTCAACCGGCGCTGGGCGAAGAGCTGACCAACAGTTTCTGCCGCACTGACCCGGAGATCGCCAAGCAGTTTGCCCGCGTCACGTTTCTCTCGGACAACCGCAAGGACGTCGCCGGCCTGACCACGCCGACGCTGATCCTGCAATCGACCGACGACCTCATCGCCCCGGTTGCCGTCGGTGAATACCTGCACGCCGCGTTGCCCAACAGCACCCTGAAGCTGGTCGATAACGTCGGCCACTGCCCACACTTGAGTGCGCCCGCCGCCTGTTCCGATGCGATCGATGCGTTCCTCGGGCGGTGGGTCAGCCTCAATGCCGACTGATTTCGCGGCAGCAGCGGACGTCGTCGAACTGTTCGAAGGCGCGCCGTGCGGTCTGATGGTCACCGACGAAGACGGCCGGATCCTGCGCGCCAACCGCACGTTCTGCGACTGGCTGGGCTACACCGGCGACGAGCTGAGCGGCAGGCTGTTCCAGAACCTGCTCACGGTCGGCGGGCGCATCTTCCATCAGACCCACTGGGCGCCGTTGATGCGCCTGCAGGGTTCGGTGGCGGAGGTCAAGTTGAGCATCGTTCATCGCGACCGTCGCCAGATCATCATGCTGCTCAACGGCGTGCGCCGGGAGCATGAAGGCAAGGTCTACAACGAGCTGGCGTTTTTCGGCACCGCTGACCGAGACAAATACGAGCGCGAGCTGCTCAAGGCACGCAAGGCGGCGGAAGAGCTGTTGCAGGAAAAAACCGCCGCTGAGGCTGCGTTGCGTCAGGCTCAGGCGGAACTCAGCGAGGCTTACGAAACCGCTCAGCGGCGGGCGACGTTTGCCGAACAGATGGTGGCGATCGTCAGCCACGACCTGAAGAACCCCCTCACCGCGATCAAGATGGCCACCGACCTGCTCGCTCGCGGTGAACGCACGGCCCAGGAAGCCCGGCTGTTCAAGCACGTCGGCGATTCGGTGCAGCGCGCCACCCGGATGATCGCCGACCTGCTCGACCTGACGGTGATCCGGGTCGGGCGCGGCATCAGCGTCAACCCCACGGAAGTCGATCTGCACACCTTCATCGGCCATTGCGTTGATGAGCTGCGTGTTGCTTTCCCCCGCGCGGAGATGGCGCACTGCTCGGATGGCACGGGGCTCGTGGCGCTGGATAACGATCGTCTGTTTCAGGTGATCGGCAACCTCACGGCGAACAGCGTGGCCTATGGGGACATTGCCAGACCGGTGACCATTACGTCAGCGCTGGAGAACGGGACGGTGGCGATTGCCGTGCATAACTTCGGCCCGGTCATTCCCGAAGCGCAGCGCACCCGTCTGTTCGAGCCGCTGACTCGCGGTGTAGATGTTGACGCCGAGCTGCGAAGCGTGGGGTTGGGGTTGTTTATCGTCCGCGAGATCGCCCGGGCCCATGGGGGTGATGTGTCCGTGGTCTCCGACGCGGTGGAAGGCACGACCTTCACGGTGAGACTTCCGCGGTATTCCGGTCAAGCGGTGGCGTCCGGGGATTGAGCATTCACTGTAGGACTGGCTTTAGCCGGGAAGACGTCGGCAGTCACGCTGCAGAATTGATGTCGTTCGCATCGGCCTCTTCCCGGCTGAAGCCGGTCCCACTAATCGACCGCGTACCATCGTAGGACCGGCTTTAGCCGGGAAGGCGTCGGCAGTCACGCTGCAGAATTGATGGTGCTCACACTGGCGTCTTCCCGGCTGAAGCCGGTCCCACTCAGACTGTGTGAAAACCTAGCCAACCTGCCTCAGATCTAAGAAAATGCCCCGCATCGAAAGATGCGGGGCATTTTCTTATGGCGTACATCCAGGGCGAATCTCGAAACCAG
>NZ_JAUFNS010000040.1:0-29597 GCF_041060445.1 Pseudomonas sp. W2-17 | reverse complement strand
CCTGGCCTGGTACCAATGCGACCACCTCGGCACCCCGCAGGAAATCACCGACCAAAACGGCAACACCGCCTGGAGCGCGCAATACAAAGCGTGGGGCGAAGCAAGCGAACAGCGCTCCGAGTTCGCCCAACAAGTCGGCCTGACCAACCCGATCCGGTTCCAGGGCCAATACCACGACCAGGAAACCGGTCTGCACTACAACCGGCATCGGTACTATGATCCAAAGGTCGGGCGGTTCATCAGCAAGGATCCGATTGGCTACAGTGGTGGGCTAAACCTCTATCACTACGTGCCGAATCCAGTTGAATGGACAGACCCATTAGGTCTTTCCAAAAATAGTAATGTTCCGGTTGGAACACCCAAACAGGCCCAGATGAAGATTGGTAAGAAACAAGGTCCTCTTGAAATTACCCGAATTCATGGTCCAGATAAGAGTGTTCCACACAGTCAGTGGCACGCGCACTGCAAATGTGGGTCAGGGTATAATCTTGACGGCTCAGTTCACGATAAAGGTCGCGGAGATGTGACTTTCAGTAGAAAAACAATAGACTGGCTTAATCAGCACGGATGGAGCATTCCACCAAAATGAACTTAACAGATCTTTACAGAAAGATAATAAGCAAAGAACCGTACAATGACATGGGCGTGTTCTTTTTGGACTATGAAACCTTCGAAGAGCTTCCTATGACATCGAGGTATGACCGACTAAATTATCTGAAAAAAGAGATGACCGACGAGAAAGCTACGGACTTTCTAGTAGGTCTGTCAGCGTTTCTTTTGAACTCCATTGGTGCGATATCCTGCAAGCCGAAAAATGCTAAACCTTTTTTTGCGATCACCTTCACTGACTTCGAAGCTCTCAAAGAATTCGGCGTGCTGATCCCAAATATATTTATATATCCGCATCCTGGGTCAATCGGATTTTTAGATAAAATCGAGAAAAGTAGCAGCGATGCCTCACAAGAGATAAATCTTGTGAAAATGCATTTTTCGCATTGCGGGATCGCGGACGCCTTTGAGTTCTATGAAAGTAGATTCTATGATTCTGCATGTGGGGAAGATTTTGTAAGGGTATTTGCTGTGCAAAAAAACTGCCGAGGTTAATGAAGTTATAATAAGAGACTGACGCCTTTACCTCCATCATAGGACTAAAATGGGACGGATCCCTTTAACATGCGCCTGAAGATGAGTAGGCAGGGAGCAGCCTCTTGAGCCGCTATCACTTAACTGTGAGGGGATGGTTTACGGTGAAGCGCTATAAATAAATCTGTCCCCTTTCCTACTTATTTTGGTTAAAGGGGATGGACCCCTTTAGCTCTAGAGGTGGCCATATAACTTTGATACCGGACACAGAAGGCTCGCATGTGATACTCGAGCCGGCAGATAGAGCGACACGCAACATGAGTAAATCTCACTGGCGCAAAGCATGTAAGTGTGTTGCCAGCTATCTTGACGACTCAAAAAATGTAAGTCGTTTGGTCAAAGCTTCACAGGCAGGAATTTCGCATAACCCCAACTCCGGAAGGGTGACTGAGCTAAACGAGGTAGGTAGCATCTTGAAGAAATATTACGCCAACGGAACAAATCCAATCTCTAAATAAAAAAATGGAGCTATCATGAAAGCATTAAAATCATCTTTTTTCGAGCCTTGATGGCGACAACTTCCTTAACTAAAGGGGCCGATCCCTTTAATATTTTCAACTCTATAACCTCATCTTGCAAACCAGGAAGCTCACTTGCTTAACGCTATAAATAAATTTGCTCCCTTTCCTTATCCCCTTTCCTCCCAACAGCTAAGTGAACTAAACCCAAAGCTTCACAGAAAGGATCTCGCCGTCCGTGAGGATGCTTTCAAAAGAGCGGAAAAATACATCAACAATGAGGCTAAGTGCGGGGCTGTGGATGCTACGATCAGTCGCACCTTTAAGGTGAAAGACACCGAGCACGAACGTATTGATATTGAAATTATTACTGTAAAGGTGTTCACGGAGTAACTTAATGTTTGACGATTACTTGAATGACGAGCAATTGTATGTTCAGCTGGAGCAATACCTATATGATTGTTTCTTAATTGAGTGTCACGCAAGCGGAGTAGATTTAAAAAACTTCAAGGCACCTTTTTATAATACTGCTTTTTCAAACGGCACGCCATTTAGGGATGGTAATCCTATATTCTCGGCACGAAATAAAACTACCGGTAAAATCCTTAGGATAGTCCTCGATGAGAACACTGATTCACTAGTGTCGTATCGCGACAAGGACATGGGTTGTGAACTCGTAATTATAGCAAGGGTATCTCTGCTGGAGCTCATCATCAAAAAAATGGTTGAATGGATTAGATCTCAGTAACGTTTTTGCATAGATCAAAACTGGCTGAGCAAGGACGTTTTAACTTCACTGACCCATACTTTGACTTCCATAGAAATTTTTTATACGGGTATAGCTGGTCGTGGGCGATAGTGGATGAGAAATTGTAGACTTAATAGCGACTCATCAAACAGATGCCGACATGTCCGGAGATCGCACAATCACACACAAAGCAACATAGACCAGAAACATAAATTTCAGGCCACCGGAATATAAAAAGATAAGTGACAGAGGAGGCGGACCCCTTTAGTTTTTATTACTAAAAACCTCATAGACACGTACTCTACTGGTGTGATTTGCACAGCGAACGACAATCGGCATTGAGAAAAACCGGTATGATAATAGGCAAAGGAAAGATAAAAAAATGAGCACCAACACTCCTCAGTATAACAAACAGAAACTTGAGGTCATGTTGCGATCGGAAGATATGACGGTAGCGACGGATGCGCTTCTATATCTTTGCTTTAATATCGATGATCCGGAGTGGATTCAGGTTAAGTGTATAGACGTAATAGAGAAGCATCGCAATGACGACGTCAGGGGGCTGGCCATGACATGCATAGGCCACGTTGCCCGTATGCATAAAGTAATTGATAAATCTCTGGTGATTCCCGTGCTGTTTGAAAAGCTTAAGCACAGCACCCTGTCTGGCCGAGCCCAAGATGCTCTTGACGATATCGACGTCTTTATCAACCGGCCAACATTTCTAGGATTAAGAGGGGACGACTCCCTTAACTAAGCGATGCCAGGAATCCAGGCTATGAAAAATCTCTCAGCGTTTACCGCACATGGCACGGCAACCGGCAGCCATAAAAGCATCCAGCTTGATGAAATATCGATCATCGCGGATTCCGAAACCATGAGAGCGTTAGGAAACTTCCTGATCAATGCAGCGTACGAAATGGCGCAATACGGTGTGGAACACCTCCATCTTCAAGACTTCGCCGAAAATTTCTCTCATGAAACCCATGTGGATTTTATCGCTTTGAACCGAGAGCTTATTGACCTTACGAACGAATAAGCCCACTCACTCCAACCGCAAAAAGCCCCGAATCATCGGGGCTTTTTCACTACGCCATTCAGCGAATAAACACTCTCAAGGATCAACCTGCGCCATCAACTCCACCACCGGTTCCGTCCGCTTCGCATACCGCTGCGCCACCACCGCACACACCATCAGTTGAATCTGGTGAAACAACATCAGCGGCAAAATCAGAAGCCCGATCGTGCTCCCCGCAAACAACACTTGGGCCATCGGCACGCCAGTCGCCAGGCTTTTCTTCGAGCCGCAGAACAGGATGGTGATTCGGTCTTCCTGATTGAAGCCGAACAGCTTAGACAGCAAGGTCGCAGCCACAAGCACCAGCGTCAGCAGCAGGCAGCACACCAACACCAGCCCCGCCAGATCCCAGATCGGCGTCTTCTGCCAGATGCCTTCGTTCACAGCTTCGCTAAATGCCCCGTAGACCACCAGAAGGATCGAGCCCTGATCGACGAATTTCAGCCAGTTCTTGTTGCGTCCGACCCAGGCGCCGATCCAGCGCCGCATGATCTGGCCGGCAATGAACGGCAGCAGCAACTGCACGCTGATCTTGACGATGGCATCGAGGGTCGAGCCGCCTTCGCCGTGGACGTTCAGCAACAGCGTGACCAACAGCGGCGTCAGGAATATCCCGAACAGGCTGGAGGCCGCCGCGCTGCAGATCGCCGCCGGGATATTGCCGCGCGCCAGTGAGGTGAAGGCGATCGCCGACTGCACTGTCGCGGGCAGCGCGCACAGGTACAGAATGCCCATGTACAGGTCTTTGCCGATCAGGGGCGACAGCACGGGTTTGAGTGCCAGGCCGAGCAAGGGGAACAGGACGAATGTCAGCCCGAACACCAGCAAGTGCAGGCGCCAGTGCCCCGCGCCGGCGATGATCGATTCGCGGGACAGTTTGGCGCCGTGAAGAAAGAACAACAGCGCGATGGCGATGTTGGTCAACCAGCCGAAGCCAACGGCCACTTGCCCGGTGGCCGGCAGGAAGCTGGCGATGATCACCACCGTGATCAGCATGAGGGTGAAGTTGTCAGGGAGAAAACGGGGGCGGGTCATCTGCGTCATCCGAAGGTGCCAGGAACATGCCCGTCACTTTAGCGCGCAATGTACCTGCCGACTAACGCCAATATGTCGATCAATAGCGGCTAACGGACACATCTGCTGGGGTATTGCAGACACTGGGCCCTTCCCGGCTGAAGCCGGTCCTACTAAAACAACGAAAGCCACTTGCCGGACATTGCGTCCACAAGCGGCTCAGCGATAACTCCGGCTATTTCAGGACAGACCACCCTGAATCACGCGCATCACGGTCACACGACGCTGACCGGGATTGTCTGCAATGAGCCGGGACAACGCGGCCTGCCACTTCACGATGTCTTTCTCTTTCGAGAGCATCATCAGTTGTTCCCAGACCATCAGTCCACGGGGGCCAGCCTGCGCAGCGGCTTTCTCGGGACTGTCTTCGCGTTTCAAAAGGTTTGCTGCAATTTCCGAGAGAGTACTCATGGCCGGCTCCTGGCATGCGCGTCGTAGAGCATGCCGATTCAAAACTAAAGGTAATTTCAGGAGTGCCTTCGCGCCAATTTTCTGTGATCGAGGCCGCCTGTAACAGGGCTGTAGCAAAGTTCAGACCAACAGACGCATGGCTATCCATTACTCGTTTGCCCCATCAAAGCGGTCTGGGAAAGACCGGTCAGTCACCCTCAACCTCCCGTCGCTGACAAACCCGTCACGCAGGGCCGCTGACTACCCACTCCTGCAAAGGTGTAACGCTAGCGTGTCACTTGAGTACAAATTTTTGTCGAATTTGTTACAGTTTTGAGAAATCTTGATACATTTCCAAATAAATCGCTGGACCATCGTCCCAACCCTGTGCCAGTTTTTCCTCGCTTCATGCACCAAGCGAGTGATTGGATGACCTCGCCCCTGAGGTCATTCGGTCGTTTTTTCCACGCAGACAAGGATATGTCTGAATGTCGAAACTTAAACTCAATGCCCTCAGCGTAACGCCGCAGGGCCCAAGCGCTGCATACACCCAAATCAACACGTTCAGCCACCAGTACGATCGAGGCGGTAGCCCGATCAATGGAAAACCGTCGTACACGGTGGATCAGGCAGCCGACTACATCTTGCGCGACCATGCCGCATGGGCAGACTCAAACAAGAGCGGCACCATCGAGTTGACCTACACCTTCCTGACCAGCCGACCCGCCGATTTCGATCGCACCCTGGGCACGTTCAGCTCTTTTTCGGCGCTGCAACAATCCCAGGCCAAGCTTTCGATGCAGTCGTGGGCCGATGTAGCGAAAGTCACCTTCACCCAAGCCAACTCCGGCGGTGACGGGCACATGACGTTCGGCAACTACAGCGGTGACAACGGCGGCGCGGCGTTTGCCTATCTCCCGGATAGCGGTTCGTATGCAGGTCAGTCCTGGTACATGATCAATAGCAGCTACCAGGTCAACGCCAACCCTGGCACCAACAACTACGGGCGCCAGACCCTCACCCACGAAATCGGCCATACCCTGGGCCTGTCGCACCCTGGCGATTACAACGCCGGCAACGGCAACCCGACCTATGCCGATGCCACCTACGCCCAGGACACTCGCGGCTACAGCGTGATGAGCTACTGGAGCGAAACCAACACAGGCCAGAACGCCAAAGGGGCCTACGCCTCGGCACCCTTGCTCGACGATATTGCCGCCGTACAAAAGCTGTACGGTGCCAATCTCGCGACACGCGCCGCAGACACCACCTACGGGTTCAACTCCACGGCAGATCGTGACTACTACTCGGCGACGTCTTCGTCGTCCAAGCTGGTGTTCGCGGTGTGGGACGGCGGTGGCAAGGACACCCTGGACTTTTCCGGGTACACCAACAACCAGAAAATCAACCTCAACGAGGCTTCGTTTTCGGATGTCGGCGGCTTGGTGGGCAACGTATCCATTGCCAAAGGTGTGGTCATCGAGAACGCCATTGGCGGCTCGGGCAATGACCTGATCATTGGCAATGGCGCAGCCAACGAACTCCGTGGTGGTGCCGGCAACGACATCATCTTCGGCGGCGGCGGTGCCGATAAACTGTGGGGCGGTACAGGGGCGGATACGTTTGTATTCGCGGCCAGCAGCGACTCACGGCCGTCGGCCCCGGACCAGATCATGGACTTTGTCAGCGGTCAGGACAAAATCGATCTGTCGGCCATGCCGGAGTTTGCGACGAGCCACATTCCGCTGACGTTCGTCAATGCGTTCAGCGGCACGGCAGGTCAGGCCGTGTTGTCCCAGATCAGCACCGGCAGCACCTTGTCGATTGACTTCACGGGCGACCGTGCGGCCGATTTCCTGGTTAACACCGTAGGCCAGGCCGCCACGACAGACATCGTGGTTTAAGCCTGAGGGGGCGGCGTGCAAACGCCGTCCCTGCCTGATCCGGAGCAGATCAATGAACTGGAAGACCGCGGCGTGTCTGTTCACGACGCTTTTCACCTTAAGCGGAGCCCCCCTCATGGCCAGCAGCCTACGTCTCGCGAGCCCCGCCGAACTGGCCGGTCCCTGGCAGTTTTACCCCAAGGACGATGCGCAGAAACCCTGCACATTGATTCTGCAAGAACAGGACGGACAGCTCGCCGGGGATCTGGCCTGCGCCGGCCACTGGCTGGGCGGCACACCGGCCACCTGGTACCCGACGCCTGATGGCATCGCGCTGGTCGATAACCACGACGAACTCTTGGTGCACATGGGTCGCCAGCGAGAAGGGTTCTACATGGCCCGACTGCCCGACGGCCGCACCCTTTTTCTGCAACGCGACGCCGCAAGCGCCACCCCCCGCGCCTGACTTTTTTTCAAGGATGAACCCCATGACCCAAGGCCGGCCAAGCCCCCTGCCGCGCGCGCCCATGTGGGCCACGCTCAAGGCCTACAAAGGCATCCTGCTCAGCATCGGCGCCTTCACCGCGCTGATCAACGTGTTAATGCTGGTGCCCTCGGTCTACATGTTGCAGGTTTACGACCGGGTGCTGTCATCGCAAAACGAAACCACGCTGGCGATGCTGACCGTGATGGTGGTCGCCTTTTTCATGTTCATCGGGCTGATGGAAGCCATACGCAGCTTTGTGGTGATCCGTATCGGCAGCGATATGGAGCGACGCCTGAACCTGCAGGTGTACCAGGCGGCTTTCGAACGCAACCTCAGCCTGGGCGAAGGCAATGCCGCACAGGCCCTGGGCGATTTGACCCTGGTCCGGCAGTTCGCCACCGGCCCGGCGTTGTTCGCCTTCTTCGATGCGCCATGGTTCCCCATCTACCTGGCGGTAATCTTTCTCTTCAACCCCTGGCTTGGCGTGTTTGCCACTGTGGGTGCGGTGGTCCTGATCGCCCTCGCCTGGCTGAATGAAACCCTGACCCGCAAGCCACTGGCCCAGGCCGGGCACTTTTCTGTGGCATCGAGCCAGTTGTCCGGCAGCCACCTGAATAATGCTGAAGCGATCCAGGCCATGGGCATGCTGGTACCGTTGCGCCAGCGCTGGTTCGCCGTGCACAGCCGTTTCCTGGAGCGGCAAAACCGAGCGAGCGACATCGGCGCGCTGATCGGTTCGTTCAGCAAATGCCTGCGTTTGTGCCTTCAATCACTGGTGCTGGGACTGGGTGCCCTGCTGGTCATCGAAGGCCAAATGAGCGGCGGCATGATGATCGCCGGCTCCATCCTGATGGGTCGTGCGCTGGCCCCGATCGATCAACTCATCGCGGTCTGGAAACAGTGGAGTTCCGCGCGGCTGGCATGGCAGCGCCTCGACGCCCTGCTGATCGCCCACCCCGAGCGTCCGACGCCCATGCCCCTGCCCGCTCCCACCGGGCATGTCAGTGTCGAGCAAATCAGTGCAGCACCACCGGGGCGGACCACCGTGACGCTGCAGCAACTGAGTTTCGCCGTGAATGCCGGAGAAACCCTCGGTGTGCTGGGTGCGTCCGGCTCCGGCAAGTCAACCTTGGCCCGGGTGTTGATCGGGGTCTGGCAACCCCTGGCCGGGGTGGTTCGTCTGGACAGTGCAGAGTTGCACCGCTGGGACCGGACCGCGCTGGGCGCCCATGTCGGCTATCTGCCCCAGGACATCGAACTGTTCAGTGGCAGCATTGCCGACAACATCGCACGCTTTACCAGCGCCGATCCGCACCAAGTGGTGACCGCCGCCCGACTGGCAGGCGTGCACGAAATGATCCTGCGTCTGCCCCAAGGCTATGACACGCAGTTAGGCGATGGCGGCTCCGGGTTGTCCGGCGGTCAGAAACAGCGCGTGGCGCTGGCCCGTGCGCTGTACGGCGAGCCGAAGCTGGTGGTGCTCGACGAGCCCAACTCCAACCTCGACAGCAACGGCGAAGCCGCATTGGCCGCTGCCATCGCGCAGCTCAAGGCTCGCGGTTGCACGGTGATTCTGATTACCCATGGCTCTGCGGTACTGAATCAGGCTGACCGTCTGCTGGTGCTCAACGACGGGCGTCTGCAATTGTTCGGCCCGGCGCGTGATGTTTTGAAAGCGCTCTCCGGTACCCAACCTGCGCCTGAACGGTCGCAAGGGGTGCAAGGGGTAAGTACCAGTCGCCAGCTTGGCGCGCAGCAAGGAGGCCAGCGCCATGAATGAACACATCCTCAAACCCGAACGCAGTGCACAGTTTTTCGTCAGCGCAGGCTGGTGGCTGGCCCTGCTCGGTGCCGGCAGCTTTTTCCTCTGGGCTGCACTTGCCCCGCTCGACCAAGGCATCGCCGTGCCTGGCACGGTGGTGGTCTCGGGCAAGCGCAAAGCGGTGCAGTCGGTGGACAGCGGCGTGGTCAGTCGCATCATGGTGCGCGAGGGCCAACGGGTCCATCAGGGCCAACCGCTGTTCCAGCTTGACCACACCCAGGTGCAGGCCGACGTGCAATCGTTGCGTGCCCAGTACGAACTGGCCCAGGCCAGCATCGCCAGGCTCCAGGCCGAACGAAACGGCAGTGTGCAGGTACGCTTTCCCGAGGACCTGTTACAGCAAGCGTCTCCACAGCTGCTCGGCGTGCTGGAAGGCCAGCGGCAGTTGTTCAGCAGCCGTCATCAGGCGTTTCAGCGATCCCAGGCTGGCATCCATGCAAGCATCGAAGGTGGCATTGCCCAACTCGCCGGCATGCGCCAGGCGCGTAATGACCTCCAAGCCCAGGCCGAGTCATTGCGCCAGCAACTGGAAAACCTCCGGCCGCTGGCCGAGCGAGGCTACATCGCCCGCAACCGCTTGATGGACTACGACCGGCAACTGTCTCAGGTGCAACGTGATCTGGCACAGAACACCGGTGACACAGGCCGGGTCGCTCAGCAAATCGAGCAATCACGGATGAGCCTGCAGCAAGGTGTCGAGGAGTATCAAAAGGAGGTGCGCGGGCAACTGGCCGATGCCGAACTGAAAAGCATCACGCTGAGCCAGCAACTGGCCTCGGCACAATTCAGTCTGGCCCACAGTGAAATCAGCGCACCTGCCGATGGCATTGCCGTGAACCTCTCGGTACACACGGAGGGCGCGGTGGTGCATGCCGGTGAATCGCTGCTGGAAATCGTGCCCCAGGGCGAGGGCCTTGAGATCGAAGGCCACCTGCCGGTGAACATGGTCGACAAGGTGGCCGAACAGCTGCCAGTGGATGTGCTCTTCACCGCGTTCAATCAGAGCCGTACGCCGCGCGTGAATGCCACGGTCAGCCTGATTTCCGCCGATCAGTTGCTCGACGAGCGCAGTGGTCAGCCGTACTACATCGTGCGAAGCACTGTCACCGACCAGGCGCTGGCCACACTCAAGGGCCTTGTGATCAAACCCGGCATGCCGGCGCAGATGTTCGTGCGCACAGGCGAGCGCTCTCTTCTCAATTACCTGTTCAAGCCTTTGATGGATCGCGCAGGAATGGCACTGACCGAGGAATAGGATGTTTCGGTACATGAAAATCTGGCTGGCAGCACTGCTGTGGATCAGCGCCAACATGCAGGCCCAGGCAATGGGCTTGTTTGACGTTTATGAGCAGGCCTTGCGTAACGACCCGGTGTTCCTCGGCGCCATGAAGGAGCGTGACGCGGGGCTGGAGAATCGTAATATCGGCCGTGCCGGGCTCTTGCCTCACGTGGCCTGGAACTACAACAAGGGACGCAACGACTCCAGGGCCACCTACAAAAGCGACGATCGCCCCAACTCCCGCGAGGACCGTCACTACAACAGTTTCGGTTCGACGCTGAGCGTGCAGCAGCCGATCATCGACTACGAGGCCTACGCCAACTACCGCAAGGGTGTGGCACAGGCCTTGTTTGCCGACCAGGCCTTTCGAGGCAAAAGTCAGGAGTTGCTGGTGCGGGTCTTGTCCGCTTACAGCCAGGCGCTGTTCAGTCGCGATCAGATCGAGATTGCCGAGGCAAAGAAGAAGGCGTTCGAGCGGCAGTTCGAGCAAAACCGACAGATGTTCGATCAGGGCGAAGGCACCCGTACCGACATTCTGGAAGCCGAATCCCGTTACGAACTGGCCGGTGCCGAGGAAATCGAAGCGCAGAACGAGCAAGACGCTGCGTTGCGCGAGCTGGGGGCCTTGATCGGCGTGCCTGAGGTGCGCATCGACGAACTGGCGCCTCTGCGTACGCCGTTCAACTTCCTGGCGCTGACGCCCACCACGTACGAGGCGTGGAATGCCATCGCCTTGAGTGAGAACGCCGACCTCGCCTCCCAGCGCCAGCTGCTGGAAGTCGCGCATCAGGAGGTGAAACGCAATGTCGCCGGGCACCTGCCCAAGCTCAACGCTTACGCCACGGTGCGCAGCATGGAATCCGACAGCGGCAATACCTACAACCAGCGATACGATACCAATACCATTGGCCTGGAAATCAGCCTGCCGCTGTACGCCGGTGGTGGCGTCAGCGCCTCCAGTCGCCAGGCCAGTCGTAGCCTGGAGCAAGCGGAGTATGACCTTGAGGGCAAAACCCGTGAGACGTTGATCCAGTTGCGCCGACAGTTCAACGCTTGCGCCACGGGCGTACGGAAAATCCGCGCTTACGACAAGGCGTTGGCCTCAGCGGAGGCATTGGTGGTATCCACGCAATACAGCATCAAGGGTGGCGAGCGGGTCAACCTGGACGAGCTGAATGCGCAACAACAGCTTTACAGCACCCGTCAGGACCTGGCCAAGACTCGATATGAGTACCTAATGGCCTGGATCAAGCTGCATTACTACGCTGGCACCTTGACCGGTGAGCAGTTGGCGCGGGTCGATGAGGCATTTGGGGCGGGTCGGCCGTCACGCTAAACATCAGTGGCCATATGGGTAACGTCCAGTCCACCTCTCTGACCACCGAAAGCGCAGTTGTAACTGCATATTCGGAACGCCCAAATAACGTGAACTATGTTCCCGGCGAATTGATCCCAAACGATGCGCACCCTGCGCGGCCCTGATGGGTCAGTTCATCTGCACAGCATACGCGTCAGTAAAATAGGGAGCCGTCGTGAACACTACCGCCCATCTTGTCTACCGAAACCCGCCAGGCCCGCTACACGCGATATTGCTGGCCGGCACCGTCCCGCTGTTTGTCGGCGCATTGCTGAGCGATATCACCTACTACCAGACCTACCAGATCCAATGGAGCAACTTCGCGTCCTGGCTTATCGCCGGGGGGCTGGTGTTCTGCGGACTCGCCGTACTGTTCGCGCTGGTCAATCTGATCCGGGCTGATCGCAAAGCCGGGCGCCCCGTGGTCTACCTCGTGTTGTTGGTGGTGACCTGGGCGCTAGGGCTCGTCAACGCCTTTGAACACGCCAAGGATGCCTTCGCCAGCATGCCGTCGGGCCTCATTCTCTCCGCACTGACCACGCTGTTGATTGGCGTGACGGCGTGGCTGGGACTCACCAGCATCCGTTCGGGAGAAGGACAATGAGCCACTCAATCAAACTGACCGCGATCAGCATGGCGTTGTTGTTAAGCGGCTGCGGTGACGCCGGGGATGCCACCCAGGCGTTGGGGCCCGATCCAAAACTGCCGGCTGCCCAGCGCGGTCTTTTACCCAGCATGAAGATTGCCGAACCGGCGTTGTGGGGCGACCAGAAGCCCACTGTACCTGAGGGCTATAGCGTGACGGCCATCGCCGCCGACCTGCAGATTCCTCGTCAGACGCTCGTATTGCCCAACGGCGATATCCTCGTGGCGGAAGGCCGTGGCGGAAGCGCCGCGAAACTCAAACCCAAGGACGTAATCGCGGGGTACATCAAGGCCCAGGGCAACACCAAGGTCAAAGGCGGCAATCGCCTGACCTTGCTGCGGGATGCAGACGGTGACGGCGTCTACGAGACGAAGACGGTGTTCGCGGAAAACCTCAACGCGCCCTACGGGCTGGCGTTTGCCAACGGCAAATTGTACGTGGCCAACCAGGACGAATTGGTCCGTTTCGATTATCAAGAGGGCCAGACCAAGGCCAGCGGCCCACCGATCAAAGTCACTGACTTGCCCGCTGAAATCAACCACCACTGGACCAAGTCACTGGCTGTCAGTGACGACGGGCGCACCTTGTATGTCGGCATCGGTTCGAACAGCAACGTGACCGAGCGCGGCATGGAAGTCGAACTCGACCGGGCCAGGGTCTGGCAGGTAGATGCCGAAACCGGTGCCCACAAAGCGTACGCGACCGGCATCCGCAACCCGACGGCGTTAACCATCCAGCCGCAAACCGGGAAGTTATGGGCAGTGGTCAACGAGCGCGATGAACTGGGCCCGGATCTGGTCCCGGATTACCTGACCTCGGTTCGCGAGGGCGCATTTTACGGGTGGCCGTACAGCTATTGGGGCCAGAACGTAGACACACGAGCCCAACCGCAGAACCCGAAAATGGTCGCTGCCGCCATCAAACCCGACTACAGCCTCGGGTCCCACGCCGCTGCCCTTGGTGTGGATTTTTCCATCCCGGCGATGGGCGAAAAATACGCGGACGGGGTGTTCGTGGGCGAACACGGCAGTTGGAACCGGGAAAATCCGGTGGGGTACAAAGTCATCTTCGTGCCGTTCAGCAATGGCCGTCCGAGCGGTGCGCCGATTGACTTTGCAACCGGTTTCCGGGGCGCCGACGGGAAAACCCGCGGCCGGCCCGTCGGCGTGACGGTGGACCCACGCGGCGCACTGATCATCGCCGACGACTTGTCGAACACCGTGTGGCGGGTCACTCATAATCGATGAAGCATGCATTCCAGGCAGGGCAATCCTGCCTGGAATGCACAAAGGCGTTTAATGCCCCACTGGGGTGGATTGATTCATGCTTTGAGAGGAGCACGACGCCTGCTAGCGCCGCCCCCATAGACTCACACCAAAGATCAGGCCGGCAATTGCCCCTGACCGCTTTCGATGATTTTTGCGAAGTTCATGACGTTCTCGACGTACTTCGGATCGCCCACGCCGCCGGCATCCGCGGGGTTGTCCTTGTTGACCTTGTCCGGGCCCGAGTTATAGGCGCGTAGCGCCGAGTTCCAGTCACCGAAGGTCGCTTTCTGGTCGCGCATGTACAGCGCGCCGGCCATGATGTTGTCGTGGGCATTGTTCACGTCAGCGTTGCCGAGCTCGTTGGGGTTGTCTCGCTTGAGGGCCGCAAACGTGTCGGCGTTGACCTGCATCACGCCCGCATCGGTCTTGCCGTTGACGTTGGTGGTGTCTTGGCCCAACTGACCGCGCGACTCGGCCCAGATCTGTCCGGCCAGAATGCTCGGCGGTACGCCGGTGGCCTTGGACGCGTCCATGATGTCGTTGCGATAGGGTTCGAGCTGTTGTGGCAAATGCAAATCGCCTGAGCCGCTGAGAGACGTATCGTTCGACACCGCACCAGCATTGGCCGCAGGCGCTGCAGCCGCCTGGGCAGCGCCAGCACCTTCGGCGCCACCGCCGGCACCTTCCGCCGCGCCAGCACCATCGCCACCGCCACCGCCACCGCCTGCACCCTCGGTCGCGCCGCCACCACCTCCCCCGCCGCCGGTCACTGCATTATTCTGCGCAGCGGAATTGCCGGTCTGATTGGGGTTGTTCTGCATCAGCATCTGCATCAACTGGATGATCAACGCCATGAGTTGCTGGGCGATGCCGTTCTGGTCCGCGCCGCCTGTGAGGGGATTAGCGGCGTTGGTCGTCGGGTCCTGATTTTGAGGGGAACCGAAGTTGACCTGGGACTGCCCGGCATGGGCAAACAGAATCGAGCTCGCGTCGAGGGCCTGACCGGCGCCGCCGCCACCGCCCAGGGAATTGCTCTGGCCGGGCTTGCCGCTCAGGGAGGAGAAATCCGGGTGGGCGGCGGGATCGCTCAACGGCCGAACCTGGGAAATACCGATACTCATGATCACTTACCTCTTTCGGGTCAGGAAACATCAATGGGCTTTGGGGATGCCGAACTGATCGAGGACCGGGTCGACGTTGTGATCGAAGGCCTTCTGGGCCTTGTGTTTCTTGACGGCCTCGATGATGGCGGAGATGCCAAAACCCAGGCTCATGGCGGCGTCGGCAATCCAGCCGATCACCGGAATGGATGCACCAATGGCAGCGCCGGCAGCCAGCCCAGCCGCCTCCCCCACGACCATGCCGGCAACGCGTCCGCCAACCTTCGCCGCCACCTCGCCCAGCCCTGCGCGCCCGGCGGATTTGGCCACGGCGTCATAACCGTGCTTGGCCGCGGAGAGGCCGGATTTGGTGCTGTCGTAAATGGTCCTGGCGGCATCGGTTTTGTCGCCGCGGGCGAGCATGTCCGAGACCGAAGCAAAGCCCGCCACCGAGCGCAGCGCCGAAGGACCCATGCTTGAAGCGACTTGCGCAGCCATCGACGGCGCGTGGTCTTTGTCGCCCTGGGCGTTTTCCAGCACCTTGCGACCGCTCTTGGTGTCTTCCAGATGGTGGAAGGTCGAATCCACATAGCGCGATTGCTGGCTCTGCACGAAGGTGTCGGGCAGCACGCTGTCATACGCAGCCTTCTGCGCGTCGGCGCTCTGCAGCGCCTCTTCACCGTCGGCTTTCTTCTGATCGAGCAACTGCCTGACGGCGCCACCTTCACTGAAGTTGCGCACGTACGAATCCTGAATCTTGCCCTGCAGATCAGGCCGCTGACCGAGTACCTGCTGCGCGGTCGGTACCTTCGCGTTGTCACCGAGCAGGTCTTTCTGCATCTGCAATTGCGCCGACAGTCCGCCCAAAGCGCTGCTGTAATCGGCGTTGGGCTTGTCCTTTTTGGTGGCCTTGTCGGCAGTGTTCAGGTCCGCTTGCAGGGCCTCGCCGCTGTTGACCTTCTGCATCTGCTCGGTGACGGCTTTCTGCAACGACGGCGTGCTGGCGACCAGCGCGCGGGACTGCTGCGGTATCTGTTTGTCGAGGAAGGCTTGCACCTCAGGATCGGCCTGGAGCTGGCCGATCTTCTCGCTCAACGCCTCTTCGGTCTTGCCGGTCTTGCGCAGGTCCTGGCCGGCCACGACGCTCTGCTGGGTCTGTTGCAGCTTGATCATGACCGCGGCTTTCTGCTCGCCGCTGTAGGCGGACGGGTTGTCGAACACGTCCTTGCCCAGCTTGGAAATATCGACGTTGGCGACTGAGTTAAGGGTCGCGGCATCGCTGAGCACACTGGCAAATTCGCCGCCATTGGTGGGCGCCTGCTTGCTGATCCAGTCGCTGATGTTTTTGGCGCTGAACAGCTTGTCCGGACTGTGGGCCGCGAGCGAACGACCGCTCAGGCCGCCCTGGTCGATCTGGGTGAGAAAGCCGGGTTGCGACCAGGTTTTCGCCGCCTGTTTCAACGGCCCGGCCAGGCCCGGGTTGTCGTTCTGAATCGCGTTGAGTCCGTCGGCGCTGGTCAGGCCATCGACCTTGGTTTTGCCGTCGGCGCCCAAGGCATGCTTGGGATCGGCGGCCTTGGTCAGCGGTTCGTTGGCGCGCATCAACGCGGCGCTGCGGACCATTTCCAGGGATTGAGGGTCGGCGTCCGGATGGTCTTTCTGGTAGTTGGCAATGTCCTTGTCCGCGCTGTCGGCGGCTTTTTGCATGTTCTTGGCGAAGGCCTTGAGGTCGCCGTCGGTGATCTTGCCGTCCGCTTTGCCGCCGTGCTTGCCAGTGTCCACGGCGGTTTTCAGCGACGGGTTGGCGTTGATGAAGTCCATGGCCTTGGCCGCGTCCGGGCCTTTTTCAGCGGCCATGCGTGCGGCGGCGATGGGTCGATTCAGCTCTTTGGCCGCCTGCTCGCGTTGATCCGCCGGCAGGTTGGCAACCATCGGCGCCCAACGCTCAAGCTCCTTGGGCGACGAGTATTTCGAGTCATCGAGAAACGCGGCTTCGGTGGTTTTGGGTGCTTCGGATTGAGCCGTTTCGGCGGGTTTTGCAGCCTCAACCGGCGCTGCGGGTGCAGCGGCCGTGACTGGAGCGGCAGGTTGCGGACTGGGAACGGCACCGGAAGCGGGGGCGTTTTGCGCGGCGGCGTCGGGGGATGACGTGGCGGATTCGGGCGACGATGGCGCCTGCCCCTTGAACAGCTGCGTGAGCTGGGTCAGCAATGAAAGCAGCTGCTGTTCGATGCTTTGCGCCTTGCCCGCATCGCCCATACTGCCAGGGCTATTGCCGGCAAATGCACCGTTCGCCGGCGATGGCTGGGTCGACGCGCCGAAGCGAATAGTCGGATCGACGCCCCCCTTCAGTGACAGCGCCGGCTTGGCGTCAGTCAGCGGCAATCCCTGGGCGGCATCGGCACCGGCAGATTGCGAAGCAGCGGCGTTGGGAGGAGTGCTTAAGATACGCATGAGTCGTCATCCGGGCGGAAAGGATGGCAACTGTGTGGCTGCTGCGCCGCTTCGGTTCCGATAAATGTTTCAGCTTGTTACTCGGACACCGAGCGGGCGGCTGCTTTTAGTGGGACCGGCTTCAGCCGGGAAGAGGCCTGCGTGAACACCATCCATCCTGCGGCGTCACGCCCGACGCCTTCCCGGCTGAAGCCGGTCCCACACAGTTCGCGTTCCGTCAGTCAGAGTGGATGCACGCGATGCTTTTTAGTGGGACCGGCTTCAGCCGGGAAGAGGCCTGCGTGAACACCATCCATCCTGCAGCGTGACGCCCAACGCCTTCCCGGCTAAAGCCGGTCCCACAGAATTCGCGTTCAGCCAGTCCCGCTGGGCACTCAGGCAAACGGGTCCATCTGCCGCTTGAGTTGCTCTCGGGCCCGGGACAGGCGTGAGCGCACGGTGCCGATCGGCACGCCGAGGGACGACGCGGTTTCCTGATAATTGCCGTCCATTTCCAGCGACACCTCGATCACCCGCTGCATGTTCGACGGCAGCGTGCCGATGGCCCTGACCACCTGCATCAACTGACGATGGCCGTCGACCTGATGGCCGATGTCGCCATGGCTGTCGGGCTCGGAATGGGTATGGTCTTCCCAGCTTTCCTGATACGGCTGGCGGTACATCTTGCGAAAGTGATTGCGGATCAGGTTCAGCGCAATGCCGCACAGCCAGGTCTGGGGTTTGCTTGCGTGTTGAAACTTGTGCTCGCTGCGCAGCGCTTCCAGAAAGGTGCTTTGCAGAATGTCGTCGACATCTTCCGGGTTCATGACCCGCTTCTGAATGAAGCCGCGAATCATCTTGATCTGATCACTGGTCAGGTGACGTATCCCCTGGGCGGGACGGCGCGCCGGGGAGTCCATATCGAGAATCGCAAGGTTGGAAAACATCAGGGCTCTTCCTTGTTTTGAGTGTAATAGCCCTATAGCGATATGCGTGCCATCCATGTAAATCATGTAAGCCGTTGATTCTTATCTACTAAAAAAACTCACAAGAACAACGCTGTGCAAATCTTTGCGCGAACACACTGTTTCTCCGACGAGATTTGGCACAGATCGGCCTGCTCCCCCATCCGCGAACAAATAGATGGAACCGCATTGCGGCCGCGCTCCACTCAGGACCCATGACCAGGCCCCGAACCGAGCTATCCAGAGCCGACTTATGAAGATCGCCGCCCCCATTGCCCCACAGGCATTGCAAACACCCGCGATCGCGCCGGCAAAAATGCAGGCGCCTGCGCCCGCGCCGCTGCATGTCAATCCGCCGAACGTCAACGGCACCTCGCCGCAACAGGTCGCGCGGTTCGCCTCGGCACTGGTTCAGCAGAGCCGCAGCCTCAGCCAGCGGGAGCTGCTCGCCAGCGGCAACGCGCTGCAATCCCGGGCGGTAAAACTGGGTGAGCTGTATCAGCTGTTGATGGGCAGCCAGGACAAAGGCCTCGACGACGCCGCGCGCAACCTGCGCAAGCAGCTGCAAAACCAGAACGCGTCGAGCCTGGCGCAGATTCTGAGCTACACCGACGGCGACCCGGCCAAGGCCCATGTGATGCTGCAGGCGGCGAGAAAGCAGGCCCAGGCCGACGGTGAAATGGGCGAGCACGTGGTGCTGAGCCAGCAGCTCAAGCAACTGCGTCGCCAATACGGCAAGCGCACCCGGGCCGGCATCAACAGCGCCAAGGCGTTTTCCCGTCCGACCTCGGAAAAGCGCCGCGGCGCCCTGCGCAATCTGTACAGCGTGGCGGTGGCCGGGCAGCAGAACATCACCGGGCTGATCGACGCGCTGATCAACGAACAGGAAGAGCCTGGCGAATTCGAGCTGAACCTGCGGGACATGCGCAGCGCCCTTGCCGACGATCTTTCATCCCTCACGCCGTCCACCTCGCCGGCGCAACTGCGCACCTTGATGCATGGCCTGAACACCGCGCGGCACGTCACCACCCTGCTGCGCAGTTGCGAGCATCTGCTGGGCCGCATGCGCAACAAGAATCCGGGGCTGCAAGTGGATGCGGCGGCCTTTCTCAAACACCTGCTGGCGCTGTCGGGCAAGGGCATGAGCCTGGGCGAAACCTTGCAGCTGACGCAACACATCGGCGGCACGCAGCTCAAGCATCAACTGGCGTTTCTCAACGGGCTGCGGCCCATGCTGCAACAGCTGCCGATTCTGCTCTGGCGCGACCTGAAAAGCCGCCAGAACGCCTTGGGCAACCTGCTCATTCTCATGGCCGAACTGACTCGGCAGGAACAGAACCAGCTCCAGGGGGGCCTCGCCTGATGGATCGTGTCATTAACCTGCTCAATGCGATCGCGCACGCCGCCATGCGCCGCTCGGAAATCGTCGGTGCGTTCGTGGTCATCGCCATTGTGTTCATGATGATCACGCCGCT
Source organism: Pseudomonas sp. W2-17 (assembly GCF_041060445.1). Taxonomy (NCBI): domain Bacteria; kingdom Pseudomonadati; phylum Pseudomonadota; class Gammaproteobacteria; order Pseudomonadales; family Pseudomonadaceae; genus Pseudomonas; species Pseudomonas sp. W2-17. Next base: position 9,991 of record NZ_JAUFNS010000040.1, on the reverse strand, counting down.
GCCCACCGGTCTGGTGGACGTGCTGATCGCCATCAACATCTGCATCTCGTGCCTGTTGATCATGCTGGCGATGCACCTGCCGCGCCCCTTGGCGTTCTCGACGTTTCCGGCGGTGCTGCTGCTGACGACGATGTTTCGCCTGGCACTGTCGATTTCCACCACCCGCCTGATTCTGCTCAATCAGGACGCCGGGCACATCGTCGAAGCGTTCGGCCAGTTCGTGGTCGGCGGCAACCTGGCGGTGGGCCTGGTGATCTTCCTGATCCTCACGGTGGTCAATTTTCTGGTGATCACTAAGGGCTCGGAGCGAGTGGCGGAAGTCGGCGCGCGGTTCACCCTCGACGCGATGCCGGGCAAGCAGATGTCCATCGACAGCGACCTGCGCGCCAACCTGATCAGCGTCCACGAAGCGCGCAAACGCCGCGCCGAACTGGGCAAGGAAAGTCAGCTGTTCGGCGCCATGGACGGCGCCATGAAGTTCGTCAACGGCGACGCCATCGCCAGCCTGATCATCGTCGCCATCAACATGATCGGCGGCATCGCCATTGGCGTGGTGCAGCACAACATGACCGCCGGCGACGCCTTGCAGGTCTACACCGTGCTGACCATCGGCGACGGCCTGATCGCCCAAATCCCGGCGCTGCTGATTTCGGTTACCTGCGGCATGATCATCACCCGCGTGCCGAGTGGCGAAAACGGCGTTGAAGCCAACATCGGCCGGGAGATCGCCGAGCAGATCACCAGCCAGCCCAAGGCGTGGATCATCGCGGCAGTGGCGATGCTCGGCTTCGCCGCGTTGCCGGGCATGCCGACGGCGGTGTTCGTGGTCATCTCGATCATCTGCGGCGTCGGCGGCCTGCTCCAGCTGCACCGCGCCAAGCCCAAGGCCGAACAGGCCCAGGCGGTGGCCGTCGCGCCGGAAATGAATGGCCGCGAGGACTTGCGCACCTTCTCCCCGAGCCGTCAGTTCGTGATGCAGTTTCACCCCAGCCAGAACCCTGCTCAGATCGAAGCGCTGGTCAGCGAAATTCGTCAGCGGCGCAATCGGCTGGTGGTGCAATACGGCCTGACCCTGCCCTCGTTCATCATCGAAACCAGCGAGCTGTTGCCGCCGGACGAGTTTCGTTTTTCGGTCTACGAAGTGCCCCTGCTCCGGGCCACGCTCAGCCAGACCCACGTGGCGGTCGATGCGCGTTCAGTGGAAAGCCTGCCGGAGTCGGCCTCGCTGGAGTCAGCGGTGTACGGCAGCCTCGAGCGTGAGGAAGGCCAATGGTTGTGGCTGCCGACCGACGCGCCACAACTGCAGGAAGCCCACATCGAACGCATCGACGCGACCACGCTGATCATCGAGCGCATGGAGCGCGCGCTGCAGTCGTGTGGCCCGCAGTTCATCGGGCTGCAGGAGACTAAAGCGATCCTCGGCTGGCTGGAATCGGAGCAGCCGGAGCTTGCCCAGGAAATGCAGCGCGTGCTGCCGCTGGCGCGCTTCTCGGCGGTGCTGCAACGCCTGGCCTCGGAGTGCGTGCCGCTACGGGCGATCCGGGTCATCGCCGAAACCCTCATCGAACACGGCCAGCACGAGCGCGAAGTCACGGTGCTCGCCGACTACGTGCGCATCGCCCTGAAATCACAGATCTACCACCAGTATTGCGGCCCCGAAGGCTTGCTGGTCTGGGTACTGACGCCAGAGAGCGAAGGCATTCTGCGGGACGGCCTGCGCCAGACCCAGACCGAAACCTTCTTCGCGCTGGATAACGAAACCAGCCAGCTGCTGGTGCAGCAGCTGCACATCGCCTTCCCGCTGCGCACCGCCCAGCGCGCGGTGTTGCTGGTCGCCCAGGATTTGCGCAGCCCGCTGCGGACCTTGCTGCAGGAGGAGTTCTATCACGTGCCGGTGCTGTCGTTTGCCGAAATCAGCAATGCGGCGCAGGTGAAAGTGCTGGGGCGCTTCGACCTGGAAGACGACTTCGAGAGCGATCACGAAGACGACCCGCACGCGCTGGACAACGAGTACGCCGCTTGAGTGCCTGGAGAGCGTCACATGTTTGAATTACGCGTATTGACCGGCCTGCACCAGGGCGCCGCGCTGCCGCTGGTGGGTGAGCAATGGGGCATTGGCGCTGACGCCGATCAGGATCTGGCGCTGCATGATCCCGGCGTCGAACAGCTGCACTGTCGCCTGCAACGCCAGGGCGAAGGCTGGCTGCTCAACGCGGCTGACGGTTCTATCGCCGATGAAGAGGGACACCTTCACGCCAGCACCCTGCTCAGCCCTAACACCGCCTTTGTGCTGGGTTCGGTCTGGCTGTGCGTGTCGCCGGCGCAGGACCCCTGGCCTTCGCTGCCGGCGGTGATTCCTCAAGCGAAGTCCGAGCAGACGGCGCAGCCCGAAGCGCCGGCCAGCGCGCCGCTGGAAAAGGTCGAGTCGCGCTCGCGCTTTTTCAACCGCACCACCGGCGTGGTCATCGGCGTGTTGCTCGGCATCGCCGGCAGCGCCTGGAGCCTGAGCCGCAGCGCTGCGCCCGCTTCGGAGCAACTGGCGATCAGTTCACCGGCGCAGCAGCTCGCTAAACAAGCGCCCGTCAGGCCTTCGACCACAAAGGGCAAAACAACCGATCAGCCCGCGAGCAAACGCATCCGGCTGACCAGCGTCGACGACGTCAAACGCCAGCTCAACACCATGCTCAGCGAGCGTTTACTGAGCGACGTCAGCGTGGAGCAAACCCCTGAAGGTCTGGCGTTGAGCGGCAACCTCAAGCCGGAATCGCAGTTGGTCTATCAGCGCATGCTCCAGCGTTTCAAGGACCGCTATGACACGCCGGTCGCGTTGATCGACAACGTCGCCGCCGGCACCAGCGGCCTGCCGTTCACCATTGTGCAGATCATGTCCGGGCCCCACGCCCATCTGGTCACGGCGGACGGTCGCCGGTTGTACGTCGGCGACGAACTGGCCGGACTGCGCCTGACGCGCATCGATGACAGCCGCATTCAATTCGACGGCGATCGCCACTACGAGGTGAGCTGGTGAACGCGGCGCTAGATCAATGGAAATCCGCTCACCGTCAGCGCCTGAAGGGCTTTTCTGCGGTAAAGGTCAGCGGCCGTGTCAGCGCCGTCAGCGGCATTTTGCTGGAGTGCCAGATCCCCGCAGCCAAGGTCGGTGACCTGTGCGAAGTGAGCAAATCCGACGGCAGCACCATGCTCGCGGAAATCGTCGGTTTTACCCGGGATTGCACGCTGCTCAGTGCCCTTGGCACCCCGGACGGGATTCAGGTCGGCGCGCACATTCGGCCGCTGGGCATGGCTCACCGCATCGGCGTCGACGACCGTTTACTGGGCAGCGTGCTCGACGGTTTCGGCCGGCCGTTGCTGGGGGATTCAGAAGGCGCATTCGCCGGCCCCGGTGATCGGCGCGTCACCCTGCCGGTGATCGCCGACGCCCTGCCGCCAACCCAGCGACCACGGATCAGCAGAGCGTTGCCCACCGGCGTGCGCGCCATCGACAGCGCGATTCTGCTCGGCGAAGGCCAGCGCGTCGGTTTGTTCGCCGGCGCCGGTTGCGGCAAGACCACGCTGATGGCGGAGCTTGCGCGCAACATGGACTGCGACGTGATTGTCTTCGGCCTGATCGGCGAGCGGGGCCGTGAGCTGCGCGAGTTTCTCGACCACGAACTGGACGCCACCTTACGCGCGCGCTCGGTGCTGGTCTGCGCCACCTCCGATCGATCGAGCATGGAGCGGGCCCGCGCGGCGTTCACCGCCACGGCCATCGCCGAAGCCTTTCGTGAGCGCGGCCTGAAAGTGTTGTTGCTGCTCGATTCCCTGACCCGTTTCGCCCGGGCCCAGCGCGAGATCGGCATTGCCGCCGGCGAACCCCTCGGGCGCGGCGGCCTGCCGCCTTCGGTCTACACCCTGCTGCCGCGCCTGGTCGAGCGCGCCGGCATGAGCGAGAAAGGCTCGATCACCGCGCTGTACACCGTGCTGATCGAACAGGATTCGATGAACGACCCGGTCGCCGACGAGGTGCGTTCGCTGCTCGACGGCCACATCGTGCTGTCGCGCAAACTGGCCGAGCGCGGGCATTACCCGGCCATCGACGTGCAGGCCAGCATCAGCCGGATCATCAGCAACGTCACCGGCCGCGAGCACCAGCAGGCAAACAATCGCTTGCGCCGTCTGATGGCGGCCTACAAGCAAGTGGAAATGCTCCTGCGCCTGGGCGAATACCAGCCCGGCAGCGATCCCGTCACCGACTGCGCGGTGCGGCTGAACGAGCCAATCAATGCATTTCTGCGCCAGGACCTGCGCGAGCCGGTGCCGCTTGAGGAAACCCTCGCCGCACTGATGCAACTCACCTCGCAACTGCCGGAGTGATGGCGTGGAAGAAGACCTTGAAGTCGACCCGCAAACCCTCGCCATGGAACAGGTCATCAGTGTGCTGACGCCTTTGCGCCAGCACCGCCAGGCCAGCGCCGAACGGGCGCAACGGCAGGCGCAGAAAACCCTGGAGCACCTGCACGACCATCTGCAACAGACTCGCGATTCATACGCGCAGGAACGCCATAACCAGCGCGAACGCCGGCAGGTGTTGAGCAGCGCCCACGTCAACAAGTCGATGTCGCTGGACGACCTCGAACGCTGGCACGAGAAGGAAAACCGCATGCTCGACCGGCTGGCCTATATCCGTCAGGACATGGCTCGCCAGCAGTTGGGCATCGACGAGCAACAACAGCGACTGGCCGAGGCCAAAGACGCGGCGAAAGCGTCCCAACGCGCCGTGGAAAAACTCGCCTGCCTGGCCGAGGCCCTCAACGAAGAAGGTGAATCGTCATGAACAGCCCGGTGCAACACCCGAATCGCCCGCAACCGCAGCCCCGTGCCGAAACGTCGCGCGCACCCTCGCCATCCCCTGCCGCGCCGGGCGACACGCGCCAGCCGCTGGCCAACGTGCGGCGCGCAGATGCCGACCGCCTGCGCCGGCTGTGCGATGAATCTGCCTCGCCTGAGTCGTTGAGTGCTGACGGTATGTTTTTCTCACAACTGTTGGTGCCGCCGGTGACGGAGCAGCAGAGCGAATCGGGGTTCGCCGGCAGCAGCTTCAGCACGTTGTTTCCCACCGAAGGCGTGCCAACGCAGCTCATCGACGAACTCGCCCAACGTCTGCCCCAGCAACCGGACGGCCCGTTGAGCCTGACCTTGCTGATGCCCAACCTGGGCAAGGTGCAGGTCAACGCCAACAAGCGCGACAACCAGTGGAGCATCGAACTGGGCTTCGCCCGGCGCGGCGTGCTGAAACGCTTGCAGCCCCATCAACGCAACTGTGAAAGCGCGCTGGAGCAGGCGCTGGGCTGTGACGTTGATCTGTCGTTGCATGAGGAGGCGTAGGCATGAATTTGGACATGAACTCGGACATAAATTCGGATGTGAGCAACGTGGACATGGGTGGATTGGACGTGAACCAACTGAACATCAGCCGTCCGAATACTGTAGGACTGGCTTTAGCCGGGAACCCGTCATTCAGTCCGCTGCAGCTGCGGGAAGTCAGCGCCGATGTCGCCGAGGCCTCGCGCCTGCTGGGCGCCGGCGTGAGCTGCGGCTACACCGCCCAGGGTCAGCGCGGCGAGCTGAGCCTGCGATCGATGCCCAATGATGCAAACCGGGATGGCTCGCCCCTCGCAGGACCGGCTTTAGCCGGGAACGCTTCATCGCTGACGTGGTTCGACAGCCCCCTCGGCCCCTTCGCCCTGACCGATGCCGAAGCGGTGCTGAGCCTGCTCGGCGAACTGCCGGTCACCCTCGGCGGCGAGCACCAGCCGTGGTATTGGCAACTGGTGAATCAGCGCATGAGCACCGATCTGGCGGAACTGCTTTGCCCCTTGCGGCCACTCAGCGATATCACTGCGCTGTCCGCCGAAGGCAAAAGCCCGAATACCGCGCCGATGACCTGCCGACTGCAAGTGCGGTTGGGTTCGCAGGTGTTGCACGCACAGCTCTGCGCAGACGCGCGGGTCATGCTGCAACTGCTCGGCAGCCATCACTGGCAGCCGCACCGGCGGAACGTCGCGTCAGACTGGCCCATCCGACAGCCGCTGGTGTTGGGTGAGCTGTCGTTGAGCCTCGATCAGTTGGAGTCGCTGCAACCGGGGGACGTGCTGCTGCCGTCGTTGTGTCATTTCGACGAAGAAGGCGGCGGTCGCCTGCAACTGGCGGGTCGGCAATGGGCAGTGCAGACGGACAGCCGCGCCGAGCAGCTGTATGTACGGTTCAGCCACGAGGAAGACTTGGGACATGGTCAATGAAGAATTGTACGAAGACGAGATCGAGGACCTTGCCGACGATGAGTCGACCGAGGACGGTCTAAACGGTAGGACCGGCTTCAGCCGGGAAGCTTTTGACGACGCCGAGCATCAAACCGCCGAAAACGAGTGGCAGGATCAAACCGCCTCCGATGGCTACGCGGACGAACCTTACGAGCCTCAATCAGCGGAAACTCACACCCCCCTCGATTCCCTTGACCAACTGCCGTTGGCCCTGACCCTGCGCTGCGGCAGCCTCGAACTAACCCTCGGCGACCTGCGCCGCATCGCGGCCGGCACCGTATTGCCCGTCAACGGCGTCACGCCCGGCTTCGCCACCCTGTGCCACGGCGAGCGCGTCGTCGCGGAAGGCGAGCTGGTCAGCGTCGAAGGCCGCCTCGGTCTGCAGATCACACGCATGGCGTCTCAAGCATGATCATGGACGGGATGAACCCGGTGATGCTGGCGCTGTTCCTCGGCGCCCTGTCGTTGATTCCGTTTCTGCTGATTGTCTGCACGGCCTTCCTCAAAATTTCCATGACCCTGCTGATCACCCGTAACGCCATCGGCGTGCAGCAAGTGCCGCCGAACATGGCGCTGTACGGCATCGCCCTGGCCGCGACCATGTTCGTCATGGCCCCCGTCGCCCACGAAATTCAGCAGCGGGTTCACGACCGCCCGCTGGAAATGGGCAGCACCGAGAAATTGCAGGCCAGCGCCAACACGGTCATCGAGCCGCTCCAGCGGTTCATGAGCCGCAACACTGACCCGGAAGTCGTTGCCCACCTGCTCGACAACACCCAGCGCATGTGGCCCAAGGACATGGCCGATCAGGCCAGCAAAAGCGACCTGCTGCTGGCCGTGCCCGCCTTCGTTTTGTCCGAGTTGCAGGCCGGTTTTCAGATCGGCTTTCTGATCTACATCCCGTTCATCGTCATCGACCTGATCGTCTCCAACCTGCTGCTGGCGCTGGGCATGCAGATGGTCTCGCCGATGACCATTTCGCTGCCCCTCAAACTGCTGCTGTTCGTGCTGGTGCAAGGCTGGACGCGCCTGCTCGACAGCCTTTTCTACTCGTACATGTGAGGCGGTGATGGAAGCGCTGGCGTTGTTCAAACAGGGCATGTTTCTGGTAGTGATTCTCACGGCACCGCCGTTGGGGGTCGCCGTGCTGGTGGGCGTCATCACCTCACTGCTGCAGGCGCTGATGCAGATCCAGGACCAGACCCTGCCCTTCGGCATCAAGCTCGCCGCCGTCGGCCTGACCCTGGCCATGACCGGGCGATGGATCGGTGTCGAACTGATTCAGTTCATCAACATGGCCTTCGACCTGATCGCCCGCTCCGGCGGCGCGCACTAGATGCCCTTCGACGCCCAGGGCCTGTTCGAACTGATGCTGGGCATGGGCCTGGCGGCCGCGCGCATCCTGCCGTGCATGATTCTGGTGCCGGCGTTCTGCTTTAAATACCTCAAGGGCCCGCTGCGTTACGCGGTGGTGCTGGTGGTGTCGATGGTGCCGGCGCCGAGCATCAGCCGGGCGCTGTCGGGCATGAACGACGACTGGTTTTCCATCGGCGCGCTGCTGCTCAAAGAGGCCGTGCTCGGCACCCTCCTCGGCCTGTTGCTGTACGCGCCGTTCTGGATGTTCGCTTCGGTGGGCGCGCTGCTCGACAGCCAGCGTGGCGCCTTGAGCGGCGGTCAACTGAACCCGGCGCTGGGGCCTGACGCGACGCCGCTCGGCGAGCTGTTTCAGGAAACGTTGATCATGCTGGTGATCCTGTCCGGCGGGTTGTCGCTGATCACCCAAGTGATCTGGGACAGTTACCTGGTCTGGCCGCCCACCGCCTGGCTGCCCGGCATGACCGTCGACGGGCTGGACCTTTTTCTCGAACAACTCAACCAGACCCTCCAGCACATGATGCTCTACGCTGCGCCGTTCATTGGCTTGCTGCTGTTGATCGAGGCCGCGCTGGCCATCATCGGCCTGTACGCGCAGCAACTGAACGTGTCGATTCTGGCCATGCCGGCCAAGAGCATGGCGGGCATCGCCTTCCTGCTCATCTACCTGCCGACGCTGCTGGAACTGGGCAACGGCCAGATCATGCAACTCGCCGATCTCAAGCATTTGCTCGGCCAACTGGTGCATGTGCCGTGAGCGAAAAAACCGAAAAGGCCACGCCCAAACAGCTGCGCGACGCCCGTGAAAAAGGCCAGGTCGGGCAGAGCCAGGACCTGAGCAAACTGCTGGTGCTGCTGGTCGTCAGCGAAGTGACCTTCGGCCTGGCGGACGAAAGCGTCGCGCGCTTGCTGCACTTGATGACGCTGTCGTTTCAGGGCGTTGGCCAGCCCTTCATGCACACACTGGAGCAGGTCGCCAGCGAAGGCGCGAGTGTGTTGGTCGGCTTCGTCCTGAGCAGCGTCGGCATCGCGATGTTGATGCGGCTGGTGGGCAGCTGGATACAGATCGGGTTTCTGTTCGCGCCCAAGGCGCTGAAGCTGGACTTCAACAAACTCAACCCGTTTGCCCACGCCAAGCAGATGTTCTCGGCCCAGAGCCTGACCACGTTACTTCTCAGCATCCTGAAAGCCACGGCCATCGCGGCGACGCTGTATGTGGTGGTGAAGCCGTCACTGGGCACGCTGATTTTGCTGTCGAGCACCGACCTCACGACCTACTGGCACGCGCTGCTGCAGGTGTTCCGGCACATCTTGCGGGCGACCCTGGGTTTGCTGTTGGTGATCGGCGCGGTGGATTTTGCGCTGCAGAAGTACTTCCATGCGAAGAAGCTGCGGATGAGCCATGAGGACATCAAGAAGGAGTACAAGCAGTCGGAGGGCGACCCCCATGTGAAGGGGCATCGTCGGCAACTGGCCCATGAATTGTTGAACCAGGCGCCGACCGCGCCGCCGAAGCCGGTGGAGGATGCGGACATGTTGGTGGTGAATCCGACCCACTATGCGGTGGCGCTCTATTACCGACCCGGCACGACGCCGCTGCCGCAGATTCACTGCAAGGGTGAGGATGATGAGGCGCTGGCGTTGATTGCGCGGGCGAAGAAGGCGGGGATTCCGGTGGTGCAGAGTATCTGGCTGGCGCGGACGCTTTATAAGGTCAAGGCGGGCAAGTACATCCCGAGGACGACGCTGTTGGCGGTGGCGAATATTTATCAGATCGTGCGGCAGCTTGAGGAAGTGACGGACGAAGTCATTCGCATAGACGATGTTTGATCAGGATCAAGATCAAGGGCGTCTGCCTAACGGCAGACATTTCGCCTTCGGCGACTTACTTTTGAAAAGCACCAAAAGTAAGCAAAAGTGCGTGCTCCTGGTTGGGCCCCTCCTGCGTCGGGGTTCCTTCACTCCGGTCTCGCTCCGTGGGCCCGCTGCCATCCGCCATCCATGGCGGGGGGCAGCTCTCGCCGCATCCATGCGGCTCGACCCACTGCGCGAGACCTGCGTTCAGCCTGCACCCAAGTCGCGATAGGTGTCGCCTGGACTTCTTGCGTGGAAGATCAAAAGCAAGGCGAGAGCGAAAGCAAAAGCGAGAGCAAAGCAAAAGCTTCCCGGCTAAAGCCGGTCCCACAGCAGACCGTGTGAAAACGAAATAACCAGCAGCTAATCAAAAAATGCCCCGATCAACTCGGGGTATTCTTTATTTATGCAAAGAGAAAAAAAGCCCTCCTCAGGCCAGTAAC
>NZ_JAUFNS010000039.1:0-30770 GCF_041060445.1 Pseudomonas sp. W2-17 | reverse complement strand
CCTGCCGGAAGATCGGCGACGTCTGTATGTTCGACAAGCGCTGGCGGCCGTCCAGGCGTCATGCCGCAGAATTGAGGGTGCACATGCGGGCCTCTTCCCGGCTGAAGCCGGCCCCACTAAAGCTGCGTGTGCAGTCAGCGAGATTGGGGGTGAACGCGGATGTAGGACCGGCTTTATCCGGGAAGGAGGCTGGCAATGATGCGGCGGACACCGGTCATGTGGGAGTGAGCTTGCTCACGAAGGCGGCATCTCTACCGATGGATATTCAGCGGATGTGCCGCCTTATTCGCGAGCAAGCTCGCTCCCACACGTTCTTCACCTGCCGGAAGATCGGCGACGTCCGTATGTTCGACAAGCGCTTGCGGCCGTCCAGGCGTCACGCCGCAGAATTGAGGGTGCACATGCGGGCCTCTTCCCGGCTGAAGCCGGTCCCACGAAAGCTGCGTGTGCAGTCAGCGAGATGGGGGTGAACGCGGATGTAGGACCGGCTTTAGCCGGGAAGGAGGCTGGCAATGATGCGGCGAACGCTGGTCATGCGGGAGTGAGCTTGCTCACGAAGGCGGCATCTCTACCGATGGATATTCGGCGGATGTGCCGGCTTATTCGCGAGCAAGCTCGCTCCCACACGTCCTTCACCTGCCGGAAGATCGGCGACGTCTGGATGTCGACAAGCGCTGGCGGCCGTCCAGGCGTCATGCCGCAAAAGTGAGGGTGTGCATGCAGGCCTCTTCCCGGCTGAAGCCGGTCCCACTAAAACACTGCGTTTAATCCGCCAGCCACCCGTTGACCCAGTGCTGGAGGTTGTCGCCGCGCAGGACGTAGTCGCGCAGGACCACTTCTTTCAGCTCATCGCCCATGCGGTAGCTGGCGTCCGGGTCGGCCAGGTGCATGCGGATCGCTTCGAGCCATTCGGCGGTGCTGTTGGTCATCACGCGGGTGCACGGCAGGTAACCGTCGTACGCCCGGGTGTCGGTGCAGATCACCGGGTAGCCGCAGGCCCCGTATTCCAGCAAACGCAGGTTGCTTTTGCAGTCGTTGAAGATGTGGTGCTCCAGCGGCGCCAGCGCGAGGTCCAGATTCAGGGCCGCCAGTTTGGCCGGATAGGCCAGCAAGCCCACTGACGGATGAAACTCGTGCACGTACGGGCGCAGCGACGCGGGGCACATACCGAAAAACACCCAGTCGACCTGATCGGCCAGCTCGCGCACGACCTCGGCGATGATCTCCAGATCGCCGGCATGGCTGGTCCCGCCGCCCCAGCCGACCCGAGGTTTCTTCGAGGTACGGCGCAGGCTGCGCAGGCCGGTCCAGAGCTGTGAAGCCAGCATGTTCGGGACCACCCGGATGTCGTGGTGCATCCCCGACAGCGCATCGGCCAGCGTCACCGTCGACACCACCACCCGATCACACAGACTGGTGCCCAGACGCACCATCGCCTCCATGTTCGACGGCATGCTGCGCAGATGGCCGTTCTTTTTCGGCACGCTGATCACGTAGTCGTCCAGCTCGTAGATGCGCCGGGCATTGGAGTACGCCTTGAGGCTGGCGACCTGATCGATGGAATTCTGGCTGTAGCGGCACTGCACGACGATCACGTCCGGTGACTGACGCTCCAGCTCGATGATCGACGGCAGGTCGTAACTCATCCGCCCTTCGATTCGGCCATCGGCTTCCAGCTCCAGAAACGGCTGGGACACGCGGTAGTGACCCACCGCCGTGCTGTTGACCGGGATCGCCAGCACATTCGGCAAACGTCGCGATGAATAAGGGTTCCAGCCTTTTTTAAGGCCGGGTTCCAGGCTGTAGAACGAACCGGTCAGGCGCAGGTTCGGGTTGTAGGCCGGGTCGCGGGCGAGGGTCGGCAACCAGCGCTTGTAGAAAGCGTGCTGGTCATCGACCTGGGATTGTTTATCGCGCACCTGTTCCGCCGGTGTCGAGGCGCCGATCGCCAGCACGGCACGGGGTGCCCAGACCACCAGATGGCCGGACTCGCGCACGCGCAGGCAGAAATCCACTTCGCTCAGGCTGCCGGTGAACTCGTGGCTGTTCAGGCCGCCGAGCTGCTCAAACAAAGAGCGGCGCACCAGCAGGCAGTGGCCGCCCACCGCGCTCAGATCCTGGGCCGCTTGCAGTCGCAGCAGATGCCCCGGTGCATGCAGCCGCTCACCGAAAAACGCAGGGCCGGCCGGCCCGTGGTAACCCAGAATCAGCCCGGCCTGGAGAATGTAGCCTTCGGGGGTGAACAGCTTGGCGCCGACCACGCCCACTTCTTCCCGCCGACCGTGATTGACCAGCTCGCCCAGCCACGCGGAATCGGCCACCACCGCGTAGATGCTGAGCATCAGCAGGTGCTCGCCCCGGGCGTGGGCAGCGGCGAAATTGCGCACGTCGGCGCCGTTGCCCTGCCCCTCGTAGTGCAGCACGCGCAGCTTGTCGCCGCCGATCTGCTGCATGTCCGCCAGCCAGGACCGAGCCTCCGGATGTTGACTGGCACAGTCGACGATCAGCACTTCAAAGTGATCATAAGTGGTCTTGGACAGCAGCGACTCGACACAGCGCTGCAACGCCGCCAACTGGTCCTGATGGACGATGATGATCGACACCAGCGGACGGGCGTCGCTGAGGTAATCAATGTGATTGAGCCACTGCCCTTCCACTTCTTGCAGCTGATGGGCGATGCCCATGCGCTCCAAATGCGCGCCGAGCACCGGGGCGTTTTGCGCGATGACCTCTGGCAGCGCCAGCCACGACTGAAACGGGAACTGCGACTCGACGAGGATTTCCGAAACGTGCTGAACCACCACGCCATAGGCTTCGGTCAGGCGCCAGATCGCATCGTGGGGCGCGAGTTCGCCGTAAGCGGAATCGAAACCACCGACCCTGACCAGCGCGTCGATCTGAAACGCCAGCACCCGGCCAACGTAGGGATAACTGCGCAGCAGATCGAGGTTGAAGTCAGGTCTGAAGACAGGCTCGGCCGACTCGCCTTCATGCAACGCACCTTCATCGCCGTACAGGCACAGCACGTCCGGCGAGTGAGCAACGCGTTCGGCGAGGATCAGCAGCGCGCAATCGGTCAGTCGATCCCCCGCCCGCAGCAGGTAGCACCAGTCGCCACGCTCAAGCTGAGGCAACAGGTCATTCAGCTGCGTCAGCCAGTCGGGTTGCAGCGGCAAGGTGAACACACGGCCGTCGAGCACCGGCGCGTCACAGGCGCTGGACAGCACGACGGTCAGTTCGGCGGCATACAGCTGCGCGTCGAGACTGGCCAGGGTCAGCGCCACGCCGGCGGCGCTGGCGTGCTCGTCGAGCACCACCGCCACCATCTTCGGCTGCGACGGCCAGGTGGCGACGTTATCCGCCACGCGCAGGCGATCAGCGCCAAACAGGGTGCGGAAGCTCAACCATTGCTGGTACAGCTCGGCAAAACTTTCGCTGTCGGTGCCGACCCGCCACGGCAAGGAGGCTTGACGATCGCCGAGCATGCGGCTGAGCGGCAGCTCTTGCCAGACGCGAGGTTGCCCCAACGCCTCGGTCAGCGGCACGAAGCGCACCCAGCCGTATTCGGGGGCGTCTTCGCCGGTCCGCGCCTTGAGCATCTTGCCCAGCCATTGACGCTCGTCGATGACCAGGTCCTTGACCCACTGCTGGCGGCTGAAGCGATCCGGGTGCAGGCGTTCGGCGCTGAGCACATCGCTGAGCATGACCATGTTGCCGCGTTTGAGCAGGCAAACGTAGAGCACGAAATCCACCAGCGCGGTGAAGCCGTCGCCCACTTCGCGGAGTGCCGGCAGAATCACCTCCACATCGCTGCGGCGCATCAACGAGCTGCTGAAGCCGCCGAGGAAGTTGGTCGGCGAAATATCAAATACGGAGAGCAGGTCCGCGCCGTAGAACACCGAGCTGGATTCGGCCAGCGGCGCGTTCTCGATGCGCACCGGCAGCTGGATGTCCTGGGGATCGCAGAAATAACGCTGGGCCAGCACCAGGCTAACGTCGTCATGCTCGACCAGAATGCTGGCCTGCCGCGCGACGGCCGCCGGAAACAGCCGATCGTCATCGCAGAAAAACTTGATGAACTCGCCCTGCGCTTCGTGCAGGCACACCAGCAGGTTGCCGACGAAACCCTGACGCTTGGGGTTGCGCACGTAACGCAGGGTGACGGGGCTTGAGTCGAGGTATTTTTCAACGATGCGCTGGATCTCGTCGGTCTGGCTGTCGTCGCAGACCACCACTTCAAGGGGCCGATACGTCTGGGCCAGGGCGTCCAGCAAGGCTCGCTGGAAAAAGCGCGGGTTGTAGGCGGGAATGACGAGGCTGACGAGGGGAGCTGAATTCACGGGCGGGACTCACGAGCGGTGCCGTTCCCCGGGGAAAGGATCGGCATTAACCGCTGACAATACGGTTGACGCTCAACGGTGGCGACCCCTGTTGATCAGGGGCCGCCCGCCGCTGGGCCGATTACAACTTGCTGAACAGGTTCAGCGCAGACAGCTGGGTAAACACCAGCTGCGAAGCCTGCAGCATGGTTTTCTGCAGGGTCAAACGGGCGATCGCATCGACCGGGTCGGACGCGGTAATCGTGCCCGATTCGGTGGTGCCGTTGTCGATCATGTTCTGGTTGGTCACGCCCTGATCGGTCGCCGTCCGGGCCCGGGCACCGCCGTCGCTGGTGGCATTGATGATCTGCTCGGCCGCACTTTTCAGGTTGCCGATGGTGGACGTCATGGTGGCCTGCAGTTTCTGCTGGGCAATCGGATCGCCATCGACCTTGCCGTTGAGTGCCGTGATGACCTTGGACAAGGTGTTCAGCACGTTCTGGCTCTGCTGGGTCGACGACTGCGCGGTGAACTGGTCACCTGCCGCCATCGCCGGTGGCGAGCCGCTGAAGGTGAATGTCACGCCGGAGGCCGTTGCCGTGTTGCCGCTCAGCGTGCCGGTGGACACCGGTTTGCTGGTCGCTGCGTCATAGGGCGCGGCGTACAGATTGAAGGTGGTGGCATCGGTGAAACGCACGACAGCGCCGCCCGACGGGAAGGTTTTGTCGAACGCGGCCTGGTCGGTCACCACCGAACTGGTGATCACGTCGGTCGACGTGTTGGCCGGCAGCCGTGAGGTGCTCACCGTACTGGGGGAAACACCCAGCTGGAAGGTGTGGTCTTTCACGGCTGCGTCTGCAGCCGTGGTGTCTGCGTACTGATCCTTGGTCAGGTTGATGTTCAGGTTCAGTTCCAGACCCCGGAAGGTGATGGCCTGGTTCGCCGAACTGGTGGACGCAAACTTGCCGGTGGCCGTCGCATCGCCCGTCACATCCTGGTTGTTCTTGTCGAGGATCGTGTACGCCGTGCTGCTGGTAAAGGAAATCTTGTAAGGCTGGCCGGCAGTGAAACTGCTATCGTAGGTGGCAGCGTTGCTGACGCTGCCGCCGGACAACGAAATCACGCCGTCATCAGCACCCGCGACCAGGGTCGTCGAGGTGCGCGTGGTGTTGGTCGCTTGTTCGAATGCATCCCAGCCGGTGGTGTTGCTGGCCATGGAAATGCCACTGCCGACGGCCAGCAGGTTGCGCGTCTGGTCGCCCTGATAGCTGTAGGTACCGTCGGAACTGACGGCGTATGGCGGGGTGGTGCCCTTGGACCCGGAGAACAGATAGCTGCCGTCGGCGTCCTGACTGTTCATCAGGCCGAGAATCTGCCCCTGCAATTCCTTGAGCTCGGCAGCGTTGGCCTGGCGGTCCTTGTCGGTGAACGAGGTGTTCGCCGCCCCCAGTACCAGCTCCTGTGCACGCTGAATCGCCGAGGTGATCGACGTCAAGGCCGTCTCGGTCTGCACGACGGTGGTATTGATCGTATCGATGTTGGATTTGTACTGATTGAGCATCGTGCCCTGCTGCTGCAACTGCAGCACACGGCCCGCGCCGACCGGATCATCGCCGGCGGTGTTGAGCTTGACCTGACTGGCCACTTCGTCACCGGTCTTGGTGACGTTGGCGTAGGTGCGCGAGTAGTTTGCCGCGCTGGTTTCGTAAAACTGGGTCGTTGAGATACGCATGGATTACGATTCCTTAAAGACTGTTGATCAGCGTGCTGAAGATGGCTTGGGCCGCTTTGATGATCTGCGACGAAGCGGTGTAGTACTGCTGATACTTGACCAGGTTGGCGGCTTCTTCATCCAGCGACACACCGGAAACGCTGTCACGCGCGGTCTTGGCCTGGGTCAGCACGGCAGTGGTCGCCGTTGAATCATTCTTGCCCTGCGCCGCCTTGCTGCCCACCGTGGTGATCATGTTGGCGTTGGCACCGCTCAGGCTCATGCCCGTGCCGTTGCCCGCTGCGGTGTCGAGGGTCTGTTTGGTCTGCAGGGTACCGACCGAGGTCGCGTTGCGGTTGTCCGAAGACCCGGCGCCGGTCATGGCAATGCTGTAAGTGTCGCCGCTGGTGGGCTCTCCGGCGAGGGTCATGCCGAACTTGAACGACTGCGCGGCGCCCGACGAGTCGGTGTAGCCCACTTCCAGACTGATGTCGTTGGACTGGTTTGGAACAACTGAACCGGTGATCGCATTGCCGGACTTGTCTTTGACCGCCGCGCCCTGCGCATCGACCAGCGTATAGCTCTGAGCACCATTGGTGACATCGCCCATGAGCAGGCGCATCGGCGTCGCCGCCGTGAGTGCGTTACGCAGGTCGGCGGTGGCGGTCGGGTTGTAGATGTCGGCCTGGGTCGACAACACCGGCTGGGTAAACGTCCCCGAGCCTTTGCTCACGATGGAGCTGCCGGTCAGCGGACTGGCCGAGGCGATGTCTTTCGGATCGGTCATCACGACCTTGATGCCGTCGGCACCGGTTTTGGTCGGACTGATCTTGAAGCTGTCACCCTCGGTGGAGGTGCCATTGAATTTCAGCGAGAAACCGTCGATGACCGGCGCAGTGGTGTCACTGGTGTTGTAAGAACCCATGTCCTTGCCGTCCGGCAGACGCTTGACGCTGTACTGGCCGCTGGCATCGGTGAAAGTCACCTGATAATCGTTGGTCTGCAGCGCGCCGCTGTTGGCAATGGACACCGCGAAGTTGCCCGAAGACTGGTCGTTGGTCTTGTTGGCAATGCTGCGCTGGCTGGTCAGGCTCGGGTCATTGACGCTGGCGAACAGGTTGCTGCCAAAATCGCCGTTGGCGTCCACGCCCTGATTGAGCTGGCTGTTGATCTGGTCGGAAGCGACCACCGCCAGACGGCCCAGCTCGCTGGCGGCCGGCTGCAGCACGTCGCTGCGATAACGCAGCAGGCCGCCCAGGGAGCCACCGGTCACCACGCTCGACACATCGACTTCGTTGTTCTGGTATTTCAGTTTCAGCGCATAGACGCTGGGGTCGCTGTCGCTGGGCACTGCGCTCAATGTGTTGGCAGTGGTGCCGGTGACCAGCGGCTGGCCGGTGCCGATATAAACGTCATAGCTGCCGTTGGTTTCAACGACCTTGGCGCCCACCAGTTCATTCAACTGGCGTACCGCTTCGGTACGCGAATCGAGCAGCGTGTTGGGCTGACCGCCGGAGGACTGGGCCTCGGTGATTTGCTTGTTGAGGACGGCAATGGACGACGCCAGCGCGTTCACCTGCCCTGCTGCCGTGGTCATCTGGGTATTGATGCTGGCGTTCTGGTCCTTCATCTGCGACGAGATGGTGTTGAACTGACCGGCCAGCGCCCCTGCACTGGTCAGAAACGTCGTGCGGGCAGCCGTGTCGGTAGGCTGCTTGGCCAGGGCGCTCAGGTCCGTGAAAAACTTCGCCAGCACCGTGCTCACGCCGGTCGAGCTGTCCGACAGGATGGAGTCGAGCTTGCTGGCCTGGCTGAGGTACGCGGTGGCATCAGCGTTGAGCGATGTGCTGGTCTGCAATTGGTTATCGAGGTAGCCGTTGTAGATGCGGCGCACGTCGGACAACGTCGTACCGGTGCCGATGAAACCGACACCGATATTCTGCTGAGCCCCGGCGGCGGTCATCACTTGCTGACGCGAGTAGCCCTGGGTGTCGACGTTGGCAGTGTTGTTGCCGATCGTCGTCATCGCTGCGCTGCTGGCGGTGAGTCCCGAAAGCCCGATTGAGATCAGTGACATGGTTCAAACCTTATAAAGTCGTGGAAGAGCCCGAGGCGGATGCGTAGGTCTGGTAACTCTTCATCTGTTTCGCTATCTGAGAAATCTTGCTGGCATAGGACGGGTCAGTTGCGTATCCGGCCTTCTGCAGCTCTTTCACAAACTGTTCCGGGTTATCGGCGGATTTCAGGGTTTCTTGATAGCGATTGTTGTTCTGCAGGAAGCTCACCAGGTCGTGAAAACTGCTGGCGTACGAGTCGTAGGCGCGGAAGTCCGCGGTTTCCTTGACCATCTTGCCGTCGCGGAACTCGCTGGTGATCGCGCGGGCTTCCGGCCCTTTCCAGCCGCCCTGGGCCTTGATGCCGAACAGGTTGTGGCTGCTGCCGCCGTCGGACTGACGCATGATCGATTTGCCCCAGCCGGTTTCCAGCGCAGCCTGGGCCACCAGCACGCTCGGATCGACGCCGATTCGCGCGGCAGCGTCCTTGGCCAGCGGCATCATCGTGGCGACGAAGTCATCACGGTTGGCGAATGCACTCTTGCCCGGCGCCAGCGGCGTCTGCACGCGGCTGCGCACATAAGCGTCGGCGTCGGCGGCGTACTGCGGCCCGACGGTCCAGTCGCCATTGTTCTGAGAACCTGCGCTTTTCGCGGCGGCCACGGCATTGGAGACGGCGATGCGGTTCTTCAGCGTGGTGGCGCTGGCGCTTGCGTCCTGGCCGGCGGCGGCGGCTGTGTTAGGCACGATGCCGGCCATGATGCGGTCGCTGAGTTTGCTCGGCAGTGACAGACGACGGGCATTCAGCGCCGCCACGTCGCTGTGCGCGGTGCCGTCGGTTGCGGCGGGCGCAGTCACCGAACGGGTGGCCCACAGCGGACGCTGGGCAATGCGCGTGGCCAGGCCGGCCTGCGCGGGTGCATCGGCTTTGCCGTCGACCTTCGCCTCCGTCTTGTTGCCGCCGGACACAAGCCCGGTGGCCGGTGCGACTTCAGTGCCCTTGTTTTTCGACAGTTGACGCATGAGCACGTCCTGCAGACCAATACCGCCACCCTCGCGAGACATGCTCACCGACAGCTGCTGGTCATACATGTCCTGATACTGCCGCGTCGCCGCGGTGTTCATCGGGTTGTCCTTGGCCAGCACTTCGTTGGCCGAACGCATGGCCTTGAGCATCTGGCTGACGAACAGCGACTCGAATTCCTGCGCGACTTTCTTGAGGTTGCCCTCGCTGTCGCGATCACCGGTTTTCATGGCCGTCAGACGATTGAGGTCGGTGTACGCCCCTGAATCACCTGAAGAAACGCCGCCGCTTGGAATGCTCATTCAGTTTGCCTCTTAAATCACGATCAGGTCGGCTTGCAACGCGCCAGCCTGTTTCAGTGCTTCGAGAATCGCCATCAAGTCGCCCGGCGCTGCGCCCACCTGGTTAACCGCGCGGACAATTTCATCCAGCGTAGTGCCCGGACCGAACTTGAACATCGGGTGCATTTCCTGCTGCGCGTTGATCTTCGAACGCGGGACCACAGCGGTTTGGCCGTTGGAGAACGCGCCCGGCTGGCTGACGATCGGGTCTTCGGTGATGGTCACGGTCAGGCTGCCGTGGGTCACGGCTGCCGGCGACACCTTGACGTTCTGGCCGATGACGATGGTGCCCGTCCGCGAGTTGATGATGACCTTGGCAGAGGTCTGGCCCGGATCGATTTCCAGGTTTTCCAGCACCGACAGGTAATCAACACGCTGGTTGGGGTCCAGCGGCGCGGTGACTCGCACGGAGCCGCCGTCCAGCGCCTGAGCGACGCCTGGGCCAAGCATGTCGTTGATCTTGTCGACGATGCGCTTGGCGGTGGTGAAGTCGTTGCGATTGAGGTTCAGGGTCAGGGAGTTGCCCTGGTTGAAGCCACTCGGCACGGCACGTTCAACCGATGCGCCACCGGGAATGCGCCCGGAAGACGGTACGTTGACGGTGATCTTGGAGCCGTCGCGGCCTTCAGCGTCAAAGCCGCCGACCACCAGGTTGCCCTGGCCTATGGCGTAGACGTTGCCGTCGATGCCCTTCATCGGTGTCATCAACAGGGCACCACCGCGCAGGCTTTTCGAGTTACCGATGGACGACACGGTGATGTCGATCTGCTGACCCGGTTTGGCGAACGGCGGCAGATCGGCGTACACGGCCACGGCCGCGACGTTTTTCAGCTGCACGGTGCCGGAACCCGCCGGCACTTTGATGCCGAACTGCGAGAGCATGTTGTTGAAGGTCTGCAGGGTGAACGGCGTCTGGGTGGTCTGGTCACCCGTGCCGTTGAGCCCCACCACCAGACCGTAACCGATCAACTGGTTGGTCCGTACGCCGGAAATACTGGCGATGTCCTTCAGGCGCTCGGCGTGGGCGCCCAGTGCGGTGGTGAACAGCAGCGCTGCCGCTATCAGTTGCTTGAACGTGATCATGGCTATCCCGCTATCAGAAAGGGAACAACGGGCTGAGGAAGAATCGGTCGAACCAGCCTGGCTGACTGGAATCGGCAAACGCGCCTGTACCGGAATAAGTGATGCGTGCATCGGCGATGCGTGTCGACGACACGGTGTTGTCAGTGGCAATGTCGTCGGCGCGAATCAGGCCGGCGATGCGCACCAGTTCGTCACCGGTGTTCAGGGTCATCCACTTCTCGCCGCGCACCGACAGAATGCCGTTGGGCATGACGTCAGCGACGGTCACGGTGATCGAGCCGGTCAGGCTGTTGCTCTGCGCCGCCTTGCCGTCACCTTTGGTGGCGCGGTCGCCGGTGTAGCCGGCGTCCAGGCTGAGGTTGCCGCCGCCGACCGGGTTGTTGGTGCTCACGCCTGCGCCAAACAGCGAGGTCAGGCCAAGGCTGGTTTTGCTGGTCTTGCTGATCCCGGAGCTGGCGGCCTTGCTGGCGGCCATCTTCTCGGAAAGCGTGATGGTGATGATGTCGCCGACCCGGTAGGCCTTGCGGTCGCCGTACATGTTCTGCTCGAAACCGGCCTGATAAATCGAACCATTGCTGGCCGCTGAAGGCAGCGGCGTGCGCGGCAACACCGGCGCGTAATAAGGGTCATTGGGTTTGGCCGCAGGCGCAACGCAGCCGGTCAGCAGCGCGATACCGCACACAGGAGCTGCCAACAGGGAAAGCCGCAATACAGAGAGCCGTTTCATGACACTTAAAACCTCGCGGTGTAGCAGGCGTTTTTCAGGCGCCCCTTGGAATTGATCAGGTGTTTCGCAGCAGAACATCAGGCGTTTCAAAAAGGGCTTACAGGTTCTGGGTCACGTACTGGAGCATCGAGTCAGCGGTCGAGATCACTTTGGAGTTCATCTCGTAGGCGCGCTGGGTGGTGATCATGTTCACCAACTCTTCAACGGTGCTGACGTTGGAGTTTTCCAGGGTGTTCTGCTTGACCACGCCCAGCCCCGTCAGGCCCGGAGTACCCACTTGCGGCGCGCCGCTGGAAGCGGTTTCCAGGTACAGGTTGCCGCCCTGGGATTGCAGGCCGGCCGGGTTGATGAAATCGGCGGTCTGGATATTCCCGATGACCTGTGGCGTCGCGGCGTTTGCCGACGTGGTGATCGATACGGTGCCGTCTTCGCCGACGGTGAAGGTCTGCGAGTCTTGCGGAACGACGATCGCAGGCTCCAGCGCGTAGCCGTTGGCGGTCACGATCTGGCCGTTGCTGTCCAGGTGAAACGTGCCGTCGCGGGTGTAGGCCACGGTGCCGTCAGGCTGACGGATCTGGAAGAAACCGCGACCGTTGACCGCCATGTCCAGCGGCTGGTTGGTGGTCTGCAGGCTGCCGGCGGTGAAGTTTTTCTGGGTGCCGACGATGCGCACACCGGTACCCAGTTGCAGGCCCGATGGCAGCTGGCTGTCCTGAGTGGACTGGGCGCCTGGCTGACGCTTGATCTGGTAGAGCAGGTCCTGGAATTCCGCACGGTCGCTTTTGAAACCGGTGGTCGAAACGTTGGCCAGGTTGTTGGAAATGGTCGTCAGGTTGGTGTCCTGGGCGGCCAGACCGGTTTTAGCAACATAGAGTGCCGGAAGCATTATTGAATCTCCTCGAGCGCCTGTTTATCGGCGCAAGCTGTCAGTCATTAGACCATTTGCAAGACGCGAGCCATCGACTCGTCATCCTGCTCGGCGGTCTTCATCATCTTGATGTGCAGTTCGAATTGGCGGGACAGCGCCAGCACCGACGTCATCTCGTCGACGGCGTTGACGTTGCTGGCCTGCAGAAACCCGGATTCGACCTGCACGTCGGCGTCGGCCTGGGCCGGCTTGCCGCTTTTGGTATGCATGAGACCGTCGGGGCCTTTTTCCATGGTCGTCTGGTCGCCCTTGACCAGCTTGATGCGGTCGATCTGGGCCATGACCTGCGGACTCTCGCCGAGCGAACGAACGCTGATGGTGCCGTCGGCGCCGATCTCGATCTGCTGCTGCGGAGGCACGGCGATCGGCCCGCTGTTGCCCATGACCGGCAAACCATTGCCATCACGCAACACGCCGAGGGCGTCGATGTTCATGCTGGAGGTGCGGGTGTAGGCTTCGCCGCCGTCGGCTGTCTGCACCGCCATCCAGCCGTTGCCTTTGACGGCGACGTCCAGATCACGACCGGTATCGACCATCGCGCCCTGGCTGAAGTCAGTGCCGGGACGTTCGCTCATGGCGTACGCCCGGGACGGGTTGACCTCGCCGAACACCGGCATTGAGCGCGCCTGTTCGAGGTCGCGCTGAAACCCGTTGGTCGAAACGTTCGCCAGGTTGTTGGCATGGGCCTTTTGGGCGATGGCGTTTTCCGACGCTCCGCTCATGGCCACGTATAGCAACTTGTCCACAGTCTTCCTCCTCCGACAGACGCTTGCCGCCTGTAGCTGTACTGAACAGGTAATAGCAATAATCGAACCAGTTTTTCAGCAGTGATACAAAGCGTTGATTCTTCAATGATTCCGGCGGCTTTCCGTGGACGTGAATCCGGTTTACGTCGCCGCGCGACAGCAGACCGCCGGTTTCCTGCAAATCGATGGCGGCGAGCGCCAGAAAACTCTCCATGGGGTGCGAAACTTGCAGCGTTTTATGAATTCGCTTGAGTCGCTACGGAAAACTGTCATGGGTCTGCGCATCGCCCTGCTCTTTACATTGATTGCCTGCTCGTTTGCCGCCTGGGCGGCGCCGGCGCCCTACTTCCTCTGGCAAGGCGCCCACCGGACCGTCTGCGCGCAGACCAGCCCGGGCCACGGCTGGACACGGATCAGCGCCGCGTATGTGAAGTCGGATTGTTCGATTTGAGTGGTTTCGTTTCGCCTGTGACGGATTGATCGCCTGACACGCCGCCTTCCCGGCTAAAGCCGGTCCTACATTGATCTCGGCACAACCGGATATCCCTGCTCGACGCAAGACCTGTAGGAGTGAGCTTGCTCGCGAAGGCGGTTTGTCTGTGATGAATCAACCGTCTGACACGCCGCCTTCCCGGCTAAAGCCGGTCCTACATTGATCTCGGCACAACCGGATATCCCTGCTCGACGCATGACCTGTAGGAGTGAGCTTGCTCGCGAAGGCGGTTTGCCTGTGCCATCCCTCTCGTCTGACCCACCGCATTCGTCAGCAAGCTGACTCCCACAGGTTATGCGCATGACGCTGAAATCCCGGCGAACGCCGATCCTGTAGGAGCGAGCTTGCTCGCGAAGGCGGTTTGCCTGTGATGAATCAACCGTCTGACACGCCGCCTTCCCGGCTAAAGCCGGTCCCACCTTCGCGTTCACGCTAAATCCCGCATCAAGTCGCGCGTATCAGCGTCTGCATCAGTTCCGCCTCCGTCGACAGGGTTTTCGAGTTGGCTTGATAGGCCGTCTGCGCCTGGATCAGCTCCACCAGTTCATTGGTCAACGTGACGTTGGAGCCCTCCAGCGAATGGCCGATGACACTGCCCAACGTGCCCACGCCCGGCGTGTCGTAATTGGCGACGCCGGAGGCCAGGGTTTCGACCCAGCGGGTGTCGCTCACCGGCTGCAGCCCCTGATTGTTGGCGAAGCTGGCGAGCATGACCTGGCCGACGTTGCGGTGCAGGCCATTGCTGAACCCGATCATCAGCATGCCGCTCTTGTCGATCGTCAGCTGGGTGGCCTGCCCTGCCGTGTGCCCGTCGATGACAATGTTGCTGCTGCCGGTGGCGGCGTTGTGCTGACTGATCTTGTTGAAGTCCATGACAATCCCGTCGGCATTTCCTACCGCGCCGTTCGCGCCCCAACGCCCGCCCGGCTTGTTGCCGTCCAGCGGTTTGGCCGGCACCCAGCCTTCGAGGGTCAGGGTGTTGTTGGCAGCCGTCAGCCACTGGCTGCCGATCAGCGATTGCAGCGAGCCTCCGGAGTCGAACAGCATGCTTGCTGTCGTCGGCACCGTACTGCTCGGGTCCTGCGGGTTACGCCCGTCGATCAGCGTATGCATCTTCCAGCTGTTGCTGCCGTCTTTGACAAAATACTGGGTCATCTCGTGACGCATGCCGAGGCTGTCGAACACGCCGTAGGTGGATGCCTTGGTGTAGGTGGTGATGTCCGCCGGATTGAAGGTCGGAACGGGCCGGGGCATGAGCGGGTCGGCCGGGTCGAGCACGGGCAGGCCACCGTCCAGCAGCGGCAGTGAGATCGGACCCGGAGATGGCGCGGGGCTTACGGTCCAGCTGCCGTTGACATTGACCGCCGGGCGCCACTTCTGCAGGGACAACTCGGTGTCGGAAATCATCTTCACCGCCGCCGTCGAACCTGTGACCGAGAGCCTCCCCGCCGCAGACACCTGCAAACCGATCTCCAGCGGCGCGGTGCTGGTCGGGTCCAGCGGATTGACGCCGTCGACGAGAATGTACGACGTCCAGTTGTCGTCTTCAGTCTTGACGAAGTACTGCTTGAGCTCGTGATCCGTTGGCGGAACGCCGGCATCCTGAATCAGCCGCCCCGTTACCCGCGTGTAGGTGGTCGGGTCGCCAGGGTCGAAGCGCGGAATGGCGCCGAGTGACGCCGACGCCGCGTTCAGGTTCAGGGTCTGCTCCATCCTGCCGGTGGCCTTGGGTGACATGTCGGCAGCGTCGATCTTAAGATCCGTGCGAACGCCGCTGATCACCTCCCCTGCGTCTGTCACCCCATAGCCCTGCAAGCGGCTGCCGTGGGAGTCGACGACGAAATTCTGCGCATCCTTGATGAAGGCCCCTGACCGGCCGTAACTGATGGAACCGGCGTCACTCATGACAAAGAAACCATTGCCCTGAATGCGCATGTCGAGCGCCCTGCCCTCGCTGGTGATGACCCCACCGGGTGCAAAGTTCTGCGAAACGTTGGCCACTTGCACGCCATCACCCGAGGCCGTCCGGCTGCCGCCGAGCATGGATGAGGAATAGACCGCCGAGAACTCGGCGCGTGAGGATTTGAAACCGGACGTGTGGACGTTGGCAATGTTGTTGCCGGCCACTTCCATGCGCTTGTGCGCCGCGTGCAAACCTGAAACCGCTGTGTTGAATGACATGAACACTCCCTGAGTCGTTGTTCAACGACACGCTCGTCGATGCATCGAGATCGCGGGCAAAGGAATGCAATCGAACGGACCGCGTAAACGACGCCGCTCAATGGCATTTATTTGTCAGCGAACTTGATTCTCGCAAAGACGAAAGTAGGAAGTTTCCAGTTGTAGAGTGGGACGGCTCTCGATATTTCAGTCAAAAAAAAAGGCATAAAAAAAGCCCCTCCTAGAGGGGCTTCGTTGACCGTGTCCAGCGACCGTCATCAGGTCATCTGAATGATGGTCTGCATGATGGTGCTTTGCGTCGAAATGGTCTTGGCGTTTGCCTGGTAGTTGCTTTGCGCCTTGATCAGGTTGACCAGTTCACCGGTCAGGTCGACGTTGGATTCTTCCAGCGCCTGCCCGGTCAAGTAACCCAGCGTACCCGACTGTGGAGCGCCCGTGACCGGGATGCCCGACGAAGCCGATTCGCGCCAGTTGGTGCCGCCTGCCGGGGAAAGGCCCTGAACGTTGGCGAAGTTGGTCAGCGACACTTGACCAATCACCTTGGACTGACCGTTGGTGTAGGTCGCGAACATGTTGCCGGTGGCGTCGATGTTCATCGCGGTGATCTGGCCAGTGGCGTAACCGTCCTGGGTCTTGGTGATTGCACCCGAGACCGCGTTGGTCTGGGTGGTCGCCAACATGTTGAGCTTGATCCCGCCCGCATTCGCGGCCGCGCCGTTGCTCGCCCAGGTAGTGGTGCTGCCAACGGTGGTCTTGGCGGCCGGCACCCAGTTGTTGATCGAGAAGACGCCGTCCGTACCCACGCTCACGTTTGGCGAATTGGTGGTATCAGGGGCGCCGGTGCCGCTGGTGATCAAGCCACCCGACGAATCGAAGGTCACTGCGGTCGCGTCAGCGGTAGTGGAGTTTGGATCGCTGATGCTGCGGCCATCGACCAGGCTGTACATCGTCCAGGTATTGGTGCCCGTCTTCGAAAAATACTGGTCGAGGGTGTGTTCGTTACCCTGACTGTCGTACAGCGGCGTGCTGTAGGTCGTGGTGTAGCTGTTGGTATCGGACGGCGAGAACGTCGCGACCGTCGGAACCGTCGACGAGGAGTTCAGGTTGGAAGCGACGGTGATCAAACTGGTGCTTTTCGGCGCCAGGTTCGACGAATCGACACGCAGGTTGCTCAGCACGCCCGTGGCGACATTGCCCTGACCGTCAACGCTGTAGCCCTGCAGATTGTTGCCCGCTTCGTTGACGATGTAGCCGGCGGAGTCGGTATGAAATGCGCCGGCGCGGGTGTAGAGCTTCTCGCCGTTGTTGCTCATCATGAAGAAGCCGTTGCCGTTGATCGCCAGGTCCAGGCTGCGACCGGTGCCGGTGTTCAGCGTGCCCTGTGTGAACTGCTGCGAAACCGCGGCGGTGGTGACGCCGCTGCCGGTGTTGGTGCTACCGGACGTGCCGCGAATCGATTGGGCGTACTGGTCGGCAAATTCCGCACGGGAGGATTTGAAACCGGTGGTGGCGACGTTGGCAATGTTGTTGCCGGTGACGTCGAGACTTTTGTTTGCGGCGTAGAGCCCACTAAGACCAACATTGAAAGACATGATTTAACTCCTGCGCCGTCTAGTCGGCTCTAAATTCCGATTTGCTTGATTTTTGCCAGTGCCACCTGGGTGCCGCCGGCAAGGTTCAACGTCATGTCAGAGCCCGTTGTGCCCATGGTCACGCTGCTCACTGTCGCCGGCAGATAGGTGCTCAGATTAGTAGCGGTGCCGTCCAGCTTGCCGTTGGCGACGAAGCTGTAATTGCCCGCTGCCACCGCTGCGCCGCTGTCGTCCAGGCCATCCCAGCTAAAGGATGTGGTCCCGGCCGCCTGAGTGCCCAGATCGATGGTGCGCACAACGTTGGTACCGGTGCTGTCGTAGATCTTCACCGTGGTGTCGGCGCTGGACGATGGCAGCACCACCGAACCGGTCATGGCCTTGCTGGTGTCGACGTAGGTCGAACCGGCGTCCACGGTCACCGAGCGGCCGACCAGCGACGAGGCCTGCAACGCCTGCGACGACTGATACATGGTGCTGATCGAGTCGACCGAGGTGCTCAGGTTCTGCATGGTTTCCAGGCTGCTGAACTGAGCCAGCTGCGCCACGAACTCGCTGTTGTCCTGAGGATCGAGCGGGTTCTGGTTCTGCATTTGCGTCACGAGCAATTGCAGGAATGAATCCTTGCCCAGCGAACTTGAGCCGGTGAGGCTGCTGGTGTCGGTGCTGGATTTGGTGCTAGTGCCTGTTGTCCCGGAGGTCGTGCTTTGCAGCCCTTTGAGGAACGTCGAGGTAGCGTCTGTGCTTGATACCGTCATGGATTTCGCCCTTTATCACTGACCCAGGGTCAGGACCTTCTGCATCATTGTTTTCGCGGTGTTCATGATGTCCGCGTTGGTCTGGAACGAACGGCTGGCCGAGATCATGTCGGCCATCTCGTTGACGACGTTGACGTTCGGGTAATACACGTAGCCGTTCTTATCGGCTGACGGGTGATTTGGCTCGTAACGTGCTTCGAGGTTGGAGGCGTCTTCGACGATGCCGGAAACCTGTACGCCGGTGCCGGCCTGACCCTGGTCTTCGAACAGCGAGGCGCTGCCGCCGGATTCCTGGCCCTGGAAGACCGTGGCGAACACCGGATGGCGGGCGCGGTAGGTCTTGTCCATGCTGGAGGACACGGTTTCGGCGTTGGCGATGTTGCTGGCCACGGTGTTGAGGCGGGTGTTCTGGGCACTCATGCCGCTACCGGCAATATTGAAAACACTGGACAGGGACATGGATTACTCTCCGCGCAGGGCTGCAACCAGCCCTTTGAATTTGCTGTTGAGCAAGGTGAAGCTGGCCTGAAAACCAATGGCGTTTTCGGCGTAGTTGGCGTTTTCGACCTGGGAGTCGACGGTGTTCTGATCGAGCGACGGCTGCGACGGGGTGCGGTAGAGCAGGCTGGCTTCGCCATCGCTCATGCCTTCGGCTTCGATGTGACGGCTGTTGGTCATGTCGAGGGCGAAGTGGCCGTTGTTGGTTTTATCGCTTTGGGCGGCCAGGACTTTGGAGAAGTCGAGGTCACGCGCCTTGTAGTTGGGGGTGTCGGCGTTGGTGATGTTGTTGGCCAGCACTTCAGCACGCTGGGCGCGGAAGTTGAGCGCTTTTTCGTGGATGCCGAGGGCGTTTTCAAAACTGATGCTCATGTCGGGACCTTTGAGGGCTGACCAGATGTACGTGCAGGAGTTATAGCAAGGTGCGTGCCACTTGCTGGAAGTGCCGTTTTTCGCGGGCTGCAGGGGTGTTGGTGCAGGGGGATGACAGAAAAGCGGCAAGGGATTTCCGCTCGATGGGAGGAAAGCGGCAAGAGCAGTGCCGTTTTTTTGCCGTCACGGGGGTCCGTGCTCGACCTTGCTGACAATCAAAAGCATCTGCCTAACGGCAGATATTTCGCCTTCGGCGAGTTACTTGGAAAAGCACCCCAAGTAACCAAGGGTGCTTGCTCTCGGTTTGGCCCCTCGTTCCTCGGGGTTCCTTCACCAAAGTCGCGTTTTGCGTCGTCTGGGATTTCTGCGTACGAAGATCAAAAGCAAAAGCAGATCAAAGGGTTCCCGTCTGAAGCCAGTACTACGGACTGCATGCGCTGCTGTTAGTGGGACCGGCTTTAGCCGGGAAGAGGCCAGTACAGGCGCTTGCTATTTTGCTGATCAGACACCCTACCCGTGGGAGCGAGCTTGCTCGCGAATGCTGTTGCCGTTGCCGTTGCCGTTGCCGTGCTTTTGATCTTCATACGCAAACGGCCCGGTCACCGCCGAACGCGACTTGGGTGCAGGCTGAACGCAGGTTTCGCGCAGTGGGCCGAGCCGCATGGATGCGGCGAGAGCGCCGTCAGGGCATGGATGCCCGTTCGGCGCGGGCCCACGGAGCGAGACCGGAGTGAAGGAACCCTGACGAAGGAAGGGCCCAACCAGAAGCACAAAGCCCTTGGTTACTTGGGGCTTTATCAAGTAACTCGCCGAAGGCGAAATGTCTGCCGTTAGGCAGACCCCTCTAAGCGCCAATCCGGTTAAGAGGCAGCCAACAATCTCAGCGCCAACACAAAACAAAAACCCCGCCTAAGCGGGGTTCTCATCAAATCAAAAGCGCAGCCAATCACTTGGCCTGATAAATAATCCCGGGACTGCACTGCACCATCTGATAATGATCGGGCAACCCGTTCAACGCCTCCGACGCCCCAAGGAACAAATACCCCCCCGGCTTCAACGTCGAATGAATACGCAGCAAAATATCCTTCTTCACCTCCGCCGAAAAATAAATCAGCACGTTGCGACAGAACACGATATCGAACTTGCCCAACGCCGCATAACTGTCCAACAGATTGAACGAACGGAACTCCACACGGCTCTTGATCGGCGCCTTCACCGTCCAGCGCCCTGGCGTCTTCTGATCGAAGAACCGCTGCAGACGATCCGGCGACAACCCTCGGCCGATGGCCAGACTGTCGTACTCACCCGTCTTGCAATTGTTCAACATCAAACCCGACAAATCCGTCGCCACAATCTGCGCGCCCGACTTCAACTGCCCCGGGTTACTGCGCTCGAACTCATCGATCGTCATCGACAGCGAATACGGTTCCTGACCCGACGAACACGCCGCCGACCAGATACGCAAACGCTGGTTGGGGCTGGCCTTGATCGCCTCGGGCAAGACCTTGTTCTTCATTACCTCGAAGGGGTACGTGTCGCGAAACCACAACGTCTCGTTGGTGGTCATCGCATCCACCACCTGCTCACGCAAACCACTGCGCGGCTGAGTCTGGATACGCTGGATCAGCTCGCCCAACGACTTGATGGACTGCTGCTCCATCAACTTGTTGAGGCGGCTGGAAACCAGGTACTGCTTATTTTCACCCAGCAAAATGCCACAGGCTTTTTCCAGGAACACCCGGAACTGATCAAAATCCAAATTACCTGTAGACATGCCGCCTCTCAAATCATGTGAACAGCAAGGAGGAAAACCCCTCCTCAGCTGATATCTGCCGCCTTGATACGATCTACCACCCTCGCCGCCAGATCGTCTGGCCGGAACTTGGCCAGGAAATCATCAGCGCCGACCTTCTTGACCATCGCCTGGTTGAACACGCCGGACAACGACGTATGCAACACGATGTGCAACTTCTGCATGCGCGGGTCGCTGCGAATCTCCGCAGTGAGGGTATAGCCATCCATCTCCGGCATTTCAATGTCGGAAATCATCATCAGGAATTCTTCTTCCGGCTTCTTGCCTTCATCCACCAGTTTGCGCAGGAAATCGAGTGCCTGACGACCGTCATTCAACGCCGTGACTTCCACGCCGACGGTTTGCAGGCAACGCGTCACCTGTTTGCGCGCCACCGAGGAGTCATCGACCGTCAGCACGCGCAGCGACAGCGCCTTGTGCTGAACCTCCGCCGTGACCACGCCGACCGAGATGTTCTCGGAGACCGGCGCCACTTCGGCGAGGATCTTCTCGACGTCGATGATTTCCACCAGCTGGTTGTCCAGACGCGTCACTGCCGTGAGGTAGTGGTCGCGACCGGTGCCCTTGGGTGGCGGATGAATGTCTTCCCAGTTCATGTTGACGATGCGTTCCACCGCATGCACCAGGAAGCCCTGAATCTTGGTGTTGTACTCCGTGATGATCACGAATGAATTGGTAATGTCAGCCAGCGGCTTGCCACCGGTCGCCAACGCCAGATCGAGGATCGGGATGGTCCCGCCACGAATACTTGCTACACCGCGCACAATCGGACTGGATTTGGGCATATGGGTAAGTTTCGGGCATTGAAGCACCTCTTTTACCTTGAACACGTTGATCCCATACAACTGCTTGCCGTCCAACCGGAACAGCAACAGTTCAAGGCGGTTCTGCCCGACCAGTTGAGTGCGCTGGTTTACTGAATCCATCACACCAGCCATGCACCATACCTCCCAAAACGACCAATTGCGCTACCAACACGGTAAGCGGCACGGGCCTTGCTATTTACTCATCATGAACACACAAACGACAGTATCCCGACGCCCGGCACCCGCAACCCGCAGCTTTATCTGCGTGCTGGTCGCGATGTGTCTG
The DNA here is from genome assembly GCF_041060445.1 of Pseudomonas sp. W2-17. Taxonomy (NCBI): domain Bacteria; kingdom Pseudomonadati; phylum Pseudomonadota; class Gammaproteobacteria; order Pseudomonadales; family Pseudomonadaceae; genus Pseudomonas; species Pseudomonas sp. W2-17. The sequence continues at coordinate 9,041 of NZ_JAUFNS010000039.1, read as the reverse complement.
TTGTGTGCCGCCAGCCTGAGCCGCGCGGACAACATGACCCTGCCTGAAACACTTATCGGCGTGACCCAGGGCTTTCTTGAATTCACAGTTGAAGACTACATGGCGACCAACCAAACCGCCGGCCGCTACGAAATTGAAGTCAAGCAGCTGGACCCGCGTCTGCGCATGCCGCTGTGCGACAAGGATTTGACAGCCTCACTGGAAAGCCCAGCCCAGCCCATCGGCCGCGTCACCGTGAAGATACGCTGCGAAGGCACGTCCCCGTGGACGGTGTTTGTGCCGGCCCAGGTACACCTTTACCGCAGTGTGGTCACGGCCGTGCGGCCCATGAAGCGCGACGCGATCGTGACGGAAAACGATGTAGCGCTGCGCGAGCGCGACGTCAGCCTGCTCGGGCAAGGCTTCCTGGACTCAGTCGATCAGGCAGTCGGGCAAAAAGTTGTCCGACCAACGGTCATCGACCAGATCCTCACGCCCGTCCACCTCGATCAGCCGCAGATGGTCCACAAGGGCGACCAGGTGGTGATCAGCGCGCGCAGCGGGTCAATGAGCGTGCGCATGCCGGGCGAAGCCTTGTCCGACGGCGGTTTCAACGAGCAAATACGGGTGAAGAACCTCAACTCCCAACGGGTGATCAAGGCCAACATCGTTGCGCCCGGGCAAGTTGAGGTCGCTATGTAACTGACATGTGAAGGTAAGACCTCTGGCGCTGCGCTTGCGCTTTTCCTACACTCGGAACCCCTGTGCTCCGTGCGAAGTCCATTCGAGACTGTTTTCGCACGGGCCCTAAAGTTATTCCGGGTCTGGCCGAAACCAAGGCAAGCGTCCTAGAACCCAGAGGTTTTTCAATCATGGTCATCGACTTCAATCGTTTGAACAGCTCCACTACCGTTGGCGGTACAACACGTACAGCCAGCACCAAGGAAGCCAGCAAAACCGAAGCTACGGCAGCGGTCAGCGGCACCTCGAGCGTGCCCGGTAGCGGTGAGGCAGTACATTTGAGCAGCGAAGCTCAACAGTTGCAGAAGATCAGTGATTCGTTGCGTGATCAGCCTGTCGTCAACAGCGCCCGTGTGGCTGAGTTGAAGCAGGCGGTCGCCGACGGCAGCTATAAGGTCGACAGCAATCGTGTTGCAAGCAAACTGCTTAACTTCGAAGCCCAGCGCTAGCCCCAGGTCTGCGCAGGGGCTTCTGGACGCTTAAACACCAGGGCATGCGATGCAAGACACTACATTGCTTCAACTGATCACGGACGACATTGCGCCAACCCGGCATCTGCTGGACATCCTGAAGGCCGAGTCGGTGGCGCTTCACGGGCGCAATATGGTCGAGATGGAACACATCCTGGCGCAGAAACAGGCGCTGGTGATCGTGCTCGAGCAGCATGGACGCCGACGTACCCAGCTGATGACCAGCCTGGGTCTGCCCGCCAATCGCGCGGGACTCGAAGAAGTGGCGAAACATTCGTCAGTGGGTGAAGCCTTGTTGACCGCAGGCGATGAACTCAGCGCACTGATGAGTGAATGCCAGGCGGCCAACGAACAGAACGGCGGCCTCATCCAGCTCCAGCAACTCACCACGGCACAGCAGTTGAGGATTCTCAACGGCGGCGACACGCCCACGCTGTACGACAGTCGCGGTTCGACGTCGGGCAAAGCCAGGCCGCGTCCGCTTAGCCAGGCGTAAGTTCTTGTATCAAGGTGCGCACTGTGGTGGCAATATGCCGCACGCTGCACGCTGCCGTTATTTGCCTGGAGATGGATAGACCGTGAATGCCTCAAGCGCGGACGATGTTCCGCAGCCCCCGAAGGTACTGACCACCCCGTTGGAAATCGCCGCCAATCTGCGGCTGCTGATGGAAAGTCATGACCCGTTGATCATCACGTTTCACGAACGCACCCAGCGTTTTCAGAGTTACGTGATCGACGTCGACCGTGACACCAACCAGGTCATTTTCGACGAGATGATCCCCCGCGATGGCGAGCGTTTCCTTGCCAGCGGTGAGCCCTTCCGGGTCGAAGGTTTTCACGACGGTGTGCGCATCGCCTGGGAAAGCAAAGCCCAGCTGACCGTGATCGAAGAGCCGCGCAGCTATCGCGGCCCTCTCCCTGAAGAAGTCGTCTATCACCAGCGCCGCAACGCGTTTCGCGCGGCCCTGAAGCTGGCTTCCCTGATTGATGTCGAAATTGGCGGCGACCGGCTCAAATTCCCGTTGCGCGGCAAACTGCTGGACGTCTCCGCCACCGGCTGCAAGCTGCGCTTTGAGGGCGATATCTCCCAGCGCATGCAACTGGGCCAGGTCTATGAGCGCTTCATCGCCTCCCTGCCCTTCGGCAACATGACCACGCCGGTCGAACTGCGCTATCTGCACTTCGAAGAAAGGATCAACACCACGTTCGCCGGTGTGCGCTTCCACAACATGAGTGGATTGGTGCAGCGCCAGGTCGAGCGTTTCGTGTATCAGCTGCAGCGCGAAGCGCGACGCTTCGACAAAGACGACGATTTCTGATCATTTGTGATGACCGGCTGGCGCGTTTCAGAACGTGCTGGCCGGTTGCCGACATCCGCTGCCATCGCCTCCCCCATAACGCGCACATCAAATAGCGCGTCCTGATCCCCTCCCGCAACGCCTCCCGCCCCGCTCCACCCCCCTCCAAACCACGCCTGCTCGATCAAAATGCGAACCTCATCACGCCCGCGTGTAGGACTCTTCACCGCGCCAAAGTAGGACGCGTCTTGAAATAATCTGTGCCACTTTCAAGCCCCTGACCCTGTGTTAATTTCGCGGCTCAAACGCACCGGAGCATGGACGCTCGCCGCGGCCACATCTCAGGGAAGTTTCGTCATGCGCCCCATCATCGTTCTCAACGACCCCACCCTCAAAGGCGGTCGAGTCATTCAAGGCTCGCCCTCCACGTTCCTGCACGGTCTCGAAGTCGCCCGCCACGGCGACGGCGTGCTCTGCTTTCACGGCCCCTGTGCCATCGCCGAAGGGGATGAAACCTGCCTCGTCGATGACCGGCCCATTGCCCGCGACGGGGATCGCCTGCTGTGCGGCGACTCCCTTGTGGCGACCCACGATGACTGCTGCATCCTGTAGGGGTCGTCATGAAATATTCCTTTTTGAAACGGCTGCTCGGCAAACCTGCGCAGCTGCCACCCCCTGTCGTCCCGCGGCAGTACGTGGCGCCACCGCGCAGCATGTACGACCGGATTTCCGAAAAGCGCCTGGCACAGGAAGCCGCCCAGCGCCTGCTGGACCGGGCCAAACCCCGAGGTGATTTCTGCGCGCAGAGCGTCAGCGTCGAGGACGTCTGGCTGCGATTGCCCGGGCATTCCCTGGACCAGCAGTTACCTGTCCAGGACATCCCCAAGCACGCAAACGCGCTCAGCCACGATTCAAGGCTGATGGCTGCCGATGGCTCGCGCCGACTGTTGCGGCGGATCGAGATCGACGCGATTCCTCTGCCCTCGATCGACCCGCTCGCCCGTGCCATCGAACTGCTGCAGGCGACCCTGACCCAGTGCCCCCTGCTCGACCGAGTCGCGGACTGGACGCAGGTTGAAGTGCATCTGTTCCCGCCATCCCATGTCGATCCACTGGTCTGGTTCGAAACCGTGGTGGGTGTATGGCCCCAGGCGTGGCTGCCCGGCGGCGGTTTCCGTATCGCCGGCCAGGCACCGGGGCCGTGGCTTGCCGGGTTGTTGTCCAGCAACTTGAGCATGCCCAATCATCTGTGCCTGAGCATCGACAGCTGGGCCACTCCGCCGGCCAACGCAGACGCTGCGGATCCGGCGCCCTTGGGTGAGGTGGTATCCCTCGTTTCACTCAAGCGGGACGCGCGGACCGATACCCCGAATACAGCCCCCGAGCAGACCTTCAATCAGCAGGTCCGGGACCGGTCGCTGTGCGGGCAGGTCGGGACCGTCGCTGCCGAATGGACGCAGATGGCCCTCGGCTGCCTGACGGCCCGCGCCTCCACTGGCCAGGCCCAATGGGTGCTGGACCTTACCGACAGCGATTCAACCAGCGGGTCGATCATCGCTGCCCCCCGCACCGTGCCCACTGCCCCGACAGGAAGTCCGACATGACCTTCGCAACACACTCCGCCTTCAACCTCGCCGGTATCCGCCAGGAAGGACGCCTGCTCGAACTCAAGACGCCACTGACCGAGCCGCTGCTGGCCGTGCGCGTCCATGGGGTCGAGCGACTCGGCCGAATCCCGCGTTACTGCGTGGATGTCGTCAGCGAGTCGACACGCATCGACCCCCACCAACTGATCGGCGAGCCGGTTCGCCTCGCCATCAAGCGCGCCGACGGCAGCCACAGTTACAAACACGGTTTCGTGGGCAGCGTGCGCTACCTCGGCAGCGACGGCAGTGTGCAGGACTGGCAGCTTGAGTTCGCGCCTTGGTTCAGCCTGCTGGAATACCGCCAGGATTGCCGCATCTGGCAAGACATGACGTTGATCGACATCTTCACCGACGTATTCCGAGGGCATCCCCAGGCGCAAGGCCGCTATGAATTCAACTTGCGCCACGAGCATCCGCCCCAGTCCTACGTCACTCAGTTCAACGAAAGCGACGCCCACTTTGTGCAGCGCTGGTGCGAGCAGGCCGGCATTTATTGGTACGTCGTCCATGAGGCTGACCAGCACCGGATCGTGTTCGTCGACAGCGTCCTTGACCTGCCGCCGCTGGAGCCGGAAGCGCTGCCTTTTCACACCCAGACGGCCGCGCTGGATCACGACAGCATCGTGGAGTGGAGTCAGGCCGACACGCTGCTCAATGGCCACGTTCTGTGGAGCAGCAATAACTACCGCGCTCACCGCCAGCCGCTGTCTGCCCGCTCCATGGGCCTTAATCCACCGGGGGCGGCGAAGACGCTGGAACGCTACGAATACCGAGGGCAATACGCGTGGCACAGCGAAGACGACGGCAACTGGCAGACACGGGTGCAAATCGAGCAGGTGGAATCAGCCGCGCGGCGCATCACCGGCCATGGCGGCGTCCGGCACATGCTCCCGGGTCACGGGTTCGAGCTGCGCGGGCATCCGCTGTATGAGGACGGGCCCGCTAAACGCCGTACGTTTCTGCTGATCGCCGTCGAATTTTTCGCGCAAAGCAATTTACCCGTTGCACTGACACGCCGTGAACGCCCCGGCAGCCTGCAATCGCGCCTGAAAGAGCTGGGCGCCGACAAGCCGTCCGAGAAAGGCGAAGGATTTTATTGCAACGCGTTCGAGGCCCAACGTCTGGACGTCCCGTACCGCAGTGCCTTCGAACACCAAAAGCCTGCCAACCCCGGGCCGCAGACCGCCGTGGTCGTGGCGCCCAACGGCGGGCCATTGCAGACCGACGCGCTGAACCGAGTGTGCGTGCGCTTTCACTGGGACCGCCTCCGATCACCGGAAAAAGCACCCAGTTGCTGGCTGCGCATGCTGCAAAACAGCAGCGGCGCCGGTTGGGGCAGTGTCTACGTGCCGCGCGCGGGCGAAGAAGTGGTGGTCACCTTTCTCGACAACGACATCGACCGCCCGCTGATCCTCGGCCAAGTCTACGGCGGCGACAAACCGGCGTGGCATTCCACGGGCCGGATGAGCGGCTACAAAAGTCAGGAAATCGACGGGCTCGGTTTCAACCAATGGGTGATGGACGACACTACGGCGCAGTTGCGCACGCAGATCCACAGCAGTCACGGCCACAGCCAACTGAACCTCGGCTGCCTGGTCGATCAACAGGGCAATGACCGCGGCGCCTGGCGCGGTGACGGGTTTGAATTGCGCACCGAGGCCTCCGGCGCCATTCGCGCGCCGCAGGGTTTGTACCTCAGCACCTGGCGGCGCACCAAGGCACAAAGCGGGCATCTGGACAGCAGCGAGGCCGGCCAGCAGTTAAGCGACGCCTTGCAGCGCGTGACGGCGCTGTCCGACAGCGCCGGTCAGCACAATGCCCTGTCGCTGGAGGAAGGCCTCGAAAACCTGAACCGGCTGCATCAGGCCGCCACGCATTCCCACCGTCAGGGCAATGCGACCTCTCAGGGCTATGACGCGCCGCTGATCGTCGCCTCGGCGCCCGCCGACATCGCCGCTGTCACGCCGGAGAACATCCAGTTGCACAGCGGCCGCCACACCAGCCTCTCCGCCGGTGAGGACCTCAATCTCGCCAGTGCACGCTCGCTGCTGGTCAGTGTGGGTCGCAGCATCAGCCTGTTTGCCCGCGACGCCGGGGCGAAGCTGTTCGCGGCCAAAGGCAAGGTGGAGATTCAGGCCCAGGACGACGCCATCGAACTGACCGCCAAAGACAGCGTGCGCATCACCTCCACGGCGCGAACCATCGAGATCGCTGCCCAGGAGGAAATTCTGCTGACCTGCGGCGGTGCCTTTATCCGCCTCAAGAACGGCGATATCCAGATTCACGCCCCCGGCACCATAGACATCAAGGCGGCGAAGAAAACCATCGGCAACGCCAGCCAGATGGACCGCGAGCAGACGCCGTGGCCGCAGAGCACGGCGGGCCAGACGCTGACCCTGCTGGCCGGGCAAAGCAGCGCCGCCAGTCACCAGCCGTGGACCGGCATGCCTTACACGGTCTTCGCCGACGGGGTTGAGATTGAAAAGGGTGTGATGTCGAGCGACGGAAAAATCAGCGTCGAGCACCGCGTATCCCGCTCGCGCTACCGCGTCGAGCTGGCCAACGGCGCCAGCTATGACATCCCGGTCAGCGGCGACTACCTCGGCGATCAGGACAACAGCGCCCGCGCCAACCGCGGCCTGCATCGCCATCAACACAGCCTGACGCCCGGTTCGGGCGAAGCACCCAGCCAGTACCGCGAAGACTACGACCGCCTCAACGATCCAGACACGGAAGCCTGAAGATGAACACACCCAGCATCACCTGCCCCATCGCCACCCGCCAGACCTCATCGGCCGTCATGAATCAGCGCTGGATGGTCGAGTGCAGCGAGTATTCGCCCAAGCCTGCGACCTTCGAGCCGCTGGTGAATGGCGAACGAGCATTCGGCGCCGTCCACGACGCGATCATGGCGGCAAAACATTCGGTGGAGATCATCTGCTGGGGATTTCAGCCCTCGATGCAGTTCAAGCGCGGCGGTGGTCAGGCGCAGTGCATCGGCGAACTGCTGGTCAATAAAGCCTCTCTTGGCGTGAAGGTGCGCGTGCTGTGCTGGTCCGACAGCGCGCACCTGACTGCGATGTTCGCGGAGAACATGACACCAGGACGCAACGTGGCCTCTATTGCATCGCACGCCGGCGACTGGCGATCCACGTGGCAGCAAGCGTATGACTGGGAATGGTACCGCCGCGCCTCAACGCCTGACACCGGCGCCAGTTCGCTGGTGGAGAGGGTGTTCCCCGGACTGAAGGGCTTCCGATTGATCACGTTGAAGGCACAAGAACTGTTCAAGGCGGGCGCGCGGCCTTTCGAAAACATCGAGTTTGCGGTCCGCGACCTGGGGCTGGCCGACCGAGCGGAGATTGCCTATCAAATATGGACCCGCTCCCGAGAGCAAGGCGCGACAGAACTTGAGGCCGCCAGCAAGGCGGCGGCGATGTCTGTGATCCCCACCCATCACCAGAAAATGGTGCTGGTGGACTACGACCACGCCGACCGTGCAGTCGGTTTCGTCATGGGCCACAACATGCTCGACCCCTATTGGGACCGCGACGACCACGCCTATGCTCCTGCGGATGATGTGTACGGGCGCAACGGTTCTACGCCGCGCCAGGACATATCCAGCCGCGTCACCGGCCCGGTGCTCCAGGACCTGAACGCCAACTTCACCCAGGCCTGGCTTAAAGCAACCGGCATTGACCTGCAGACCGCCCGTGAGCCCCTCGCCGCCAATCTCAAACCGCGCAGGGGTTTCGGCCCGCCGATGATGGCGCAAGTGCTGCGCACTCAGACCGAGGCCGGCAAGCGCGACATCCGGACCATGTACCTGCAGGCGGTCAAGAACGCGACCCAGTTCATCTACATCGAGAACCAGTACTTCCGCTGGAAGCCGTTCGCCGACGCCGTTGTCGACATCGCCCGGCGGCATGCCGAAGGCGGCCGCGACCCGGGCGAACATGGCTACCTGCATTTGTTCGTCGTCACCAACTCCTCCGACGAAGGCATGGCTGATGGCGCACTGGGCACGTTTCGCATGCTTCGTCAGTTGGGCCGCAGTGAAGTCATGCCCTCTGTGGCGCGTCTCGAGCACGATGATTACTGGCAGGCGAAGCTCGATGCGCTGCGCGAGGAGCACATTACCGCGCAACGCAAACTGGCCGCCTATAACAACCGTGTGGACGCCATGGGCAAGCTGACCGGCCCCATTGAACGGTTGGAAATCGAACGGGATGAATTGGCCAGACAATGCGAAGAACTAGCCAAACAAGTTGAGAGCCAGAAAACGACACCTATTACGCCAACTGAAGTGCCGGGGTTGAAAGTCCACATTTGCACACTTGTTGCGCCGGATTCTCCGCCTGATAACTGGTTGGAAGTGTATATCCATAGCAAGTTGATGATTGTTGATGACGTGTTTACCACGTTGGGCTCGGCGAATATTAATGAGCGGAGTATGAGTTCTGATAGCGAGTTGAATATATGCGTGGAAGATCCGGCGGTGGCGAAGCCGTTGAGGAGGCAATTGTGGGGGTTGCATACAGGAGAAGAGGAAGTAGGCAGCATTTCGGATGCATATGAAGACTGGTCAACAATTTTGAGAGAAAACAAACGGAGACGATATCCAACCTTGATTGGCAACGCACAGCGACCGAAGTGCTCACTTGTGGAACTCCTTCGAACCAGCCCAAGCCGTACCAATCTGGACTGATATGAAATTTAAGTATGCCATCATCTTAGCATCGACGTTGATGCTGACTGCCTGTGACTCAGGAGATAAACCCGTGACAAATTTCATTCGTAAGCGCTCCATAGACCCCACCGACTTGAAGATGGGCCGCGCTTAGCTAGGCAATTCCGGCGAGCAGTTCCACGGCAACAGGGCTTCGTAATCTTCGACAGAGGTCGCC
>NZ_JAUFNS010000038.1:0-33622 GCF_041060445.1 Pseudomonas sp. W2-17 | reverse complement strand
AGTTACTGGCCTGAGGAGGGCTTTTTTTCTCTTTGCATAAATAAAGAATACCCCGAGTTGATCGGGGCATTTTTTGATTAGCTGCTGGTTATTTCGTTTTCACACGGTCTGGGCAGGACCGGCTTCAGCCGGGAAGCTTTTGAGGGATCACACCCGATCGGTCATCGCCGCCATGGCCACTGAGGTGGCGGCGGTGCGGGTTTCGACGCCGAGTTTGATGTAGATGTGTTCCAGGTGTTTGTTCACCGTTCGCGGGCTCAGTTGCAGGATGTCGGCGATGTCTTTGTTGGTTTTGCCGCAGGATACCCAGCGCAGCACTTCGATTTCCCGGTCGGTGAGCTGGAAGCGGCGGGACAGTTTGCCGTAGGCGGATTTGTCTTCGAACGTCACCGGCTGCGACGCCGTGCGGGCGGTTTGCAGGATGCGCGCGGTGCGCAAATGCGAAGCGACCCGGGCCAGCACTTCGGCGCACTCGATCGGCTTGGTGACGTAGTCGATAGCGCCGGCCTCGAAACCCTGCACCACGTGCTCGCTGTCGGTCAGCGCGGTCATGAACAGCACGGGGATGTTGGCGGTGTCCGGTTGCGCCTTGATCTGGCGGCAGGTGTCGAAGCCGTTCAGGCCGGGCATCATCGCGTCCAGCAGAATCAGGTCCGGACGCCGACGCTGGATGCGGGTCAACGCGCTGTGCCCGTCCAGCGCCACCAGCACCATGTACCCCGCCTCGTCCAGCGCATCGGACAGCAGCGCCAGGTTATCGGGTACGTCATCGACGATCAGGATGACGCCTTTTTCAGCGGCTTGGGTCATGGCGTCCATTAAGGGCCTCCTTCAATTGAAGACTGAGTTCATCCAGGCGAAAACCTGACGCCAGGGTTCGCAGGCGGCTGACAAAACCGGCGCTGTGCGTACTCTCGCGCTCAATGGCGTCGAGTTTTTGTTGAATGCCACGGATATAGCCCAGGCCGCACAGTTCATACAGCTCTTCCAGATCCTCCCGCGACGGCAACGCCACCGGCGTTTGCACCAGCACCGGGGCACTGCGCAAACGCCGCTGCCAGGTCAGTTGCAGATGGTGCTGAATCCGGTCCAGCAGTTGCGGCAAATGCAGGGGTTTGGCCAGGTAGTCATTGCACACTTGCAGGCTGCGTTCCTTGTCATCGGCGAAGGCATTGGCGTTGGCCGACAGCACGATGATCGGCGCCAGGGACAGCGCGTTACGGCGGATCATGCGACTGGTCGCCCAACCGTCCATGTCCGGCATCGACAGGTCCATCAGGATCAGGTCCGGGTGCAGCAGCGACACCTGCCTGACCGCCTCTTGCCCGTTGGCCGCCTGCGCCACGTCAAAACCCAGCGGCATGAGCATGCCGCTGATGACCTTGCGGTGCTCGATGTGATCGTCCACCACCAGAATCAGCCGCCGCTGACCGTCGTAACCGATGACGTCGTGGTTGACGTCGATGATCGCCTTGGGCACCCGCACTTCGGACAAGAACAGCCGCACCTGAAACCGCGTGCCCTCCTCGGGCTGGCTGCTGACGGACAGGGCGCCGCCCATCAACGCCGTGAGCATCCGCGTGATGGTCAGCCCCAGGCCCACGCCGTTGTCTTGCCGTACCAGCCCGCCGCGTTCGAACGGCTGGAAAATCCGTTCGATCTGTTCCGGCGCGATGCCGATACCGGTGTCGATGATGTCGAAGGTCGCTGTTTCGCGCCGGTAACTGACCCGCAGGCAGACTTCCCCGCTGTCAGTGAAGTTGACCGCGTTGCCCAGCAGGTTGATCAGAATCTGCCGCACCCGCTTCTCGTCGCCGCGCACCACTTCCGGCATGCGCCCGATCAGCTCCAGACGAAAGTGCAGGCCTTTCTCCCGGGCCGTGCTGGCGAACATTTTCTCCAAGTCGTCGAGAAACTCCTGGAACAGGATTTCCGTCGGCTCCAGCCGCAGTTTGCCGGCTTCGATCTTGGCCACGTCCAACAGGCCGTCGATCAGCGACAACAGATGCGAACTGCTGCGCATGATGGTCGCCAGGGAATCCAGATGTTTGCTCGGGGTGGCGACGTCCCGTTGCAGGATCTGGGTGAAACCAAGAATGCTGTTGAGCGGCGTGCGCAGCTCATGGGAAAGCCCGGTGACGTAACGGCTCTTGGCGGCGTTGGCGGCCTCCGAGGCTTCCTTGGCTGCCTGCAACGCCTGATCGGTTTTGTGGTGCGCCTCGATTTCCTGTATCAACAACGCCGTCTGCCGCTCGGATTCTTCCAGGGCCACGCGCCGGCTCTCACGGGTCAGCACCACCCACCAGGCCAGGACGCCCGCGAACACGCAAAAGGTCAGGAACGCTTTGAGAAACGCCAGCATCAGGGTGTGATGCACTTGAGGCGATTGATCGATGAGCCCGTGTGAGACCTGGCTGTAAATCATCGTCAGCGCCCCGGTCAGGGTCAGCACCAACACGGTGAGCAGGCCCAGGTATTGCGCCAGCCGGGTGTGCAGGTATTGGCGCGGCAAACGGGGCAGCAGGCGGCCGATCAGGTCCTCGAATTGCATCGACAGCCGCGAGCGGGTTTTGCATTGATCGCCGCAGCGGGCGTCCAGCGAACAGCACAATGAGCAGATGGGCGAACCGTACGCCGGGCACCAGGCCATGTCCGGGGTTTCAAAACGGTTGCTGCACACGCCACAGCGCAGGCTGGTCTGGCGGCCGAGGGGGAACAGCAAACCGGGGTCGCTTTCCCGGGCGATGTAGTAACGGCCTTTGGTCAGCCAGGCGATCAACGGCGCCGCGATCAGGGCGCTGGTCAGGGAAATCAGCGGCGGCGCAGCCCGGGCCACCTCCCCCAGCGCACCGAAATGGGCACACATCGACAGCAATGAGGCAATAAACATCGCGCCGACGCCCACCGGGTTGATGTCGTACAGGTGCGCGCGCTTGAACTCAATGTGTTTGGGCGAGAGGCCGAGGGGCTTGTTGATCACCAGATCGGCCACCAGCGCGCCGATCCAGGCAATGGCGACGTTGGCGTACAGGCCGAGCACTTCCTCGATGGCGTCGAACACGCCCAGTTCCATGAGGATCAACGCGATAGCGACGTTGAACACCAACCAGACCACCCGGCCCGGATGACTGTGGGTGACCCGGGCGAAGAAGTTCGACCAGGCCAGTGACCCGGCGTAGGCGTTGGTCATGTTGATCTTGATCTGGGAAATGATCACGAACAGCACCATGGCCGCCAGCGCCCATTCCGGGGAGGCAAACACGTCGTTGAACGCCACCAGGTACATCTGCGTCGGCTCGGCCGCGCGTTCAATCGGCACTTGATGTTGCAGGGCGAGGAAAGCAAGAAAGGCACCGGCCATGATTTTCAGGCCGCCGGGGATGACCCAGCCGGGCCCGGCCATCAGCAGCGCGGCCCACCAGCGCTTGCGGTTGCGGCGGGTTTTTTCCGGCAGAAAGCGCAGGTAGTCCACCTGCTCGCCGATCTGCGTCACCAGGGACAACGCCACGCTGAACGCGGCGCCGAACAGCAGCAGATTGAAGGTGCCGCCCTCTCCTTCGCGCCCGGCAAAGCTGGTGAGATCCGACAGCGCGTCGGGGTTTTTCCAGATCACGAACACGTACGGGACGATCAGCAACGTCAGCCACAACGGTTGCGACCACATTTGCAGGCGACTGATCAGGGTGATGCCGTAGGCCACCAGCGGGATGACGATGATCGAGCAGATCACGTAGGCCAGCGCCAGCGGGATGTGGGTGTACAGCTCCAGGGCCAGCGCCATGATGGCCGATTCCAGGGCGAAGAACAGGAAGGTGAAACTGGCGTAGATCAACGAGGTGATGGTCGAGCCGATGTAGCCGAAGCCGGCGCCACGGGTCAGCAGGTCCATGTCCACGCCATAGCGCGCGGCGTAGTAGCTGATGGGCAGCCCGGTGAGAAAGATCACCACCGTCATGGCGATGATGGCCCACAAGGTGTTGGTGAAGCCGTAGCTCATCACCAGTGCGCCGCCAATGGCTTCCAGTGCCAGGAACGACACGGCCCCGACTGCGGTGTTGGCGATGCGGAATTCCGACCATTTGCGAAAGGACTTGGGCGTGAAACGCAACGCGTAGTCTTCCATGGTCTCGTCGGCGACCAGACGATTGTAATCGCGGCGCACCTTGATGATGCGTTGAGAGCCGGAGGGTCGCACTGAGGGGTTCCTGATGAGAGAGAGCGAATTCGCCACTCACCGTCCTTGCTGGCGCGAAACTGAGAACTGTGTTCAAACAGCAACTTCTGTGCCGCGGGCGCAATCATGCCTTTGTCCGGCCGTCCCGGCCCTACGTCAAATGACGTACGCGCATACGTCACGCTGCGTATACCTCGATTCCCGCGCCCGCCTCATCCTTGCTCGCAGCTCGCGACGGGGCCTCACCCGGCCGCCGCGAATCACCAGCACAGGAGCGGGAACATGGATTCACGACTGACAGGCCCCACGCGCTTTTTGCCCCGACGGCTGGCATTGAGGGCGGCAGCCCTTTCGCTGATCGCCGCCAGCGTGTTCAGCCAGATGACCCTGGCCGACGACGCCAACACCACCGGTCTGGCCGTCACGCCGACCGAAGTGACCGTCGGCCAGCTGCACTCGGCCACCGGCACCATGGCGATCTCCGAAACCGGCTCGATTCAGGCCGAACGCCTGGCCATCGACCAGATCAACGCGTCGGGCGGCATCCTCGGTCGCCAGATCAAAATCATTCAGGAAGACGGCGCGTCCGACTGGCCGACTTTCGCAGAGAAAGCCCGCAAGCTGCTGGTCAACGACAAGGTGGCCACGGTGTTCGGCTGCTGGACCTCGGCGTCGCGTAAAGCGGTGTTGCCGGTGTTCGAGAAAGAAAACGGCCTGTTGTACTACCCGACCTTCTACGAAGGGCTGGAGCAGTCGAAAAACGTGATCTACACCGGGCAGGAAGCCACCCAGCAGATCCTTGCCAGCCTGGACTGGATCGCCAAGACCAAGGGCGCCAAGACCTTTTACCTGATCGGTTCGGATTACATCTGGCCGCGCACCTCGATGAAGATCGCCCGCAAGCACATCGAAAACGTGCTCCACGGTACTGTCGTCGGCGAAGACTACTACCCGCTGGGCAACACCCAGTTCGGCTCGCTGATCAACAAAGTCAAGCTGAAGAAGCCTGACGTGGTGTTCGCGGCGGTCGTGGGCGGTTCCAACGTGGCGTTCTACAAGCAGCTCAAAGCCGCCGGCGTCGATTCCACTAAGCAGACGCTGTTGACCCTCTCGGTCACCGAAGACGAACTGCTGGGCATTGGCGGCGAGAACATGAAGGGCTTCTTCGCGTCGATGAAGTATTTCCAGAGCCTGGATAACCCCAACAACAAAGCGTTCGTTGAGGCGTTCAAGGCCAAGTACGGCAAGGATTCGGTGATGGGCGACGTGACCCAGGCCGCCTACCTCGGTCCGTGGTTGTGGAAAGCGGCGGTCGAGAAAGCCGGCAGCTTCGATGTCGACAAAGTGGTCGCCGCCTCCCCGGGCATCGAGCTGAAAACCGCGCCTGAAGGCTACGTGAAGATTCACGAGAACCATCACCTGTGGAGCAAGACCCGCATCGGTGAAGTCCAGGCCGACGGCCAGTTCAAAGTGGTTTACGAGTCGGACTTGATTGAGCCGAATCCGTTTCCGAAGGGCTATCAGTAGACCGCTGCGCGGCAGCTGTAAGCGGTTAGCGGTTAGCGGTTAGCGGCAAGTGGAAGCGGTGTGCGTTGCAGTTGCTCTCGCTTTTACTTGCCGCTTGAAGCTTACAGCTTGCAGCTGGTCCCGACCCCCAATCCTAAATCCACACGCTTCCCGAGGAGGGACCACCATGGAATGGCTATCGGAATTTGGTGCCATCGCGGCCATGCAGGGGTTCAACGGGCTTTCCGTGTTCTGCGTGCTGTTGTTGATGGCCCTGGGGCTGGCGATCATCTTTGGTCAGATGGGCGTGATCAACATGGCCCACGGTGAATTCCTCACCATCGGTGCCTACACCACGTACCTGCTGTCGACCCTGGTGCAGACCTGGTGCCCGTGGATGCAGCCGTACTATTTCTTCTTCGCCATCGCGTTGTCGTTCGTGGTGGCCGGTGCCGTGGGTTGGGTGGTGGAGTGGGTGATGATCAGTCGCCTCTACCACCGACCGCTCGACACCCTGCTGGCGACATGGGGCCTGTCCCTGGTCATGCAGCAAGCGTTCCGTTCCATCTTCGGCGCCCGTGAAGTCAGCGCCAACCCACCCGAATGGCTGATGGGCGCGGTCAACCTCACCGAATCCATCGAAATCCCGCGCAACGGCCTGTTCGTCATGGGCCTGACCGTGCTGATGACCGGCGGGATTTTCCTGATGCTGTACCGCAGCCGCTGGGGCTTGCACGTCCGCGCCACGGTGCAGAACCGCATCATGAGCCGGGCGGTGGGCATCAACACCCGCAAGGTCGACCGCATGACTTTCGCCCTGGGCTGCGGTGTGGCCGGCGTGGCGGGCGCTGCGTTCACCACCATCGGTTCCACCGGCCCCACCGCCGGGTCGCTGTACATCGTCGACACCTTTCTGGTGGTGGTGTTCGGCGGCGCGGCCAGCCTGTTCGGCACCATTGCCTCAGCGTTCGCCATTGCCCAGACCCAGTCCCTGTCGGAATTTTTCATGAGTGGCTCGATGGCCAAGGTCCTGACCCTGTCCATCGTGATCCTGATCCTGTTGATGCGCCCTCAAGGGTTGTTTGCCAGCAAGGTTCGTAAATAAGTGTGCGCCAGAGAGGTAGCCCCATGAACGCGCTAAACAAAATGCTCGGTGGACGCCAGGGCGTGGTCGGCCTGCTGATACTCGCGGCCCTGATTCTGGTGGTCTTCCCCCTGACCCTGGACGCTTTTCGCCTGAACATGGTCGGCAAATACCTGACCTACGCGTTCGTCGCCGTAGGCCTGGTGCTGTGCTGGGGGTACGGCGGCATTCTCAGTCTGGGGCAAGGCGTGTTCTTCGGCCTGGGCGGCTACTGCATGGCGATGTTTCTGAAGCTGGAAGCGTCCGACCCGGAAAGCACCAAGATCCAGTCGACGCCGGGCATTCCGGACTTCATGGACTGGAACCAGATCACCGAACTGCCTTGGCTGTGGGTGCCGTTTCACAGCTTCACGTTCACGGTGATGGCGGTCATCGTGTTGCCGGTCCTGCTGGCATTAATTATTGGCGTCGCGCTGTTCAGACGCCGAGTGGGCGATGTGTATTTTTCCATTGTCACCCAGGCCATCGCGTTGATCCTCACGGTGCTTATCATCGGCCAGCAAGGCCTGACCGGCGGGATCAACGGCATCACCGATCTCAAGACGCTGCTGGGCTGGGACATCCGCAGCGACAGCGCCAAGCTGCTGTTGTACTTCATCAACGCCGGCCTGCTGTTTGGCTGCATCCTGTTCGGCAAATTCATCCTCAACTCCAAGCTCGGCCGGCTGCTGATGGCCATGCGCGACAAGGAAGAGCGGGTGCGCTTTTCCGGTTACGACGTGGCGGCGTTCAAGGTCTTTGTGTACTGCGTCGCGGCGTGTTTCTCGGCCATCGGCGGGGCCATGTTCGCCTTGCAGGTGGGCTTCATGTCGCCCTCGTTCGTGGGCATCGTGCCGTCCATCGAGATGGTGATTTTCGCCGCCGTCGGTGGGCGCATGTCGCTGTTGGGCGCGGTGTACGGCTCGCTGCTGGTGAACTACGGCAAGACCTACTTCTCCGAGTCGTTCCCCGAATTGTGGCTGTACCTCATGGGCGGGCTGTTCATCGCCGTGGTCATGTATTTCCCCAACGGCCTGGCCGGTGTGTGGGAAAGCCACGGGCGCAAATGGTTGTCTGGCCTCAAGCGCAAACCTGCCCCGGCAGTGGCCATCCCTGCCACAGCCATCACGCCAACAGCCGCCCCCGCTGACAAGAAGGCCGCCAGCCCGATGGAGATTCAGCCATGACCAGTCCCACAGGCTTCCAGATGAACAAGCCGGTGTTGGCCATCGAAGGGCTGACGGTGTCGTTCGACGGATTCAAGGCGGTGGACGACCTCAACCTGTACATCGACCGTAACGAAGTGCGGGTGGTCATCGGCCCCAACGGCGCGGGCAAGACCACGGTGCTCGACCTGATCTGCGGCAAGACCCGGGCCACGGGCGGCAGCATCCAGTTCAAGGACCGCGAGCTGACCAAAATGAACGAGTACGACATCGTCCGCGCCGGGGTCGGGCGCAAGTTCCAGACGCCGTCGATCTACGACAACCTGAGCGTGTTCGAGAACCTGGAGATGTCGTTTCCGGCGGGGCGTTCGGTGTTCGGCGCGCTGTTTTTCAAGCGTACCCAAGCGGTGCTGGACCGGGTCAATCAGGTGGCCGCCGACATCTTCCTCGGTGACTGGCTGCAGCAGCAGGCGGGCCTGTTATCCCACGGCCAGAAGCAGTGGCTGGAGATCGGCATGTTGCTGATGCAGGACCCGGAACTGTTGATGCTCGACGAGCCGGTGGCGGGCATGAGTGTCAGCGAGCGTGCGCAAACCGCCGACCTGTTGAACCGCATCAGCCAGGGCCGCTCGGTGCTGGTGATCGAGCACGACATGGAGTTTGTGAAGAGCATCGCCCACAAGGTCACGGTGCTGCATCAGGGCAAGGTGTTGGCCGAAGGCAGCATGGAGTCGGTGCAGAACAACCCGAAAGTCATCGAAGTCTATCTGGGCCATTAAGGAGCGCAGCATGTTCAACATCCAGCAGCTGGCGTGTGGTTATGGCCAGAGTCAGGTCCTCCACGACCTGAACCTCTCGGTGCAGAAACAGGAAATCGTCGCGGTGATGGGCCGCAACGGCATGGGCAAGACCACGCTGTTCAAAAGCCTGATGGGCATCCTGCCCCAATGGGGCGGCCATGTTCAGCTGGACGGCGTGGACGTGTCCGCCATGGAAACCCACAACCGTGTCGCCCACGGCATGGCCTACGTGCCCCAGGGCCGGATGATTTTCCCGTCCATGAGCGTGCTGGAAAACATCCAGACCGGCCTCCCCGCCTCAGCGGGTGGCAAGGTGCCGGAAGACTTGTACGCGCTGTTCCCAGTGCTGTTCGACATGCGCGGCCGACGCGGCGGGAACCTGTCCGGCGGCCAGCAACAGCAGTTGGCCATCGCCCGGGCCCTGGCGACCAATCCCAAGGTGTTGTTGCTCGACGAGCCCACCGAAGGCATTCAGCCGTCGATCATCAAGGACATCGCCCGCACCCTCAAAGAGATCCGCACCCTGCGCAACCTGACGATCATCGTCTCGGAGCAGGTGCTGTCCTTCACCCTGGAAATCGCCGACCGCTTGCTGGTGATCGAGAAAGGCCGCTTCGTCATCGAAGAAACCCGGGCCAATGTCGATGAAGCGACGATCAGTCGGTATTTGTCGGTGTAGCCAGGCCCGGAGATATGCAGCGTCAGATCGGACGTAATCGCGAGCAAGCTCACTCCTACAGTTGGGGTGCGCTCTTGTAGGAGTGAGCTTGCTCGCGATGGCGTCAGCGTGGACCTCCACGCCCTATTTGATTGACCCGAAACCCAAGGAGACCCCCCCATGACCGATACCTTGATCAAAGTCGACCTCAACCAGCCCGTCACCGAAAACGAGCAGATCCACAACCGCTGGCACCCGGACATCCCGATGGCCTGCTGGGTCAAGCCGGGGGATGATTTCATCCTCGAAACCTACGACTGGACCGCTGGCGCGATCAAGAACAACGACGATGCCAGCGACGTGCGCGACGTCGACCTGACCACCGTGCATTACCTGTCCGGGCCGGTGGGTGTGCATGGCGCCCAGCCAGGCGACCTGCTGGTGGTGGAGCTGCTGGACATCGGCGCCCGAGCCGACTCGCAATGGGGCTTCAACGGCTTCTTTTCCAGGCAGAACGGTGGCGGCTTCCTCACCGAGCATTTCCCCCTGGCACAGAAATCCATCTGGGATTTCAAAGGCATGATGACCAGCTCCCGGCACATTCCCGGCGTCGAGTTTGCAGGCTTGATTCACCCCGGCCTGATCGGCTGTCTGCCGGACCACAAGATGCTCGCCGAGTGGAACCGCCGCGAACAGGAACTGATCGACACCGACCCGGACCGCGTCCCGGCACTGGCCTGTCCGCCCTGCGCCAGCACGGCGCACCTGGGCAAACTCAAAGGCCCGGCCCGCGACCTCGCCGCCGCCACGGGCGCACGCACCGTGCCGCCCCGTGAGCACGGCGGCAACTGCGACATCAAGGACCTGTCCCGGGGCTCGAAAGTGTTCTTCCCGGTCTACGTCGACGGCGCGGGTCTTTCCGTGGGCGACTTGCACTTCAGCCAGGGCGACGGCGAAATCACCTTCTGCGGCGCCATCGAAATGGCCGGCTGGGTGCACATGCGCGTCGAGCTGATCAAGGACGGCATGGCCAAGTACGGGATCAAGAACCCGGTGTTCAAGCCAAGCCCTATCGTGCCGAACTACAACAACTACCTGATCTTCGAAGGCATCTCGGTCGACGAAGCCGGCCAGCAGCACTACCTGGACGTCAACGTCGCCTACCGCCAGGCGTGCCTGAACGCGATCAACTACATGACCAAGTTCGGTTACTCCCCGGCCCAGGGTTATTCGCTGCTGGGCTCGGCCCCGGTACAGGGTCACATCAGCGGCGTGGTCGACATCCCCAATGCGTGCGCCACGTTGTGGCTGCCGGCCGAGATATTCAAATTCGACATCAACCCCAACGCCAACGGCCCGACGAAATTCATTGATGGCACGGTGGACTTGCCGATCGCGCAGGATAAGTAACGCCGGGCTGAGTCCCGACCTGCAGGCGCGAATGAATTCGCGCCTGCAGAACGCACGCCGACTAAAGGATTTGAGCCATGCCCATGTACGAATACGACTGCCCTGACTGCGGGGATTTCACTTCGCTGCGGCCCATGGCCGAGAGCGCGCTGCCGTGCGACTGCCCGGCATGCGGCGCATCGAGCCTGCGAGTGATTCTGTCCGCGCCGGGGCTGAGCACGATGGCCGGCAACACCCGCACCGCCATCGCCCGCAACGAGCAAAGCGCCCACGCACCAAAAACCATGGACCAGTACAAGGAGAGCCGGGGCCACCCCAGCGGTTGCAGTTGCTGCGGCCCGACGAAAAGACTCGAACCCACCAAAGCCAATCCCCATGCCCTTAAAGGCATGCCAGCGGGCAGACCGTGGATGATCAGCCATTGATCTTTAAACGGAATCTTTATAGGGGACTGATTTATTTATCGTGCTTCTTTGATAAATAAATCTGTCCCCGATGCAGGTAAGCGAGCCGGGAGACAGATTAATTTACGGTGGAGCGCTGTAAATAAATCAGTCCCCTCCGCAGTGCCCGCGCATCAGTAGTGGGAGGCCAGATGACAGCGCACGGCTGCCGCTCCGACTTTGGCCGGTAATAACGCTTGCGGCTTTTCGCAGCCTTGGGTGGCTTTCGGGCAGCGGTCGCGAAAGTAACACCCCGTCGGCAACGTCCGGTTGCCCGGCAGCTCGGTCGGCGCCGACACCTGAGCATCGTCCACCGCCACCCCCAGACGCGGCACCGCCTCCAGCAGCAGTTGCGTGTAAGGGTGACGCGGCCGCTCCAGCACCTCCGCCGCCGTACCCAACTCCACAATCTGCCCCAGGTACATCACCGCCACCCGGTCAGCCATGTGCCGCACCACCGAGACGTTGTGAGAGATAAGGATGTAGGTCAGGTCGCGACTGCGCTGCAGCTCGGCCAGCAGATTGAGGATCTGCGCCTGCACCGGGATGTCCAGCGCCGAAGTCGGTTCGTCGAGGACGATGATGTCCGGGTCGGACGACAATGCCCGCGCAATCGCAATCCGCTGACGCTGGCCCCCGGAAAACTGGTGAGGAAAGCGATCAAGGTATTCCGTGCGAATGCCCACCTGGGCCGCCACCTTCTCCGCGATGCCACGCATCTCGTGACGCGGCGCCGAACGCTGGACGAACAACGGCTCGGTGATCACTTTCCACACCGGCAGCCTGGGGTCGAGGGACGACTGCGGGTCCTGAAACACAATCTGCACGTTGCTGCTGCGTTCCTTGTCGCTGCTGTAAATCCAGTCGAGTCGTCCCAACGTCGGCTTGATCAGGCCCATCAGCAACTGCGCCAGGGTGCTTTTGCCGCAGCCGGATTCACCGACCACGCCGAGGGTTTCACCGGCGCGGACCTGCAGATCGATGCCATTCAGGGCATGGGCCAGGGCCTTCGGGCGACCGAGCCAGTCCTTGCCCATCGGGTAATGCACGCGCACGTCTTGCAGGCCGAGGATGGTCGGGCTTTCACCGGGCGATGTCTGCAGGGCTGAATGGATCATGGCCGCGACTCCTGTGGGGTGGCGTGTAAGGGGGCGCTCAACCAGCAGGCACTCTTGCGGTCGGCGGCGGCGTCGATGACCTGCATCGGCGGTCGCTGCAGGCATTGGGCCGTGGCGAAGGCGCAGCGATCAAGGAAGGTGCAGCCCTCCGGCAGCGCCGAAAGATTGGGCACCTGCCCGGGAATGGTCTTGAGGTCCTGGCCCGGTTCGACCATCTCCGGCAATCCGCTGAGCAGGCCCTGGGTGTACGGATGCCGGGGGTCGACCATCACTTGCGCGGTAATGCCCTGCTCCACCACCGCACCGGTGTACATCACGTACACCCGGTCGCAGAACTGCGACACCAGCGCCATGTCATGGGTGATCAGCAGAATCGCCGTGCCCCGCGCGCGGGCCTTCTCCCGCAGCAGCAACAGCACTTGCCGCTGCACGGTGACGTCCAGCGCGGTGGTCGGTTCGTCGGCGATGAGCAATTGCGGATCGCAGGAAAACGCCAACGCAATCATCACCCGCTGACGCATGCCGCCGGAGAGCTCGAAGGGGTAGCTGTTCATCACCTGCTCGGGGTCGGCGATGTGCATGTCCCGCAGCAAGGCGATGGCCTTGGCTTTGGCGTCGGCCTTGCTCAAACGCTGGTGATGAATGATCACATCAAGCATCTGCCGACCGATGCGGCGGGTCGGATTGAGTGCGGTCATGGGTTCCTGAAAAATCATCGCGGCATCACGGCCACGCACGCTCAACAGGTCCTTCTCTTTGGCGGTGAGCATGTCGCGGCCGAGAATGCTCAGGCTGCCACTTTTCACGTCATAGGAACGCTCTGGCAGCAGGCGCAGGCTGAGCATCGCGGTGACCGACTTGCCGGAGCCTGACTCGCCAATCACGCCCACGATTTCGCCGGGATTGACGTGCAGCGACACGCCGTTGAGGGCCTTGACGGTGCTTTTGTAGGCCGGAAATTCGATGCGCAGGTCGTCGATGACCAGCACCGGAGCCTGCTCGGAAAGGGGGTTTTGAACAGATGCCTGCATGGTCATTTCCCCTGCTGCCGTGGGTCGAGCAAGTCACGCACGCCGTCGCCCAAAAGGTTGAAACCGGTGGCCGTGATCAGAATTGCCACGCCGGGAAAGGTCGAGTACC
This sequence comes from Pseudomonas sp. W2-17, assembly GCF_041060445.1. NCBI lineage: Bacteria > Pseudomonadati > Pseudomonadota > Gammaproteobacteria > Pseudomonadales > Pseudomonadaceae > Pseudomonas > Pseudomonas sp. W2-17. The sequence goes on along the minus strand of NZ_JAUFNS010000038.1, from coordinate 20,084 downwards.
ACCATTGATCGAGGATGTAGTTGCGCCCGGTGGCGACCATGGCGCCCCACTCCGCCGTCGGTTGTTGCGCGCCCAGGCCAATGAAGCCCAGGGCCGAGGCCATGAGGATGGCGCTGCCGATGTCCAGGCTCAGTTGCACCAGCAACGGCGGCATGGCGTTGCGCGCCACGTGCCAGATGACCATATGCCAACGCCCGGCACCGAAGGTTTCGGCGGCTTTGACGTAACCCATCTGGCGAATGCTCAGGGCCTGACCTCGGGCCAGGCGCACGTAGAACGGAATCCGCACCAGCGTGATCGCCAGCATGGCGTTGAACAGGCTCGGGCCCAGCGCTGCGGCCAGGGCCATGATCAGCACCAGCGACGGCACCGACAGCATGATGTCCATCAGGCGCATGATCAGGCCGTCGAAACGCCCGCCGATGATCCCGGACATACAGCCCAGCAAGCCGCCGGCAAAACACGAGGCAAAGGCCACGAACAGACCGACGCCGACGGATTGCCGGCTGCCGTACAACACGCGGCTGAACAGGTCGCGGCCCACTTCGTCGGTGCCGAACCAATGGGCGGCGGACGGCGCGGCCAGGCGCTGGGTCAGGTTCAGCGCGTTGGGATCATGGGACGCGAGCCAAGGCGCAAAGGCCATCACCAACAGCACCATCACGGTAATCAACAGCCCGGCCATGGTCAGCGGGCTGCGGCGAATCTGATGGGCCAGGTAGGCCCATTTGTCCTGCCAGCGCGAGGCGGCCGGCAGGGGCGCCACGGCGGGCGCGGTGATCGGAGTCGTCATGTCAGTTGACCTCGCCAATGCGCGGATCGATCAGGCGGTACAGCAGATCGATCGCCATGTTCAGCAGCACGTAAATGAAGGAGACCATGATCGCGAAGCCCATCACGGCCGGGAAATCCAGCGACTGGATCGACTTGACCACGTAGGCACCCATGCCCGGCCAGGCGAACACGGTTTCGGTGAGGACCGCGCCGTAGAGCAGATCGCCCAGGGTCAGGCCCAGGACCGTTACCGACGGAATCAGCGCATTGGGCAAGGCGTGGCGCAAAATCACCGCCCACTTCGACAGCCCGTAGGCCCGCGCGGTGCGGATGTAGTCTTCGCCGAGCTGGTCGAGCATGGCCGAGCGGATCTGCCGCGCGACCACGCCCAAGTTGACGAAGCCCAGGGTGATGGCCGGCAGAATCAGGTGCTGCACGGCGTTGAAAAACAGCCCGGTGTCGCCCGCCAGCAGCGTGTCGATCAAGTAAAAACCGGTAATGGTTTTCGGCGGGTCCAGCCCTTCGTCAAGACGACCGCTGCCCGGCAGCCAGTTCAAATGGCCGTAAAACAGCACGATCAGGCCCAGCCCGAGCCAGAACGCCGGGGTCGAAATCCCGGTCACCGCCAGGGTGCGAGCGACCTGGTCGATGAAGCGGTTGTGGTACACCGCCGAGAGCACACCCAACGGCACACCCACCAGAATCGACAAGGTCAGCGCCGCCAGCGCCAGCTCCAGCGTCGCCGGGAAGAACGCCTGCAAATCTTCGAGCACCGGGCGATGGGTGCGAATCGACGTGCCCAGGTCGCCGTGCAGCAGGTCGAGCATGTAGCGGCCGTATTGTTGATACAGCGGCAGATCCAGCCCCAACTGATGGCGGATGTTGTCGACGATGGCGTCGGTGGCGCGGTCCCCGGCGATCAGTCGCGCGGGGTCGCCCGGAATCAGGTGCGAGATGGAAAAGGTAATCAGAGAAACGCCGAACACCACCAGCAGCAGGCCGCCCAGGCGTTTGCGCAGCATATTCAGGAAGGCCATGGGGCACCTCGGTCACGCAGTCGATCAATAACGCGAAACAGCTCGCGGACACAGCGCTGCTTCACAGGACCCCGCCTCCCTTGCAGGGCCCAGTGAGTCACAGCGATTTACCGGATAAGGGCTTACTTGGTGATCGTGCCGACGTTGAACACCTGTTCCAGCATCGGGTTGAACACGTAGCCCTTGACCTTCTCGCTCATCGGCAAGGTGTAGGCCTTCTGGTAGAGGTAGGCGTAGACACTGTCGTTGAGCACAATCTTCTGTGCCTGCTGGTAAAGCTCGGTGCGCTTGGCCATGTCGTTGGTGGTCGCCGATTCACGAATCAGCGTGTCCACCGCCGGGTTGTCGTAGAACGAACGGTTGCCGGCCAGGCCTTTCAGCTTCGAATCGAAGAAGAAGTTCATGAACATGTAGGGGTCGGCGAAGTCCGGGCTCCACGAGCCGATGGCGATGTCGAAGTCACCGGTGCCCAGGCGCTCACGCATGCTGGCGTTGGCGAGTTTTTCCAGCTTGAGGTTGACGCCCAACGGTTGCAGGCCAGCCTGCAGGGTCAGGCCGATGGGCTCCCAGTTCGGGTCCTTGTCGGAGTACATGAACGTGAGGTTGCTGACCTTCGGCGAGACTTTCGCCAGATCGGCCTTGGCCTTTTCCATGTCCTGCTTGAACGCCGGCAGCTTCGCGTCATAGGCCCACATGCCCTGAGGAATCGGCCCGTTCAGCGGCTTGGCCTTGCCTTTCAGGATGCCGTTGATGATGCCGTCATAGTCCAGGGATTCGACAATCGCGCGCCGCGCATCGGGGTTGTTCATCGGCGCTTTCTGGGTGTTGAGGTACAGCAGCGTCACCCGCAGCGACGGGTAGTCACCGACGACGATGCCGGATTTCTTCGCCAGCGCTTCGAGCTGGTCTTCGGGCATGTCTTCGATGATGTCCAGGTCACCGTGTTCCAGCTGCAGACGGCGCACCGAGGCCTCGCCGATGATCTTCACCACGACTTTTTTCAGGGCGGGTTTCGGGCCGGCGTAGTAGCTGTTCTGCTCCATGGTCAGGGTCTGGCCTTTCTGCCAGTTGACCAGCTTGAACGCCCCGGAACCTGCGGTGTGGTTGGACAGGTAGGCGTCTGCGCCTTCGGCTTTCTTCGCCACGTCCGGGTTGATGATGGCGGCGCCGTTGTGGGCCAGCGTGGAGAGGAACGGCGCGTATGGCGCTTTCAGGGTGAAGCGCACGGTCAGCGGATCGACCACCGACACGGCCATGTCCTCGGGGAAGGCGCCGGACGGGCCCTGCTTGAGCTTCATGACTCGGTCAAATGAGAACTTCACCGCCTCGGCGTTGACCTCGGCGCCGTCATCGAATTTGTTGCCGGGCTTGAGCTTGAATTCCCAGGTCAAGTTGTCTGCCGAGGTGGTCCAGCCGCTGGCCAGCTCCCCCGCCACTTCGGTGCTGCCCTTGCCGTTTTCAACCTTGTAGGTGACCAGCCGCTGGTACGCCGGGTAGGTCACGGTCCAGTCGTTGTTATCGATGGTCACGGCCGGGTCGAGGGTCTGCGGGTCGGACGGTTTGCCGATCATCAGGGTGTCCTGAGGCACGGCTGCGCTGGCCGATTGCCAGGCGCCGAGGCCCATGGCGGTGCAGAGGACTGCCATCGCCAGCGTGCGTGGGGTAAGGATTGATTTCATGCCGGTTCCTTGATCGTTCGATGTCTGAAAGTTCGTCAGGTTTGTTATTGAAGCTATACCGGGCAGTTCAAGCTCACAGGCCTCAGGCCTGCGAAATGGCGCGCCCTGCTCTTGCGAGGTCGGGTGACGCCAGATTCAGCCGGGATTCATGGTTGTCCCGGTCGTTTGTTCGTATGTCCTGTTTTGTAACGCGTGTTGCGTGGTGCGTGTCACGTGCTGCGGATTCAGGTGGCGGGCTGAATCGAGCCGTCGTCGATCAGCGGATAGTCCTCGGCGTCAGGCAGTTCGTAATGCCACCACTCGCTGTCGATGTAGGTGAACCCTGCCGCCAGCATGATCCCCAGCAACAGCAGGCGGTTGCGCTGTATGTCGGTGGGCAGGTCGGCGAAGAACTGATGGGACTGCTCGCGCATGTCATCGAAGCCGGTGCCCATATCCAGGGCGTTGCCGCTGGCATCGATCAGAGTCAGGTCCACGGCCACGCCTCGGGTGTGGTGCGAGCCCAAGGCGGGGTCGCGCACGTATTCGGGGTTGGGCAACGCTTGCCAGAGCAGGTACTGCGCGTAGGCCGGGCGATACGCGTCGAAGAGGCGCAAACGCAGTCCGGCCTGTCGCGCCAGGGTGCTGGCCTTGCGCAGACACTGCTCAGCGTCGCGGTGCAGCAGGCAGCGCGGGTCCTGGTAAATCTGCTTGCCGGCGAGGTTATCGACGCCGGCGTAAATCAGGTCGATCTCGACCTGCAGCGCGTGGGCATCGACTTCGACGAGGGGGCTATTCACGTAACGACACTCCAGATCAGCTTGTTCATTCATGACACGCAGGTTCATGCCTGGCGGGTGAAGCTTCCCGGCTAAAGCCGGGAAGCTGTTGCCTTTGCGAAGCACGCTTCAACCGGGCAATCGGGCTCATTCAAACTGGCCAAACAGTTGCTGCAGCTCACGGTTTTTCGCCAGGCGTTGGTCAAGGCGGTCGCCATAACGGTCAGCCACTGCCGACACCATCAAATTGAACAGGCAGGTCAGCGGCGCCAGGGAATCCCAGAACTGGCCGACGTCAGAGTTGAGCTGCAGCAGATCGCTCGGGTAATCCCTGGCCCATGGGCAGTGAAAGTCGGTAATGAAGGCCAGCCCCACGTTCTGCTGGTGGGCGACTTCGCAGAAGGTCCGGGTAACGGCGGAATAGGTGCGGAAGTCGGCGATCACGGCGTAGGGTTTTTCGAATTGCGAATTCAGGGATTCGGCGTAGGTGCCGGACAAGCCGTCGACGTAATACACCTTGGGCCGGATGTACTCCAGGTGACTGAAAAACGCGTTGAGGATGCCGCGGGTGGTCTGAATGCCGACGATGAACACCGCGTCGGCGCTGTGCAGCCGCTCGACGATACGGGCGAAGGTTTCGCCACGGGCCAGGGCGTAGACGCGCTGGATCGCTTCCAGCTCACGGTTCATCGAGCGTTCCAGCGCATCGCCCTGGGTGTTTTCTTCACGAAAGGCGCCGAGCCGATCGGTGATGACCCAAGGGCTGGCGCTGTCCCCGCGCAGGCTCTGTTTGACGTCGTCGATGTTGCGATAACCTAGCGAACGCAGAAACCGTCCGACCGAAATGCCGGTGGTGCCGGTTTGCTGGGCGATGCTGTCGGCGGTCTCGAACGGCAGCTTCTGCGGATTGGCTAGCAGGTAGCCGGCGATGCGCTTGCCGGTGGGCGTCAGGTCGCTGAACCGCTGTTCCAGTGCATCGAGGAAGGGACGCTTTTCCATGGGAATTCCGCTGGTGGAGCCGGGTTGCATGAGCCGGGATAATGTTATCCGTCAGTCATTTTGCAACAGGATGTTAGCAACATAACATCGTGTTTCTAGATGGCACAATGATTATTTTAAGAGACTGGTGAGGGGGCAAGCGGCGTGTTTCAGGGTGGTGCGAGGTTGCGCATGATGCGCTTTTTGGGGGCGCAAACCGGCCACCTGTATCTTTCAGAAAAACAAGGGTTCATCTGCAGAAGCGCACGGCAATCACAAACGAACCCATGCTGAGAGGGTATCTAATTATGCCGCGCTCTCGCCGAAGAATCGGAAAAGCACAGCGCGATTATTTCCATTCTCCCGGTAGTAGGCCTTCAACAGGATATCCACTCCGTTCTGGATGATAAGCTCAGTGACCGGTCCGATGTTTGGGTGAACCACTGAACCGTCTGAACCAAACGCCAAGTCACCATTCCCGTCTTTGAGCAACCGGATTAATCGGACGTCAAGCGCTGTTTGATTATATGAGATGACCGTGCGCTGTTGATCATCGATCTCCATCAAGGCAAAGGTCTGGATCGACGTATCAACCTCAGGGACGACCAATGGCTGCCCACCGTGGAACGCTGGATCATACTCGCCGTATTTCGTCAGCTTGATAATCACCAACTTATCCTTGCCGTCAGTGCTGTCATGAATATTCGCATGAAGCGTTACGCCATCCTTATCCCCGTACCAGACCTTTTTTAACAGGATGCTGGTGACGCTGGGCAACTCAGGAAGATCGATAATTTTGCGACCGCCTGCAAACTGCGTGTCGAGCACGCCGGTCGAGGTATATCGGGAGACAACGCCCAAGGCCCTGCCATTGTTGAAATGACCCACCAGTGTGACACTGCCGTCGCTGCCCGCTGCATAGTCTGCCCAAAGATCAGACGTGGGCGTAATCGCTTCAACACCGTTATCGCCATAACCCTTAGCCGGAAGGCCGTTAACGTCGAGTTTGACTAGGTGAAAGGTAGCCACTCTGTCATTGATGAGTCTGCACGGAAATAGAATGCTGCCATCCTGTTGCCGCACGGACGCGCGGACGGAATTCCAAGGGGAGAAGTATTCTTTTCTGTCGGTGTCGGCTTCACCGTCTACCTTTAACTTAAACAACTGCTTGCCGCCTTTACCGAACTTGATATCTGGCTTGCCAGTTGCGAATATCCGAATGGCGGCCGGAACGTTCACTAGAGAACCGGTACCTTCTGGCTTCAGGAACTCCGAAACCCCGACGCAGGTGATAGTTGTCTCCTTTTGATCAGTGCTGAAAATAAAACCTTCGCTGTCCAGAACGGTGGGGTAAAGGTCGTCCATAAATGGAAACGTGAAGCGCCCCCCATTGCCAAAATCATGATCCAATGGTCCATCCGGCTTATGACGGCCGATATCACCTTTCGAAGATCCCCTTTGACCGTTTTGGATTTCGTAAAATTCTTGGTCACTCTTACTTCGCGGATCAGGCACATACAGCTGATAGGGGTTTAGAATATAACCACTACCGTTGAATTCAACATCTCGATCGCCCGCTTGATGAACAGCGTTGGCAGGATCCGCTTTCTTATCGCTCATGATCGTTCTTCCTTGAGGATTTATTGAAACCAAATACTATCCCCAATCAACATCTCCGCCTACTGAGTGAGATCATTCATGATCTCACTACAGAAGTTGAAATATCGAATACAAACAAAGTGCTAACATCGATTATAGCGAATCGCAATTATGCCAACTTCGATTCGATCTAGGCGGCAAATAAACATGAAAATAAACAGCAAGTAAGTCATGAAGATTTTTTTATTTTTTAAGAGTCGAGGCGCCGTGCATTGCACACGGCGCCTACTCAATCGACAAATTCTTAACGCAAATTAGTCTTCGCCAACTCCAGCACCATGTCCGCTTTTCCGTTCATCACCGCCTTGAGCATGAACAGGCTGAAGCCTTTCGCCTGGGCGAGCTTGATCTTCGGTGGCATGCCCAGCTCCTGTTTCGCGGTCACGACATCCACCACCACAGGCCCTGGATGTTCGAAGGCTTTCTTCAGAGCATTCGGCAGGTCCGCCGAGTCTTCCACGCGAATCCCCAGAATCCCCGCGCCAATGGCGATGTTGGCAAAATTGGTGCTGTTGAAGTCAGTGTCATGGGGCACGTAACCGCCGGCCTGCATTTCCATCGCCACAAACCCCAGCGAGCTGTTGTTGAACACCACCAGCTTGATCGGCAGGTTCAGTTGGCGGATCGACAGCAGGTCGCCCATCAGCATCGACAAGCCGCCGTCGCCGCAGAGCGCCACCACTTGCCGCTGAGGGAATGCCGCCTTGGCGCCCAGGGCCTGGGGCATGGCGTTGGCCATGGAGCCGTGGTTGAACGAGCCCAGCAGCGAGCGTTTGCCGTTCATGGTCAGGTAACGCGCCGCCCACAGCGTTGGCGTACCGACATCGACGGTGAAGATCGCGTCCGGGTCGGCGTAAGCGTCAACCAGTCGCGTCAGGTATTGCGGGTGAATCGGCTCGCCATGGCCCGATGGCGTAGCCAGCTCATCGAGTTCGTCGCGGGATTTGGCGTAATGATCCAGCGCCTTGTCGAGGAACTTCCGATCGGTGTGGGCCTTGAGGCGGGGCAGCACGGCGTCGAGGGTTTCAGCAATGCCGCCGGCCAGACCGAGGGCGACCGGCACGCGACGGCCGAGGGCGGTCGGGTCGATGTCAATCTGGATGACGGTGGCTTTTTCCGGGTAGAAATTGCGGTACGGGAAGCTGCTGCCGAGGATCACCAGCGTGTCGCAGGCCATCATCGCGTGGTAGCCGGAGCTGAAACCAATCAACCCGGTCATGCCGACGTCGAAGGGGTTGGCGTATTCGATGTACTGCTTGCCACGCAGAGCGTGGACCACGGGGGCAGACAATTTCTCCGCCAGCGCCACCACCTGATCGTGGGCCTCGGCACAGCCGGCGCCGGCGAGAATGGTCACGGCCTTGGATGTGTCCAGCAGGTCCACCAACCGTTGTAAATCGGCTTCGGCGGGGATCACCCGCGCAGGCGCGTGATCGACCCACTGGGGTTTGATGTCAGGCGCTGCGCTCAGGGCGACATCGCCGGAAATCACGATCACCGCCACGCCGCGCTGGCTGATGGCCGCGCGCATCGCTCGCTCCAGCACCCGAGGGAACTGCTCGGGGGTGCTAACGGTTTCAACGAAGTGGCTGCACTCCTTGAACAGGTCGGTGGGGTGGGTTTCCTGAAAGTAATTCAGGCCGATTTCGGAGGACGGAATCTGCGCGGCAATGGCCAGGACCGGCACGCCGCTGCGGTGGCAGTCGTACAGACCGTTGATCAAATGAAGATTACCCGGACCGCAACTGCCCGCACACACCGCCAGCTTGCCGGTGGACGCTGCTTCCGCCCCCGCCGCGAACGCCGCGACTTCTTCGTGACGGGTGTGCATCCACTTGATCTTGCCCAGACGCTGGAGGCTGTCGGTCAGACCGTTCAGGCTGTCGCCGCTGACGCCCCAGATCTTCGAGACGCCGGCTGCGGCGAGGGTTTGGGCGAGGTAATCGGCGATGGTTCTGCTGGACATGGGGCAAGTTCCTTGTCGAGTCGAATGAGCGCGCGAGGCCGGAACAGACCTTACGCGTGGTCTCAAATCGACCTATAGCGCCGGGGACAGTTCAGTGCGTCTTGGGGAAACGCCCCCGCCCGCAAGCGCCAGATCTCACACCGGCGGCTGGCCCGGCGCCTTGCTCGGCTCGGCGATCTGCACCTTGGGGTTGATCGGCGTTGCACTCGGCGTCGCGTATTGCTGTTTCAGGTGGCCGTCCGGATCCAGCAGCCAGGCATCCAGAATTTCCCGCACCACGGGACCTGCCACGCGTCCGCCCGCTTCGCCGTTCTCGATCATCACGGCGACGACAATCTTGGGATTGGCCGCCGGGGCAAAGCCGACGAACAAGGCGTTGTCGCGGTGGCGTTCCAGGGTCTTGTCGCGGTTGTAGCGCTCGCCCTGCTTGATCGCCACCACCTGCGCGGTGCCGCTCTTGCCGGCGATGCGGTACTGCGCACCTTGCGCGGCCGCACGGGCGATGCCGCGTGGGTCGTGCATCACCGCCTGCATGCCGTTGTTGACCTGATCCCACTCGTGGGAATCACGCAGCACGATGTTTGGCATCGGATGCTCGTCCACCGGCGCCGAACCGCCGATTTCCTTGGCCAGGTGCGGACGATGCCACACGCCTTTGCTGGCGATCAGCGTCGTCGCCTGAGCCAGCTGCAGCGGGGTCACTTGCATGTAGCCTTGGCCGATGCCGAGAATCACGGTTTCCCCCGGGAACCAGGCCTGACGTCGGGTGATGCGCTTCCATTCTTTCGACGGCATCAGCCCCGCCGATTCTTCGAACATGTCCAGCGAGACCTTCTGGCCGATGCCGAACATGGTCAGGTAATCGTGCAGGCGGTCGATGCCGAGCTTGTGCGCCAGGTCATAAAAATAGGTGTCGTTGGAGCGCATGATCGCCGCGTACAGGTCCACCCAGCCATCGCCGCTGTGGTTCCAGTTGCGGTACTTGTGATCGAAATCAGGCAGCTGGAAATAGCCCGGATCGAACACCCGCGTAGACGGCGTGACGACCCCGCTGTCCAGCCCGGCAATCGCCACTTCCGGCTTGATGGTCGAACCCGGCGCATACAACCCGCGCAGCACGCGGTTGAACAGCGGCCGGTCGACCGAATCACGCAGCGCCGAATACTCCTTGAAGCTGATGCCGGTGACGAACAGGTTCGGGTCGAAGCTCGGCTTGCTGACCATTGCCAGCACTTCGCCGGTGGCCGGATCGATCGCTACCACCGAGCCGCGACGATCCCCCAAGGCGTGTTCCGCCGCTTCTTGCAGCTTGATGTCCAGGCTCAGCGTGATGTTCTTTCCAGCCACCGGATCGGTGTGTTTGAGCACCCGCAACACCCGACCTTGCGCGTTGGTTTCCACTTCTTCATAGCCAACATGGCCGTGCAGTTCGCTTTCGTAGAACCGCTCGACGCCGGTCTTGCCTATGGACTGCGTGCCGCGGTATTCCACCTGATCCAGCTGCGTCGCTTCCTTCTCGTTGATCCGTCCGACGTAGCCGATGGAATGCGCGAAGTGCTCCGCCAGCGGGTAGTGACGAACGAACTGCGCCTCGACGTCCAGCCCGGGCAGGCGGAACTGGTTGACCGCCAACAGGGCGATCTGCTCTTCCGTCAGCTCATACAGCAGCGTCACCGGCACGAAGCGGTGAGGCGAGTTTTTCATCGCCTTGTCAAAAATAATGCGGTCCTCGTCGGGCAGGTTGAGTATCTGCATCAGTTCGTCGATGACCGCATGCCAGTCGCCTGCGCGCTCGCGGGTCATGGTCAGGTTAAAGCTGGGCCGGTTGTCCGCGAGGATCACGCCGTTACGGTCAAAAATCAGCCCGCGCTCCGGTGGAATCGGCAGCACGTGGACGCGATTGTTTTCAGAGATGGTCGAGTGGTAGGCGAATTCGGTGACTTGCAGGAAGTACATGCGGCACACCAGCGCGACGCTGAGCATGGCCACGAAAACGGCGCAGGCGATCAAGCGCTTGTTGACTAGCCGGGTTTCCTTCTCGTGGTCTTTTAAAGGTATTGGATCGGGCATTTCTGCAGCTACTCGGTGAACAGATGGACGGCACAGTCAGCACCCCGCATGAATAGGCGGGACGCAAATGGCGTGCACGATACCAAGAAGTGGTCCCGGCGACGGGCCAGGCTTTATGAAGATTCTGTCAGGTTCAAGCCCCGCTCGCCCCGACGCGCGATCCCTGAGGCGGTTTCAGGAAAAAGCCATGCGCCGTTATTTCCTCAATTGTTACTCGAATGGACCGCGACTGTTACGCGTTCGGTAACAGTCATTTACCGAATTCACCCGCCGCAACACGTCGTAACACATCTATCATGTCAGTTGGCGTGAAAAAACAGGGATCAGTTACGGCAACTCCCCGCTCAGCGTGCGCTATTCGCCCGCTGGCCTGCCAGAGACCCAATGTCACACCCCGCCAAGAGCCACTTGCCGTGCACATCGTATGCGCGGCAATACCCGTGATAAAGAACGCAGAGCACAGCCCCGGCACGGACCATTCCCCAATGGCCTGTGGGGGCGTGGTTTTGCAGGAGCCCTGAATGACAGAGAAATCCAAAGGCCTCACCCGCCGCCAGTTGCTGAAAGGTTCAGCCACGACGCTGGCCGTGGGCGCCGCCGCTACGGCCCAGGCCGCCACCGTCGTTGGCGTTCCGCAGTGGGTGCCCTTCGACCACAACGGTCCGATGCACTACGACACCCCCGGCTGGCAATTCTTCACCGATGCCGAGGCCACCGTGGTGGAAGCCATCGTGGCGCGGCTGATCCCCGCCGATGACCTCAGCGTCAGCGGCAAGGATGCAGGCTGCGCGGTGTTCATCGACCGTCAGCTGGCCGGCGAATACGGCACCTTCAGCCGTCTGTACATGCAAGGGCCGTTCGTTCAGGGCACGCCGATGCAGGGTGACCAGTCGGAACTGGTGCCGCGCCAGCGCTACCGTCTCGGCCTCGCCGGCCTCGAAGGCTATTGCCAGAAGCAATTCCAGAAAAACTTCAGCGCCCTGACCGCAGAACAACAGGACAAGGTCCTGACCGGTCTGGACAAAGGCGAGATCACGCTGGAAGGGATCGACTCAAAGCTGTTCTTCCAGCAAGTGCTCGGCAACACCATGGAAGGCTTCTTCGCCGACCCGGTCTACGGCGGCAACCGCGACATGGTGTCGTGGAAAATGATCGGCTTCCCCGGTGCCCGCTACGACTACCGCGAGTACATCGGTCTGCACAACCAGAAGCTGAATCTGGTGCCGCTCTCCATCATCGGCAGCTCCGCCTGGACCAAAAAGGGTTAATTCGACATGGCCAAAAAACTACCTTCCACGGACGTCGTGGTTGTCGGGCTCGGCTGGGCCGGATCCATCATCGCCAACGAACTGGCGGATGAAAATCTGAAGATCATCGGCTTTGAACGCGGTCCGTGGCGCGACACCGCAGCGGATTTCAACGTCGCCTCGGCGGCAGACGAACTGCGCTACAACCGCCGTCAGGACTTGATGGCGAGAACCCGGCAAAACACCACGACCATTCGTAACAGCGTGACCGAGACAGCGCTACCCATGCGCAGCTGGGGCTCGTTTCACCCCGGCAATGGCACCGGCGGCGCAGGCAATCACTGGGCCGGCATCACCTTTCGTTTTCAGCCCCACGAATTCCGGCTGCACAGCCACCTGACCGAGCGTTACGGCAAAGAGCTGTCGCCTGAATTGACCCTGCAGGATTGGGGCACTGACTGGGACGAAATGGAGCCGTTCTACGCCAAGTTCGATCGCCTGGCGGGCATCTCCGGCAAGGCCGGCAACATCAAGGGCGTGATCCAGGAAGGCGGCAACACCTTCGAAGGTGCGCGCTCCGAGGAATACCCGAACCCGCCGACGCAACAGACCTACGCGCCGACGCTGTTCGCCGAGGCCGCGAAGAATCTAGGCTACAAGCCGTTCCCGGTGCCGTCGGCCTTGCTTTCGCGCCCGTACGTGAACTCCCTTGGCGTGGCCATGGGTGCCTGCACCTTCTGCGGTTTCTGCACCAACTACGGCTGCGCCAACTACTCCAAAGCCAGCGCCATCACTACGGTGTTGCCGGTGCTGGTGCGCAAGCCGAACTTCACCGCGATGACCAACTGCGAAGTCCTGCGCGTGACCATGGACAGCAGCGGCAAACGCGCCACCGGCATCGTCTACATGGATTCGAACGGCGAAGAATGGGAACAGCCTGCCGAACTGGTGGTGATCAGCGCGTTCATCTTCGAAAACGTGCGCCTGATGCTGTTGTCCGGCGTCGGCCAGCCGTACGACCCGGTGACCAATACCGGCACCACGGGCCGCAACTACGCCTACCAGACCGCCAACAGCGTGCGCATGTTCTTCGATGACAAGAACTTCAACCCGTTTATCGGTGGCGGCGCCATCGGCATGGGCATCGACGAGTTCAACAACGACAACTTCGACCACTCGGGTCTGGGTTTTGTCGGCGGCGGCAGCACCCGCGTGACGCCGATCGGCGCTGCGCCCATCGACTCCCGCCCTCTGCCGCCCGGCACCCCGGCCTGGGGTTCGGAGTGGAAGAAAGCCACGGTGAAGAACTACGCCAGCACCATGTCCATCGGCTGCGAAGCAAGCAGCTACGCGACGCGCACCAACTACCTGTCGCTGGACCCGACCTATAAAGATCCGCTGGGTCGCCCGCTGCTGCGCATCACCTTCGACTTCCCGGAGAACGACCGCAAAATGGCTGCGTACGTCACCGGCAAGGTCGGCGAGATCGCCAAGAGCATGAACCCGCGGCAAATGGTCCCGAGTTCGCAGAACGGCCACTGGAACAGCGCGCCGTATCAGTCGTCGCACATCGTCGGCGGCTTCATCATGGGTGCCGACCCGAAGAACAGCTCGGTGAACAAACACCTGCAAGTGTGGGGCGTGCCGAACCTGTTCGTGGTCGGCTCATCCGCCTTCCCGCAGAACCCGGGCTACAACCCGACTGGCACCGTCGCGGCGCTGGCCTTCAAAGCAGCGGATGCCATCCGCACCCGCTACCTCAAGCGTCCAGGGGAGATGATCAGCGTATGAAGACTCTTCTGACGGTCTGCGCAGGCGTTATCGGCCTGTCTGTTTCCCTGGCTCATGGGGCAACCGGCGCCGATTCCTACAACATCGTGGAAAAAGGCCGCTACCTGACCACCCTGGGCGACTGCACCGCGTGCCACACGCTCCCGGGCAAGCCGCTGTTCTCCGGCGGCGTGATCCTCGACACGCCATTCGGCAAGCTGGCTGGCGCCAACATCACCCCGGACCCAGCGACCGGCATCGGCCGCTGGAGCTTCGAGGATTTCCAGAACGCCATGTCCAAGGGCCACGGCCTGGACGGCAAGCGTTTGTACGGCGCCATGCCGTTCACCGCGTACACCAAGGTGCTGCGTGAGGACAACCTGGCGATCTTCGCGTACCTGAAGACGGTGGATCCGGTGGAGAACAAGGTTGAAACCAACCAGCTGCCCTTCCCCTTCAACGTGCGCACCAGCCTGATCGGCTGGAACCTGATCAACTTCAAGGAAGGCGAATTCAAGGCCGATCCGCAGAAGTCCGAGCAGTGGAACCGCGGCGCGTATCTGGTGGAAGGTCTGGGGCACTGCGGCACGTGCCATACGCCGAAGAACCTGATCGGCGGTGACAAGAATGATCAGTTCCTCACCGGGGCCAATCTGCAGAACTGGGTCGCGCCGAACATCACGTCCACTGGCCACGATGGCATTGGTGCGTGGAGCGAGGCGGACATCGTCAAGTACCTGAAGACCGGCGCAAACCGTTTCGACATCGCGTCCGGGCCGATGGCCGAGGAGGTCGAGCATTCTTCGCAGCACTGGAAGGATGAGGATTTGCTGGCGGTGGCGGTGTACTTGAAGGACGGTGCCAAGCCGGTTGAGGCCGCCAAGCCAGTCGCGGCGAACGATGCGGCGATGGTGGCGGGCAAGGCGATTTATGCGGATCGCTGCTCGGCATGTCATACGCCGACCGGTGAAGGTGCGGCCAATCTCTTTCCGAAACTGGCAATGGCCCCGTTGGTGAACAGCAATGATCCGTCGTCGCTGATTCGTGTGGTGCTCGCGGGCAGTCGTGCGGGTGCGACGGATGCTGCGCCAACGGCTCCGGCGATGCCGGCGTTTGGCTGGAATCTGTCGGATGAGAATGTCGCGGATGTGCTGACGTATGTGCGCAATACGTGGGGCAATGCGGCGCCAGCGGTGTCCGGTTCGGACGTGAAGGATGTGCGTGAGGGGTTGAGGGCGAAGTAGGGTTTCGGTCAGGGACTGATTTATTTATAGCGCTTCACCGTAATTAATCTGTCCCCGGGGTGCGCGGTGTTGCTGAGAAGTCTGCCTAAGGGCAGACGTTTCGCCTTCGGCGAGTTACTTGATAAAGCCCCAAGTAACCAAGGGCTTTTGCTCCTGGTTTGGCCCTTCCTTCGTCAGGGTTCCTTCACTCCGGTCTCGCTCCGTGGGCCCGCGCCGAACGGACATCCCTGTCCTGACGGCGCTCTCGCCGCATCCATGCGGCTCGGCCCACTCCACGAAACCTCCGTTCAGCCTGCACCCAAGTCGCGTTTTGTGGTGTCTGGACTACCGCGTAGAAGATCAAAAGCAAATCAAAAGCTTCCCGGCTAAAGCCGGTTCCAGTGGCTTCACGCGTTGCTTTTAGTGGGTCCGGCTTTAGCCGGGAAGAGGCCTGTTTGCGCACCGATATCGTCGGAGGGTGAGCTGGATACCCACCCATCATTAACTTGTACGATGTCTTATCACGAGGTATTACTAGCGTCCCGTAAAAAAATAATAGAACGGAGATCGCTACATGGACTCATCCCTGTCCGCCTTGCCCCAGCACGCTGAAACCGCTGGTCACTCAAGCGGCAACACGCGCCGCAGTTTCCTGAAAAAATCCCTCGCTGTTTCCGCCACGCTGGCCGCCGTTGGCAGCGCCGCTCTGCCCCGCCTCGCGTCTGCCGCAGAACCCCTGAGCCAGCGTTACCCGGATCCGCTCATTCACATTCTCGACGACAGCTTTCTCGAACTGCGGGTCTTCAACGCCAGCGTGGAAAAACTCGCCACCGGCATGCGTTGGGCCGAGGGGCCGGTCTGGGTCGGCGACGGGCGTTACTTGCTGGTCAGCGACATCCCCAACAACCGCATCATGCGTTGGGACGAAATCACCGACACTTTCACGGTCTACCGCGAGCATTCCAACTTCTCAAACGGCATGTGCCGCGATCGCCAGGGCCGCCTCATCGTCTGCGAGGGTTCCACTACCACCAGCGAAGGCCGGCGCATCACCCGCACGGAATACAACGGCACCATCACCGTTCTGGCGGACAGCTTCGACGGCAAACCCTTCAACTCCCCTAACGACATCGTCTGCAAAAGCGACGGTTCGATCTGGTTCAGCGACCCGCCCTTCCAGACCAGCAACAACTACGAAGGCCACAAAATCACCCCGACCCAGCCACACGCCGTCTACCGCATCGACGGTGAGAGTAGGAAAGTCACCCGGGTGATCGACGACCTCGCCGGTCCCAACGGCCTGTGCTTCTCCCCTGACGAAAAGACCCTGTACGTCGTCGAAGGTCGCGCCAAACCGAACCGCCTGATCTGGGCCATCGCGGTCAAGGACGACGGCACCCTGGGCGAACGCCGCCAACACATCGAAGGCCTGGACTACGCCGCTATCGACGGCATGAAGTGCGACGAAGCGGGCAACCTGTGGTGCGGCTGGGGCGGCAACGGCGACCCCAAGGCCGACCTGGAAAAACTCGACGGCGTGCGGGTCTTCAACCCCCAGGGCAAGGCCATCGGGCACATCTCGCTGCCAGAACGCTGCCCGAACCTGTGCTTTGGCGGACGCGAAGGGAATCGGCTGTTTATGGCGAGCAGTCACTCGATTTATTCGTTGTTTGTGAATACGCGTGGGACTGGGTTTGCGGTGTAAGGCTATTAACTTGCTGCATCGACGGCCAAGCGGCCGTCTACCTGCGCACTGCTATTGGACTAAAGGGGACCGTCCCTTTTAGGATTTAAGTGTCACGGTCCGAAAATATGAGGATGTCCGAGTTGGAATGCCTCGCTCAGCTCAACTTCCTCATTAACGTCCCCCTCGCTCAAACACTTGCATGGCTTATTATCTAGCGCCGCGCGCACCAGGTCATGTAGCGCCGACGATTTAAAATTGACCTCAAGCCATAGTGTACTGTCATCATCATGGCTCAAGCGTGCGTCATAATCCGCTACAGTCTTAGAATTTTGATCTTTCAAGTACAAAAATTCTTGATCTGCCCGAACGCAAGACTCACTCGCCTTTAAAGAATCCATAATGCGCTGGGCTGTAAGATCGCTAGAAAAAACCAATCTATATTCATGACTCATGGGCCGTGCGGCCTCCCTCGAACTGTGGGTAAATCAATAGGACTGCGAATGCCGATACAACTCTTGTCCTAATCCGTCGTGAGGGTCCAGCGATCATCTAGAGCGTTTCCTGCAGGATCCATTTTCTTGAGTCAAAGGGGTCAGTCCCCTTTAACAATAAGCTCCGTGCGTATCCAGGTGGTCGCACTGATACCACGTCAACACATCAATCAACGGGAAAACGGTCTCTTCTAAGCCTGAATGGTCGCAGGCGAGCGAGATTTTCTGCCCCCGAACGCAGGATAGGGCTGTCATAGGGTGCCGGTGCGAAAGATCGGTATCGCGCCTGGCGTTGCGAGTTGCGCCTGCCGACCGGCCTTACGCCCAAATATCAAGTTCTCCATGGCTTGAGCAAAGCCCAGCCCCTGTATCCAAAGCCCGTCGTGGATGAGGCTCAAGACGTAGCAGCAACCCTTTTCGTCCATCAACAGCGCTCCGTGGCTATGATGGACTTCGGCGATGCTCACCAAGGTACTGCCTAGGCGTTGCTGCCACTCAAGGAAGTCTTCGCTTCCATGCAGATGTTCGAATGTGCCAAAGGCGACATCACTGGTAGCGCACTCCTCTCCTGCGCCGCAGATGCCTACCTTCACCCCGACAAGCTGTTCAAGTAGACCAGCGGCAGGATGCTCGGGTGGAACGTAATGCGGTAGTGGTATGGTGGAAGTGCTGGGCCAGCCTGCGGCAAGAAACAGTGGACTCAGGCTTTCAGGGAGTTCGATCAGCGGGGGTACGTTCAGTGTGTCGGTCACGATTTTACCAAGCTGTTAGTGGGTGCTATAGAGTTAAAGGGGTCCGTCCCCGTTAGCCTTAGTTTCCTCATTCGCCATCTATTTATTATCGCCTCCTGTAATTTTGGGTTAGTAATAAGTCACCAAAGAACGCAACGAACTCTTCACCTATATTAGGGGCAACCTTTTTCAAGGTAATGAAGTACGTCCAGATAGGTGTTGGCGCCCCTAAGTCCATCTCGATCCACTCTGCTTCACTTGCTGCACAGTGAATAGCAAAGCGAGCGAGCCCTGATGTTGTCACGCATAACTCCCTATAATCTTTCTCAATCGTCCAAAGCTTATGAACCATTTCCTGGACATGTTCATCATTATGATCAATTAGCTGGGTATCTGCGAACTGCTGTAAGTACCGAGTTATCGTCTTTATCCCTTCGGATGGGTGGATTTGGACCATTTGAGCGTTAATTAGCTTAATCAGAAAACTTGCATAGCAGCGCCTAACTTCGTCATAGGAAATGTTTTGATCGCCCAAGCGCTCGTTGATCGCCCTTATTGCTATTAGTACTTGATCATCGGTCATTTCAAAGCTCCATCCTGTACACCGAGATTTTTCATTACATGAGCACACGAATCGCAAAAAACGAGCGGCTTTCCGTCGTTTCTAAGTGTCGTTGAGGTTCCTCCCTGCACAAGGGCTCTTAAATCAGTCGCGCAGCGGACATTGTGCTGAGTCGCAATCTGACTAAGTGCATCTGCTTCACCGCAACCCCCGTGAAATTTGGATCTATCGGCTGACGGCACGTCGTCGTATAACCGTCTTACCACTGGGTGCGCAGCGCCGTTACCCAAGGCGCCTTCGCTATAACCGAACTGAGTTTCTGGCAGATTCTTTGCGTCAATAGCTGTACGCGCGCCTTCATTGTTTGGCGTTATTCCCTTTTTTCGTTTCAACCCCAGCGGGTCAAACCATCCGGTCGGGTTCGGCACGTAGTGATAGAGGTTTAGCCCACCACTGTAGCCAATCGGGTCCTTGCTAATGTATCGCCCGACTCTTGGATCATAGTACCGATGGCGGTTGTAGTGCAGGCCGGTTTCGTGGTCGTGGTACTGCCCCTGGAATCGGATCGGGTTGGTCAGGCCGGCTTGCTGGGCGAACTCCGAGCGCTGTTCTTGAGCTTCACCCCACGCTTTGTATTGGGCGCTCCAGGCGGTGTTGCCGTTTTGATCGGTGATTTCCTGCGGCGTGCCGAGGTGGTCGCATTGGTACCAGGCGAGGACGTCGATTGGCAGTGCGACGGGTTTGTAGGTCCAGAGCGGGTCTTCTTTGAAGTTGTAGCGGCCTTCGTAGGTCGGTTGGCTGACGAGGCGGATGGTTTCGTGGCGAATGGCCTGGGCCACCGGCACGAAGGTGCCGGGTTCATGGATGTAGTGGACGGTGCGGCCGAGTGCGCCCGCGTATGGCGGCGGGCTGCTTTCCCACGCCAGGTTGTCGCCGTCCCAGCCGTACAGGGTGAAGCCGCATCCCAGTTCGCGTTCTTTGCGAGCGTGTTCGTTTTCGTTCCAGCCGGTGCCGGCTTCTGGGCGCGGTCGGTAGTGGGCTTTTGAGAGTTTATAGAGGCGACGGCCGAGGGCGTCGTAGCCGAAGTCGACGGTGAGGCGCGGGTCGCGGAAGTGCACTAGACGATCGAAGAGGTCCCAGTGCAGTTCGCTGCGCAGGCCGTTGGTCCAGCGCTCTGTCTGGTTACCGCGTTCGTCGTATTCGTAGTGGTTGCCGGCGTAGTCGCGCAGCAGGTTGTCGATCAGTTTGTGGCGGACTTGGTCCGGATCTAAAGGGCGCCGGACGGGTGCGGCGCTGTCGTTGAGCAGGTTGCTCGCAGGGTCGAAGGCGAAGGTTTCGGTACCGAGGCGGCTCGTTGCGGCGAGCAGGCGGCTGACCGGGTCGTATTGATAAACAAGGACCCCACGGCGGCTGTCGTTGATGTCGGTGAGCTGGCCGGCGGCGTCGTATTGG
>NZ_JAUFNS010000037.1:0-34577 GCF_041060445.1 Pseudomonas sp. W2-17 | reverse complement strand
GGTCGAGCAACTGCTGCTGAATGGGCATAAAAAAAATCCGATGCCAGGGGGCTGACATCGGATTCTCTATAAAGCCCGGCTTGGACTCAAATGCTTAAGTGAACAGCATTACGGCAGACGCCGGGCTTTTTGTAGTTTTAATTTATTTTATTCATGAGCGCGTCTGCTATCACCCGGCGCTTGAGCACGATTCTCCAGACTGTAATCTCGCACCACTTCAGCAATGCGCAGGTGGTAATCATTGAATACTTGCCTACGCCCCGTAAGTTGCGCGGCACGATGCAACTCAAGGCCGCGCCACCGTTTAATGGCTTCCTCATCACGCCAAAATGACAGCGACAGAACTTTTCCTGGCTCACTGAGGCTCTGATAACGCTCTACGGAAATGAACCCATCCAAACCTTCCAGCAATGGCTTCAGTTCAGCCGCAAGATCAAGATACCGCTGGTATTGCTCCTCATGTGGCCACGCTTCAAAAATAACGGCGATCATTGTTGAGTCTCACGGCTGCGATGGAAATAAGGAATCCGAGCATTAAGCGAGGGCAAGTAGCGCCATTGATTAGCGCGGACAGCGGCTTTGGGCTGTCTACGCAACAGTTCTGAAACCGCTTCAGAGGCAATACGCAAAGCGAGTTGCTGGCCTGGGCATTCGTGTCTGCCTGAGCCAAAGCTGAATATTCGACGGTGTGGCCGTGTGAGCAAAAAGTTGTCGGGATCCGGGTTTGCG
Source organism: Pseudomonas sp. W2-17 (assembly GCF_041060445.1). Classification (NCBI taxonomy): domain Bacteria; kingdom Pseudomonadati; phylum Pseudomonadota; class Gammaproteobacteria; order Pseudomonadales; family Pseudomonadaceae; genus Pseudomonas; species Pseudomonas sp. W2-17. The sequence goes on along the minus strand of NZ_JAUFNS010000037.1, from coordinate 33,848 downwards.
CAAGGATCCCTGTTCGCTGAAGCCAGTAACAAAAGAACCGTATCCCCGGCCTTCAGGACGCTGCCTTCGATAACACACTGCTCGGCAACGAACCGCCGGGTGTTTTGTATGGGGGAGTCGTGGCGCGCCGCCTCGGCTACCCACTCTGCAACACGCGCCGGTTGTTGAGGGGGTTCAAACAGGTCGGGGTTACGATGAATTGCTATGAGGGTGTTGCCGATCAAGCCTGTGGTGGCTTCGCAGGTCTGTGACAACAGGCCGATCAGATTAGCGATCAATGCGTCTCGATCTTTCCAGCCCGTCACGTCACATTCCCTCAACACGTGGCTCATGAAGCGACTTCTTTCATCCTCGCCAAGCAGCAACTCTGCGAACAGTTGACTCAACCGAGTCGCTCCGGCATCGGCCTCATCCAGCTTGGTCTTGTCGCTTAAGGGGGAAAGGCAGCCCACAAAATTCTGGGTCAGGGTCACAACTTCACGTAACTGGGTGAAAGGAACGCCCATCAAGGTTGCCATGACGGATACGGGCAACGTCCACATCAATTCATTGAGGGCGTCGACCGGAGCATTGAGGGACTCGAACACCTGCGACACAATTTCTGCGATGTTTTCGTCATGCACAGAAGCCAAAGCGGGCGCGATGGCCATTCTTGGACACTGGTGTTCAGCTCCCTCGTTCATGCGCATGAGCCGACCGAAAATACGACCCGCGGCGCCCTGTGCAATGGCGAGAGGAACCGGCTCATCAAGAGGACGGACTCGACAGTCCGAATGTTCCATAATGGCCTCTACGGCACTGGCATCACTGGCGATCCACATGCGTAGATCTGCGTCGAACAACAGCCCCTTTCGTTGCCTTAAACCTGCGTAATAAATATAAGGGTCGGCATGGCTGGCTGCTTCAAACGGCGTCATTTCTGAAAGTCCTGTTCACAAAGAACGGCTAATATCCGGCACTGCGCACGTTAACGATTCGTTCAGGAACGAAATATGGACTCCCCAGGCAATGACACCGCCATTTCAAGGGTCGCCGGCGCAATCGCCGAACCAGCAAGGACGAAGATGCTCTGTTCGTTGATGGATGGGCATGCACGTACCAGCACAGAAATGGCTGTCATCGGCGACGTAAGTGCCTCTACTGCAAGCGCGCATTTGGCGAGGCTCAAAGAGGACGGGCTGCTGAAGCTGCACACGCAGGGCAGGCATCGGTATTACAGTCTGGCGGACGCAGACGTGGCCAGAGCGATTGAGGCCCTCATGGTGATCAGTCAGAAGCCGGACACCCGGTTCGTCCCGAATACCCCGGGTCGACTGCAAATCGCACGCGCCTGTTATGACCACATGGCGGGTTCATTGGCCGTAAAACTGCACGATCGTTTCCTCGAGTCAGGCTTGCTGACCATGTCAGCCCCTGAAGACGGTAATTATCAACTCACTGTCAGCGGCGAAAAAGCGATGGCCGACCTGGGGCTTGATGTGGAGACCGTCAGGGCGCAGCGACGTCGCTTCGCCTGCTCATGCCTGGATTGGAGCATGCGCCGCCCGCATCTCGCCGGAGCACTGGGTGCTGCCTTCCTGCACATAGCGACCAGCCGCAAATGGGTTATTCAGGACCTCGACAGTAGGGCGCTGGCGTTGACGCCCAACGGAAGGAAAGAGTTCTCCGTTCGATTCGGGGTCAGCACTGAAAACGATCCGCCATAGCTGCACTTGGGCGTTAAGCGCTGCCCGGCTGGTGCAGACTTTGATTCGACGACACCTTCTCCAACCCAATCCGTAAATCCGCCCCACTGGGCTGTTGATAAACCCCCAGCCCAAACTCCGGCAGCACGGCCAGCAGGTAATCGAAGATATCCCCCTGAATGCGCTCGTAGTCACCCCAACTGGTGGTGCGGGTGAAGCAGTAGATTTCCAGCGGCACGCCTTGGGCCGTGGTTTCCATCTGGCGGACCATGCAGGTCATGTCCGGGTGGATGTCGGCGTGGCTCTTCAGGTAAGCCAGCGCGTAGGCGCGAAACGTGCCGATGTTGGTGATGCGACGGCGATTGGCTGACATTTCGGCGACGTTGCCTTGGGCTTGATTCCACGCCTTGAGCTCGGCTTTCTTGCGGCCCATGTAGTCGGTCAGCAGGCGGACCTGGGTCAGCTTCTGTTCTTCTTCATCGGAGACGAAGCGCACGCCGCTGGCATCGATGAACAGGCTGCGCTTGATTCTGCGTCCCCCGGATTGCTGCATCCCGCGCCAGTTCTTGAACGATTCGGACATCAGGCGCCAGGTCGGGATCGACACGATGGTCTTGTCGAAGTTCTGCACCTTGACGGTGTGCAGGGTGATGTCCACCACGTCGCCGTCGGCGCCGACCTGTGGCATTTCGATCCAGTCGCCGACGCGCAGCATGTCGTTGCTGGTCAGTTGCACGCTGGCGACGAAAGACAGCAGGGTGTCTTTGTAGACGAGCAGAATCACCGCTGACATCGCGCCGAGCCCGGAGAGCAGCAGCAACGGCGATCGATCAATCAACGTGGCAACGATGATGATCCCGGCGAACACGTACAGGATCATTTTCGTCAGCTGCACGTAGCCCTTGATCGAGCGGGTGCGGGCGTGTTCGGTGCGCGCGTAGATGTCCAGCAACGCGTTGAGCAGCGCGCCGACGGTGAGCATGAGAAAGAGGATGGTGAACGCCAGCGCGATGTTACCGAGCAAGTGATTGGCGGCAGTGCTGAGGTTCGGGACCAGGTTTAGCCCGAATTGAATCACCACCGAGGGCGTGACCTGGGCCAGTCGGTGGAAGACTTTGTTGTGCAGAAAGTCATTGAGCCAGAACAGCGACGGCTGGCGGCTCAGGGCTTTCATGGTGTAGAGGATCATCCACCGCGCCAGCCGCCCGAGCGCGAAAGCAGCGACGAGCAGCAACAGCAAGCCGGTGATCGTGCGCAGCATTGGCTGGTTTTCCAGCAGCGTCCAGATTTCCTGGGCGCGTAGCCAAAGCGAATGGGTGTCCATGGGCGCTGGATCTCCTGATCAAAAATGGGGGGCGCGATTAGAGCATTGTTGGGAAAGGGAAGGCAGCTTGGGCCAAATCCGGTAACAAAATAGGCCCTTTGAGCTAAAGAGACTCGGCGAATCGGGCTTAAACCGGTACCCTATGCGACTGTTTTTTTGTATTACGCCGAGGTAACACCCGTGTTCTCCCAATTCGCCCTGCACGAACGCCTGCTAAAAGCCGTGGCCGAACTCAATTTCGTCGAGCCTACGCCTGTGCAAACAGCGGCCATTCCGCTGGCGCTGGAAGGACACGATCTACGGGTGACGGCGCAGACCGGCAGTGGCAAGACTGCCGCATTCGTATTACCGATGCTCAATCGCCTGATGGGCCCGGCCAAGGTTCGCGTCGACATCCGCGCCGTGATCCTGCTCCCGACCCGCGAGCTGGCCCAGCAGACGCTCAAGGAAGTGGAGCGTTTCTCCCAGTTCACCTTCATCAAGGCCGGCCTGATCACCGGCGGCGAAGACTTCAAGGTCCAGGCCGCGATGCTGCGCAAAGTGCCGGACATCCTGATCGGTACGCCAGGCCGTCTGCTGGAGCAACTCAACGCGGGCAACCTCGACCTCAAGCAGGTTGAGCTGTTGGTTCTCGATGAAGCCGACCGCATGCTCGACATGGGTTTTGCCGAAGACGTCGAACGTCTGGCCGGCGAGTGTGCCAATCGTGAGCAGACCATGCTGTTCTCGGCCACCACCGGTGGTTCGGGCCTGCGCGAAATGATCGGCAAAGTCCTGAAAGACCCGCAGCACCTGCAGGTCAACAGTGTCAGCGAGCTGGCTCCGGGCACCCGTCAGCAGATCATCACCGCCGACCATAACGTGCACAAAGAGCAGGTCCTCAACTGGCTGCTGGCCAACGAGACCTACCAAAAAGCAATCATCTTCACCAACACGCGTGCCATGGCCGACCGCATTTACGGTCGTCTCGTGGCGCTCGAGTACAAGGCGTTCGTGCTGCACGGCGACAAAGACCAGAAGGATCGCAAGCTGGCGATCGACCGTCTGAAGCAGGGCGGCGTGAAGATCCTGGTGGCGACCGATGTCGCGGCCCGTGGTCTGGACGTCGACGGCCTGGACATGGTCATCAACTTCGACATGCCGCGCACGGGCGACGACTACGTTCACCGCATTGGCCGCACCGGGCGTGCCGGTGGCGAAGGTCTGGCGATCTCGCTGATCACCCACGGTGACTGGAACCTGATGTCCAGCATCGAGCGCTACCTGAAGCAGAAGTTCGAGCGACGCACGATCAAGGAAGTCAAAGGCACCTACACCGGGCCGAAGAAGGTCAAGGCGTCGGGCAAGGCCGTCGGCGTGAAGAAGAAAAAAACCGATGGCAAAGGTGACAAGAAGGGCGACAAAAAGAAAGCCGTCGCCAAAGGCCCGACCAAGCGCAAATCGGTAAATCGTCCGAAGGCGGAGCCTTTGGTCAGCCAGGACGGGATGGCGCCGCTGAAAAAGCGCGTCACGCGTCCGCCAGTCGCTGAATAGCCCCCTTCTGCCTCCCGGACAGCCCGCTGAACGGCTGGCCCTTCACTGGGTCACAACCACTGAGCATCAAGCCCGATGACCGGACGTCACGGGTATTGCCCTGTTGGCCCACTGGAGGTTGAAACATGTCTAAACGATACGACTGGGACCTGATCGAGCGTCTGTTGCACCACGTACAAAACAGCGTGGCAATCGAGGATGCGTCAGAAACGCATGCCGCAGAGTTGAGAGCGCTGTTGCTCGAACGCGGGTTCATTGCGACCCACATGAGCGGTGCAGGCGGGAATGGCGAAGGCGTTAGCCTCACCCCAAGAGGCGCGAGCTTGCTGGCGTTGATCGACAGCAGCATTCCCGGCAACGACCATCCGCGTCAGGTACTCGATGAGCAGGCCGATGCGCTGGATCCGGAGACCTTCGATGAGGTGGCGGCCAAGGCGCAAATCGCCTGATGCTGAAAGCGTCCTGATCAGGACGCTTTTTTCATGCTCTTGTAGCAACTCAAATCAGTGAAGTCCTTGCGCACATCGGCGATTTTCGCCAGCAACTTCTGCCGTTGCTCAGCCGTGCTCTGCGCCATCAGATCCGCAATCAGAGAAATCGCCGCCTGCTCGGTGTGATCGTATGTCGCGCGGTATTCGGGAGTCCAGAAGGTCTGGCGATCCTGCAACAGGCTGGCGATCTTCTGATCGAAATCGGCAGCATTGCGCTGCTTCACCGCCGCCAGCAGCAGTGACTGCCAGTGTGCGCGGTTGTCGATCCACAGCCGGTTCTGCTCGCCCAACGACGTCGACCACTGCATTACGCGGGCCTGCTGCGCGGCATTCAGCTTGCCCATCCAGGGCGTCAGACGTTTCTCCATGCGTTGAGCGCGTTCACTGATCTGCTTGTCCAGTGGCTGGTCGACGTACTCGTCCTCATGCTTGCGCAGGTCCTTGGCGAATGCGGCTTCCATCTCGGCCACCTGCTGATCGTCCAGCTGACGAAGCAGCTCGACCGCCGAGGGCGTGATTTCTTTGGAAAGGGTGGCGATGGCTTGCCGCGCTTCGGCGGTGCGTGCCTTGAGCTGCTCTTGATTGACCTGGTTGTTTTCGACCATCCCCTGTAGACGGTCCAGCCAGTCGAGGTAGCCGGGAATCTGAGTGGTGCAATGCCAGCTCAAGTGTTCTTTCAAACGCTCATCGAGCCAGTCTTTCTGCGAAGCGTTCATGTCCAGGTAGTCGTTGAGCGACCAGGGAATGATGAAGTCCAGATGCCGATACGTCAGACCGATCTGACTGCACCCCGCCAACAGCGTCAGGCTCAGCCACAGCGAAATAAAGGTCTTCAACACAATGCCCATGACAGCTCCTTGCCGGTTCGTCTCACCGTTATAGAGCAAGTCAGGTCATGGCGGTTCAACCCATCAGAAAAACGAGCGCACCACTTTGAGCGTAACGGTGCTTTCGCACTGGGTGTTGTGCCCGCTGTAAGCGCTGCAATCGGCGCCGGTCAGGCTCGACCCGCTGTACATCAGGTTCATGTCCATGCCCAGCAACGGGCGCGACACGTTGAAGGACCAGTCGCTGTAAGCGTTGACCACGCCGCCGCCGTCGATGATCGTGGGCGAATCGAGCTGGTGGTTGCCGTACTGCATGCGCAGGTCCAGGCCCAGCGGAATCATGCTGCCCAGGTCGAGAAACACGGTGCTGTCCTGACGACCGGCGTCGGTGCTGAAGGCGGTGCCGATGCGGCTGTCGAAAATACGGAAACCGGCATAAAGCTCGTGGCTGTCGAGCTGGTCGGTGTTCGGATAGCTGTAGCGAATGACGCCAAGCTCGTAACCGAGGGTTTTGTCGAAGGGCTTCTTGAACCCCATATAGGAGTCAACTTCCAGCGCGGTGTCAGGTGTCAGCCCTGCGCTGGGGGACCATTGGCCGAAGTAGAACCCGCTGTCGTGGGTCAGGTCGAGTCCGCCATGGAACTTCGAATCCGCACCGCTCGGCGTCACCAGGCCCTGGGCCATGGTGCGGCTGGGCGTCGTGCCGAGCTTCAGGCTGAAGTCGCCCAGTTCCCGCTCGATGACCTGGGCGCTGGCGGCGTGATGCATGAGGGCGGCGCAGGTAAACACCGCACCGGTCCAACGGTTGAAACAGCGAGCATAAGGCATGCTTCACTCCTTTCAGGTTTCAGAGGAGTGGGTCGAAGGTTTCTGTCCGAAAGCCGAATGGCCTGGCGAGAACCGCGAGCTAGAGCGCCCCAAGGATACCGCCGATTGGCGCTGTCTCACGACCATTGGTCGATTCGAGACAGATGCGCAGCGTTTTAAGATCAGTTCGCGGGGGAAATCAGCTGATTGACGACGATCAACGCTTGAGGAAAAGACGGATAACCGCTGGTGGCTACGTCCAGTTTTTCGTACTGGGTGCGGTACTTCTGTGCCTTGTCGTGGTTTTCCACCCCGGCTCGTTGAGCGAGTAGCGCGATGGCCAGCGGGTAGTTGCGATCTGCAGAATCATTGAGCCTGGCATCGATCAGCTTCGGGTCGGCGTTCTGGCGCAGAAGCAGAATGGCCTGATAAAACCTGGCTTCGCCGGTCGTGTCTTCGCGTGCTGCCCGTTCAAGAAGCGCGCTGGCGAGTTCGTCGTTTTCGGCGCGGCGCTCGTTGATCAGCAGCTTGGCCTGGAGCATGTCGTTCTGGTACAGCAGATAGTCGGCGCGGCATGGGCTGTCTGCCACCGAGGTGTCACATCCGTGGGTCGCACAGCCGGTGAGCCCGAGGCTGAGCAGAGCGCCAATGATCATCCGTTTGTTCATATCGGTTTCCGCAGAGACGTCAGCAGATCAGGGCATCGTCCGCTCTTTTCCATGACCCATGGGTGACAGCACTGAGGAACAGTCATGTGACGAGAGTAAAGCAGAGCTTTGTACAGCGAGAGAGCGATAGACCTGGCGCTTTGTGATCAAAGCGCCTGGATGTCGACCGCGGAGGCGGGAGAAAATTTACTTTTTGCCGAGGGAGATCTGTTTGGATGGGCCGAAGGTCTGGCCGCTGACACCTTTGGCGATCTGTTGGATCTCGCCACCGGATTTCAGGAAAGCTGCAATTTGTGCGTTGATCGAATCGCTGGTCTCAACGGCAGGAGCTGGCTTGGCTTTCGAATTGGATGCTTTTACACGCATGGCTGCTATTGACCTATATAAATTTAATACGGCCGGCCATCCTATCGGAATTGACCGGAAATTGCTTGGGTATTATCGGACGGGGGGAGGCGTGACGGTCGCAAGGATGAGCGCAATTATTTTCCGAAAGCAGCGGCTAAATGACTGTTTTAATTGCGATGTTTCATCTGGCATTCCGTCAATTACACCCGGCGTTCAAGGCGGCGGACCGGCTCGACGACCTGACGAATGGCTTAAGCTCGGCACCGCCTGCGTTGCGCGGTTCATCAACGCGTTGATTTCCTGAGCGGCGATGCCGACGGCAGATGTCGATCCGAAATGGCCACCGGAATGCCCGCCCGAATTCGGGTAGAATGCCGCCCACGTAACGAGGGTATCTGGACATGGCTTTAGTCGGGCGCTACAACAGTTTGCAAGTGGTTAAACACACTAACTTCGGTTTATATCTGGACGGGGCACAAGACGGCGAAATTTTGCTGCCCAACCGATATATCCCCAAAGATATTCCCAGCGAAGATGAAGACTGGCTCAACGTCTTTATTTATCTGGACAGCGATGACAAGTTAATCGCCACCACCGAGAAACCCAAGGTTCAAGTGGGTGAATTTGCCAGCCTCAAAGTGGTTGAAGTCAACAGCATTGGTATCTTTCTGGATTGGGGGCTGCCCAAGGATTTGCTGCTGCCGTACTCGGAAGAGAAGCAGCCGTTGAAAGCCGGTGATTACTGCGTGGTGCATGTCTACCTCGACAAACACACGCGCCGCATCACCGCGACCACCCGTCTGGATCGTTATCTGGACAAGGTGCCGGCCAACTACACCGTCGGGCAGGAAGTGGACTTGCTGGTGGCGGAAGAAACCGCGATGGGTTTCAAGGCAATTATCAACAACAAGCACTGGGGCCTGATTCACAAGAACGAGGTGTTCAAGTTCCTGCGTTCGGGCAAACAGGAAAAAGGCTTCATCAAGGAAGTGCGCAGCGACGGCAACATCAGCCTGAGCCTGCAACCGGTGGGCGAACAGCTTGCCAGCAGCCTCAACGCGCAGATCCTCGGCAAGTTGCGTGACAACAACGGCGTATTGCCCGTCAGCGACAAGAGCGATCCGCAGGTCATCAGCAACCTGTTCGGCGTCAGCAAAGGCAACTTCAAGAAAGCGATCGGCGCACTGTACAAACAGGGCCAGATCGTCATTCACGCCGACCGTATCGAACTGGTCTGACGTGATACTCGGCTGCAGCGCCGGATAACCCGCGCTGCGGTCGTCTGATCAGTCTAGTCAGATTACTTCTGTACGAAACTGGCGAAGCTCAGGTTTGCGCCGTTCGGGCGCATTTCCTTCAAGTACGAATCCTTGTCAGCCGAGAGCTCCAGGCTCACGGTGGACTTGCGCTTGCCTTCATTGCGAACCACCACCGCGTCTTTCTGATCGCGCAGGAACTTGGTGGTCACCTTCAGGTGAATCAACTCATCCGTGCTCGGCGTGTGCAACAGCAGATGCAGCCACTCGTACTGACCCACCGCCAGACGGCTCATGGGCAAATCAAACCACCAGATATTGCGCTTGGGGTCGAGCACGGCGAAGTGCGTGTTATTGGTGCCGAGCACGGCGCCGCCGAGCTGTTCATTACGGCGCGCAATGGCCTGCTGCTTATCGAGTTTCATAACATTCCTGGATCACGGTCTCGTCAACCTGGCCCGACGCCCTGAGCGCCGCCGGTTCGGTCGCGCATTCTCCGGGGTTCTCGGGGAAACATAAAGGCAAAATTGGCTGGCGCGATTCCCTGTCGAATGTCAGCGTCTGGACGGGCCTCTTCCCGGCTAAAGCCGGTCCCACTAAACGCAGCGCGTGCCGTCAGTGCGACCGGCGGCGTCTCGCGTAGGACCGGCTTCAGCCGGGAAGCTTTTGATGTGCCTGCCGCTAGCTCTCAGGATGGATTTCGATCCCTCCAGGCGCATGGAAAACCCAGGCTCAAGGCGCCATTTCAATCCATTCGCGAAATAATTGAACCTCTGATTCACCGCTCCGGTCAGTTCTAGTGTCGAGGTAATGACAACCTATTCTCACCCTGGAGTTAACCCTATGAGCAGCACCGGCGATAAAGTCAAAGGCTTGGCCAACGAAGCAGTAGGCAATGTCAAGCAGGGCGTCGGCAAAGTCACCGACAACGATAAACTGCGTGCCGAAGGCAAAGCGCAGGAAATCAAAGGCGAAGCGCAACAAACCGTTGGCGACGCAAAAGACGCTGTGAAAAAAGGCGTCGACAAGGTCTAAATCCCTTGCGCCCGGGGCTGCCATGCTCCCGGCGACCTGATTTGCATCACCGTAACGGCCATCCTTCGATGGCCGTTATCGTTTGCGCCTCGACCGCCTGAAACATATCAAATGTAGCCAATATCCCGGGCACCCTGTAAAAAGCCAGCCCGTTCGGGCAACTGACGGAATTTCAACGCAATTGCCCGCTCGTATGCATACCGCTTGTAGAAACGCCTGAATCAATAACCGTGCTTCGGCTACATCTGTGTCGCGAAGGAGACGCCATGATATTCCCGGACTTGCGCCAGCTCAGCATCAAGACAGTGTTGGTCAGAACGGTCAAAGAGTTTCTCGATGACGAGATGTCGACCTACGCCTCGGCACTGGCCTACCAGATGCTGTTTTCGCTGTTCCCGTTCCTGCTCTTCCTCATTGCCCTGATCGGTTTCCTGCACCTGCCGGACTTTTTCAGCTGGTTGCGGCTGCAATCCGAACTGGTTCTGCCGCCCCAGGCCCTCGACCAGGTCAATCCGGTTATTGACCAGTTGCAACAATCCAAGGGCGGCTTGCTGTCGATCGGTATCGTCATCGCACTCTGGACAGCCTCGGCTGGCGTGCGCCTGATGATGAGCGCCATGAATGCCGCCTATGACGTAGTCGAAGCGCGCCCGGCCTGGAAACGCATTCCGCTGTCGGTGTTCTACACCATCGGTATCGCCGGCATGCTGCTTACGGTTGCCGCGCTGATGGTCACCGGCCCGGTGGTCATGAATTGGCTCGCCGCGCAGATTGGCATGGAAGATTTCATCGTCACGTTGTGGACGGTTCTGCGCTGGCCGCTGATCATCATCCTGCTGATGGTCGCGGTGGCAATCATGTACTACGTAATGCCCGACGTTAAACAGAGCTTCCGCTTCATCACGCCGGGCTCAGTGCTTGCGGTCGTGGTGTGGATCGTTGCTTCTCTGGGCTTTGCCTACTACGTGAAAACCTTCGCCGACTACAACGCCATGTACGGCAGCATCGGCGCGATCATCGTGCTGTTGCTGTATTTCTACATCTCGGCAGCGGTGTTGTTGCTGGGCGCCGAGATGAACGCGGTCATCGAGCACATGTCAGCCGAGGGCAAAGAGAAGGGCGAGAAGGAAGAAGGTGAACGCGATGGCACGGCCGATTTTAATACGGTGCACCTCAAGCAGCACGTTTCGGGTCTCGGCCGCGATCACAGCCATGACCACGATTACACCCCAACGCCGCCGGTGCTGAAGACCGACAAATTCTGATCACGCTCTAGGTAGACGGCGCCCTCTTGTGGCGCCTCTGCCCGTTGCAGAGGGCCCGCAATGATTCGCGAAATTCTGAAAATGGGCGACGAGCGCTTGCTGCGCATCGCACCACCTGTCCCCGAGTCGATGTTCGGTTCGCAAGAGCTGAAGACTCTCATCGAGGACATGTTCGAGACCATGGAAAGCGTCGGCGGTGTCGGCCTGGCTGCGCCGCAGATTGGCATTGATCTGCAACTGGTGATCTTCGGTTTCGAGAGCAGCGATCGTTATCCGGATGCGGAAGCCGTTCCCCAGACCATCCTGCTCAATCCGCTGATTACGCCGCTTGAGCAAACCCTGGAAGAGGGCTGGGAAGGCTGTCTGTCCGTGCCGGGCCTGCGCGGTGTGGTTGATCGCTACGAGCACATCCGCTACGAAGGTTTTGATCCCGACGGCAAGCTTATTCAACGTGAAGCCCGCGGTTTTCATGCGCGGGTCGTCCAGCATGAATGCGATCACCTGATCGGCCGGTTGTACCCGTCACGCATCACCGACTTCAGCCGCTTCGGCTTCATCGAAGTGCTGTTCCCGGGGATGGACCCGAATGCGGACGAATAACGGCTTCGTTGTGCAACGAAACTTGTCGGCATATGAGTAGCCCTGTGGGAGTGAGCTTGCTCGCGAAGAGGCAGGTACATCCGCTAAACATTAGGCGGTTGAGCCACCGCTTTCGTGAGCAAGCTCACTCCCACAAGTTTTGCAGCGGCATCGTAAACAACTTCGCTCCCACAGGCTTTTCAGCGTTATCAAGGGCGAACCCATTCCGCTGAGACTCTCTGCAGCTCATATTATTTAGCTGGCTTGATGAACCGCAGGGTCATGCGGTCGGACTCGCCGATTGCCAGATACTTCGCCTTGTCCTGCTCACCCTTGACCAGCGCCGGCGGCAGTGTCCAGACGCCGTCGGGGTAGTCCTTGGTGTCCTTTGGGTTGGCGTTGATTTCGTTCTCGCCAGCCAGCTTGAAACCCGCCTGCTGCGCCAGTTTCACTACGTAGTCCGTCGGCAGGTAGCCGTTCTTTTCGTTGTCTTTGGCGGTGGTGCCGGGTTTGGCCCGGTGGTCGACCACGCCGAGCGTCCCGCCCGGTTTCAATACCTCGTAAAACGCTTTGAATGTCGCCGCTTCGTTGCCGGCGTCGACCCAGTTGTGCACGTTGCGGAAGGTCAGCACGGTGTCGGCCGAGCCTGGCGTGCCGAAGACCGGCGCCTGGGGCGCGTAGGCCACGACCTCGACCTTGCCGTAATGGGCAGGGTCAGCGGCGTATTTCTGCTTCAGGCTGTCGGCGGATTTCTTCGCGTAATCGCTGATGGCGGGGTCGACGATTGCGGCCACGTAATGGCCGTTATCTTTGAGCAGCGGCGCCAACAGTTCGCTGTACCAGCCATTGCCCGGCGTGATTTCAATGACCGTCTGATCAGGGCGCAGGCCGAAGAATTTCAGCGTTTGCTCGGGGTGACGGTATTGATCGCGGGCCGCATTCTGCGGCACTCGCCAGTCGCCACTCAGCAGGGTCGCGAATTGCTCGTGGCTGACGGTGGATTCGGGCGCAGCACTCGCCGCCACTGCCAAGCCCGTCGCCGAAAGTGCCGCGAGTGAGAAAACCATAAGCGCCGGATTCATATGCGTCCTGCTTGATCAAGAAATGTTCGGCGAGGCTAGCACGCAAGGCCGGTCACTCGATGGCACGTTTGGTTTGGTCCACCGCAGGAAAGGTTCTAAGCCGCTATTGCGTTACGGGCCAGTCAAATGAGCCAGTGCCACCAATCGCTTGGTCTGGCGATAACGCTCCAGGCGCGAGGCCAATTCCTGGGGCAGCTGCAATGTTTCTACGAAACCGAGTCGCTGATAAAAGCCGCTCAGCCCAGGCTCACAGAACAACCAGACATTTCCCTCAACCGAACTCAGCGCTGCCGCAATCAGCCCCGCCGCGACACCCCGACCGCGCTCGGCCGGCGCAACAAACAGCCCGGTCAACCAGTGCCCGCCAGCGACCGGCGTCAGGCACAGAGCGCCAACAATGTCCGGCTGGCGCGCCACCCAGACCTGCGCCTCGCCCTTGGCGCGCATGGGCGAGCGATGGGCGCGGTAGAACTTCTCCAGCAACGGTCGCTGCACATCGGGTAGGGGCAAAAAGTGGAGGTCAGGCATGGGCTGCGAGCATCGGATCAAGAGGTGCGAGCGCATCGTTCTACCGTCATAACCAATCGATCTACAAGTTTTTCCTGCGTCGTTGCACAACCGGTTATCAGCCCGAATGCAGGAACCGGCAATGCCCCACTACCTGGACGACGCGCAGCGCGAAGAGATCAAGCGACTGCGCGCAAGCTTTATGGGCCGCACGGAATGGCCGACCTGGTTGCTGCTGATCGGTGTGTACGCAGGCTGGCCGACATCGATGCTTGCCAGTCCGCACCTGGGCGTGTGGCCGACGACGCTGTTGATGATCCCGCTGCTGGTGCTGTGGATGTCGGTGCAACATGAGGTGCTCCATGGCCATCCGACCCGTTCGTTGCGATTGAACAAGGTGCTCGGTTACGCGCCGTTTGCGGTGTGGTACCCGTACACCCTGTATCGCGACACCCATATGCAGCACCACTGCGACGAAGACCTGACCGTGCCCGGTCGTGACCCGGAGAGCCGCTACCTGAGCCGGTCGCACTGGAAGAAGACTGGCACAGTGATGCGTTTCTTGCGCTGGCTCGACAAAACCCCGCCGGGGCGTCTGATGTTTGGCGTACCGTTGGCGCTGAGCAGTCTGATCGTTGGCGAAACCCGGCGATTGCTGCGTGGCGAGCGCCAGGCCTGGGCGATGTGGTCGACCCATGGTGGAGTGCTGGTGCTGATGTTTTTGTTCATCGAGCATTACAGCGCGATCTCGGCCTTGCATTACGTGCTCTTGTGCAGCGTCCCGGCGCTGGCGGTGTCGATGGTTCGCTCCTATTACGAGCATCGCCCGGGCGAGCAACCCCAGGAGCGCACCGTGATCAACGAGGCCTCGTGGCCGTGGGCCTGGCTGTTTCTGAATCTGAATCTGCACCTCGTGCACCACGACTTGCCAGGCTTGTCGTGGTATCACATGCCCGTCGTGTATTGGGCGCGACGCGAGGAGTGGCTGGCACGCAGCGGCGGGTTTTTGGTGGCTGGTTACGCGGAACTCTTTCGTCGGCATAGCTTCAATCCTATCGACAGCCCGCAACATCCCTACGTCTGATCAGGAATTTCGAACATGCCCCAAGGCTTCGCCAAACTGTTGATGTACGTCGCGCCGCCACGCATTGGGCTCGCGCAGGAGCAGTGGCTGAACCGCGTGCTGGAAATCCTTGGTGTGCAGCGTCTCGATGCTGCGGATCTGGATCTGAAAGCGCTATGGCTGTCGCCGCACTTGCTGCTGACGCAAACCTGCGGCTATCCGTTGATGACTGAATTGCGGGGCAAGGTCCAGGTGGTCGGGCGTCCTGTGTATCAATTGCCGCACAGCTCGGACGGCCGTCATTGCAGCCTTTTGATTGCCCGCCAGGACGATCCGCGTGAGGCGCTGGTCGAGTTCAGGGGCAGTCATGGCCTGCTCAATTCACGGGATTCCAATTCGGGCATGAACCTGTTCCGCCACGCCTTGGCGCCGCATCAACAGGATGGCAGGTTCTTCGCTGACATCACGCTCACCGGCGGTCATCGCGCCAGCCTTGCTGCGATCAAAGCGGGCAATGGTGATCTGGCGGCTATCGACAGCGTGACCTTCGACTACCTGGCCCGCGACGCCAGCGAGGAGGTCGCCGGTGTGAAAGTGATTGCTCGTACGGCGGAGGGACCGTGCCTGCCCTACATCACCCGCCTCGGCGCCGATGCCGATATCATTCGAGCGGCGATGAATCAGGCGCTGAACGAACTCCCCGATGTCGCCCATGTGTTGGCGATCAGCGAAGTGCTGCTGGCGAGCGAGGCGGATTACCAGGTGCTGCTCGACTACCAGCAGCAGGCTGTATCCCTGGGGTTGCCGTTGCTTTAGTTATTCCGTGATGATCTATAAAGATCACTTTTAAGTATTTTTACTGCATAACCGCGCTTGCTAGCATGGCCTCTCGGAAAGTCCCGATGATAAAAATTTCAGGGCAGGGGATGTCTTATGGCTGGCGCCGACGTTATGCATCGCCACTACCTCAGCGAACTCTTTGTGCAGCACCACGCGTGGCTTTGCCTGCGCTTGCGTCGGCTGCTCGACTCCGAGCAGAGCGCCGAAGACGTCGCGTCCGAAACCTTTCTGCAATTGCTGGCCTCGCCCAACGTTGTGCCGATTCGCGACCCGCGGGCGCTGCTGACTACCATCGCCCAGCGACTGGTGTATGAGCGCTGGCGGCGGCGTGATCAGGAGCGCGATTATCTGGAAGGATTGGCCCTGGAAGACGCTGTTCCTTTTGCGTCCGCCGAAAGCCACGCCGCTACGCTGCAAATCCTCGACCGTCTGGATCGACGCCTTGACCGCCTGCCTGCAAAGATCAAATCAACCTTTGTGCTCTCTCGCCGCGGCGGTCTGACCTATCCTGAAATCGCCGAGCGTCTGGGCATTTCGCAGCGTTCGGTGAGCGACTACATGGATAAGGCTGAAACCTGTTGCCGCCGCGCTTGTCTGGAATAAAGCGTGTGCTGTGCCCGGCCAACTGTGCCACACCGATTGAGCTCCTCCCATCCCCGAGCGACGAGAGACATTCATGACACCAATCAAAAAACTGCTGGGCGGCTCGCTGCTGGCACTGTCTGCCCTGACGGGCTCGGCGTACGGCGCAGAAAAAACCGCGCCGATTCATTTCGGTGACATCACCTGGGAGAGCGGCAGCCTGATCACTGAAATCCTGCGCACCATCGTGGAAAAAGGCTACGGCTATCCCACCGACAAGCTGCCCGGCAGCACGGTGAGTCTGGAAGCGGCACTGGCGAAGAACGACATTCAGGTGATCGGCGAAGAGTGGGCCGGACGCAGCCCTGCGTGGGTCAAGGCGGAGGCTGTAGGCAAGGTCCACGGCCTGGGTAATATCGTCAAAGGCGCAACCGAAGGCTGGTGGGTGCCGGAGTTCGTCATCAAGGGCGACCCGGAACGCGGCATCAAACCGCTGGCGCCGGACCTGAAATCGGTAGCCGACCTGCCCAAATACAAAGACGTGTTCAAGGACCCGGAATCCCCGGACAAGGGCCGTTTCCTCAACAGCCCGACCGGCTGGACGTCCGAGATCGTCAACACCCAGAAGCTCAAGGCCTACAAGCTCAACGACAGCTACGTGAACTTCCGCACCGGTTCGGGCGCGGCACTGGATGCTGAAGTCGCATCGTCCATCCGTCGCGGCAAGCCGGTGTTGTTCTACTACTGGTCGCCGACGCCGCTGCTGGGCCGGTTCAAGTTGATCAAGCTGGAAGAGCCGCCGTTCAACGAAGCCGCCTGGAAAACCCTCGCCGACGCCAGCAATCCTAACCCGATCGGCTCCAGCTCCCTTGCTGCGCACCTGGCCATTGGCGTGTCTGAACCGTTCCGTCAGCAGTACCCGGATCTGGTGAGCTTCTTCGAGAAAGTGGACCTGCCCATCGACCAGTTGAACAAAACCTTGGGCGAGATGAGCGAGAAGCGTCAGGAACCGAGTGTCGTAGCCAAGAGTTTCCTGAAGGATCACCCGGAAGTCTGGACCGCCTGGGTGCCAGCGGAGGTTGCCAGCAAGGTGAAGGCGGGTCTGTAAGCGCTTTCTTTTCAGACCGTGGGACAAGTGGACTACCACTTGGCCAACAGGCTACCTTTTGGTGTAGGAGTGAGCTTGCTCGCGAAGAGGACGGAACATTCGCTGAATCTACAGTGGCTGTACTGACGTCTTCGCGAGCAAGCTCACTCCTACAGTGATCGCGTTCACATTACCCCCCACGCAATCATTACCGCGGCCGACAACCCTGACTGGCGATGATGCTTGCCATGCGCCAATCTCAAGGCTTGTAACGATCCGCTCGCGAGCCCGCGATCATGAACACTTTATTTACCCTCCTGCACACCGAACGCCTGATCCTGCGCGAACTCACCCCGTACGACACCCCGACGCTGGCGCAAATCCTGGGCGATGCCGAGGTGATGCGGCATTCGGTGGCGGGGGTGTTATCGGAAAAGGCGACTGGCGAGTTCATTGACTGGTGCCGAATTTCCTACCGTGAACGTGGCTTTGGTCCGTGGGCGGTGGTGGAGAAATCCACCTCAACCCTCGCCGGCTTCTGTGGTCTCAACGCCGAGCTGGTGGATGAGCAGCACGAGATCGAGATTGGTTACCGGCTCGCAACCGGGTTCTGGGGGAAGGGTTTGGGCACCGAAGCAGCGCGCGGTGCTCTGGCTTATGGCTTTGAACAGCTGGGCTTGTCGTCGCTGATCGCCATCGTCCAGCCGACTAATTTTGCGTCGGTCAATGTGATCAAGAAACTCGGATTCGGCGGGTTCGTCCACAGCCAGTATCACCGACAGGGCGTGAGGATTTACCGCATGACCGCACAGCAATGGGCCCTGGGTCGCTCAGCAGAATTGGCTTGAGACCTTCCCGGCTAAAGCCAGTCCTACACGTTTCCCTGCGCAGCCGGGATGGATATCTGGCCCCTCAACTGTTAGCGTCCCGCTGACAATCAAAGCGTTGATCACCGATAAAAAGTCGCCGGGAGAGGACATGGGATATTGCAGATCGACAGCGTTGACGATGATGAAGGCGTCACTCGGCCTGACGTTGATGGGCCTGATGGCGCTGCAGAACGTGACACTGGCCGGCGAAACCGCACCTGCTCCCGTGGCCGGGGATTCCGCGCTGACCTTCGTGCAGGATAAGCATCTGGGCGAAAGCCTGGGCTGGCTGGGTTACCAAGTCGCTTCCCACACGGTGACCTTCGCCACGATCGTCGAGACCGTCGGCCGCACCAAGGCCCAGGAAATCGTGCAGGACGAACTGCAAAGCCTGCAGCCGCAGTATCAGCAGGAATGGGACCGCAACCTCGCCGCCGCTTATGCCGCATCGTTCAGCCCCGAAGAGCTGAAGGCACTGGACGCCGCAGACCCCGCGCCTGATGTCGCCAACAAATTTCGCAACAAGCAGCGCGACGTTGGCGCTGACATGAAGGACCGCTCCAGCGAGCTGCTCAAGGTTTACGTGTCCACCGCGCTGGACAACGCGCTGAAAAAAGCCAAGCCTTGAGCGCGCGCTTGTTCTACAGCGTTTTTTCGATCATCCCCCGTCACGAAGAAGGAGAGACCATGGACCCATTCATGCAAGCGGCCATCGATGAAGCGCAGAAGGGCCTGGACGAAGGTGGTATTCCCATCGGCTCGGTCATCGTCCACGACGACAAGATCATCGGCCGTGGCCACAATCGTCGGGTCCAGGAAGGCAGCGCCATCAAGCACGGCGAAATGGCCGCCTTCGAAAACGCCGGCCGCCAGCCCGCCCGCGTCTACCGCGAAGCCACGCTCTATACCACCCTGTCGCCCTGCGCGATGTGCAGCGGCGCGATCCTGCTGTATGGCATCCGCAAAATCATCGTCGGCGAACACGAGACGTTCCTGGGTGAAGAAGAGCTGCTCAAGTCACGTGGCGTGGAAGTAAACGTGCTGCACGATCAGACGTGTGTGGGACTGATGAAGCAGTTCATTGCCGACAAGCCTGAACTGTGGAATGAGGACATCGGCGAGTAGTCAGGGTCAGGCCTTGATTCGCGCCGTCCCGAACAACTGCACCCGCTGCAACTGCCCGTCGCGCTCGGTCAGGCGCAACGGCGCAGTGCCGCCGGGCATCACCACGTCCACCAAACCCGCTTGAACCCAGCCGCCGAACCAGGCCGCTGACGCAACCGCGCTGGCGCTGGTCCCGGATGACGCCGTCGGGCCTTCGCCCCGTTCGAACACGCGCGCTGCAATGCGGTTCGGCCCCAGACGCGCGGCCCATTGCAGATTGATCCCGCCAGGGCAGGGATCGCCGCTTCCTGATTCGCCGGCGACGAAAGCGATGCGGGTCAGGGCAGCGTTCAGTGCGGCTTCGTGCAGTTGCTCGAAGCTGGGCAGGTCATCGATATCCGCCATCAGCGTGACGCAATGGGGGTTGCCCACCCTGACGAACACACTGGTCTGCCATGCCGGGTGCAATTCCGCCACGCGCTCGACCCGGTTGACCTCGCGCTCATTGAGTAGCGCTCTGCCGACACCGGTTCCTGTCGCGCCCACTGCCTGCGGGCCGAAACCGGGCGCGCCGATGTCCAGCCAGAAGCCGTTCACGCCTTCGACCGTTGCCGGGACAGCTTGGGTTGCAAGGGGGCTGGGCGAGTCAGCATTGTCGTGATGAACGCGCAGGGTGAGCGGCGCGCTGCCGGTGATAAGGTCAGCGTCGGTCAGTGACTGAGCGAAGATGGTCAGGCCGTTGCCGCTGCGTTCAGCGAGGGTGCCGTCGGTGTTGACGATCAGCAGGTCGAACGGCGCGGCGTCCTGAAAAGGGCCGACCAGAAGACCGTCCGAGCGATGGGATTTGCTGCCGGATGGGCGCTGGCCAGCAGGCCAGTCACAGATCGCCGCAATGGCGTGAGCCGTCCAGGCTTGGCGGTGAATCGCGGCTTCGGTCGGTGAGTGAGGAAGGAGAACGCCGAGGGTGCGCAGGGCATCGGGAGCAATCACTGCGTAGATATTGCCGCGAGCGTCGTAGAAGCGAGCCATGGTCAGTCCGGATCAGGGAGTCAGCGCGCATTAAATCACGCCGACCCGCGCGTTGCCGCTCGCCCTTCACACCACCAACGTCAACCACGCCGACACCAGCAACAACACCGCCATCGCTTGATTGAAGCGCTTCATGCTCTGCGCCGAGCGGCAGAATTTCGCGGCGCTGACGCCCAGGTAGGCCCAGGCGCTCATGCACGGGATCGACACCAGGAAGAACGCCAGCGACAGCCACATCACCCGCAGCATGCGGTCAGCGTCGGTGCCTGCGAAGACGCTGACCACGGCCAGCGCCATCATCCAGGTTTTCGGGTTGACCAGTTGCAGGCTCGCCGCGCCCCACAGGCTCAGGGTCGGACCGCTGCGGGTTTGCGTCGGGTCGACTGCTTCGGCGGGCGCGCTGAAAATCTGCCACGCCAGCCAGGTCAGCCAGCCAATGCCGACCCATGACATCAGCGTTTGCACCTGCCGATGCCGCGCCAGCACATCGCCCAGCCCGGTGCCGACCATCAGCACCAGCAATGCCGCACCGGCGCAGGCCCCGAGGACAATCGGCAACGTGCGGAGCAGGCCATAGCGCGAGCTGTTGGTCAGCACCAGAATGTTCGTCGGGCCGGGCGTGATGGAAGCGACGAAGGCGAACAGCAGAAAGGGCAGGAGGGTTTGCATAAGGCCACTCGGCGGTCATTGATCGTGGGGCAATGATCGGCGCGCCGTGGGCGGTCAGTCTGGAACGTTTGAGCAGCGTCGGCGGTAGTCGGCCGGGGTCATGCGATAGGCGCGCTGGAACCAACGGCCCAGATGGCTCTGATCCGCGAAACCAAGGGCAGCCGCGACGCTGACAGGCGCCTCGCCCCGTGCCAGCAGATGCCGGGCGCGGGTCAGGCGCAGTTGGATCAGGTAGGCGTGGGGCGCCAGGCCGAACGCGGCCTTGAACGCGCGACTCAGGCGAAAACGGTCAACGCCGGTCACCTGCGCCAGATCATCCAGGCCGATGTCCTGATGCAAGTGGCTGTGCAGGTAATCACGTGCCCGTTGCGCCACCAGTGACAAGCGCGGATCGGGGTCGATCAGGGTGCGCCAGCGCAAGTGGCTGGTCAGGTTGGCGAGCAGGTGGTCCAGCGCGGTCTGACGCACGATGCGCAGTTCGTCGTGGTGCATCGCTTCGAAGGCGTTGGCGGTGGCGATGGCGAGGCGCGGGTCTTCTGCCAGCGTCGCCGCGAAGCTCAATTGGGCGTTGTCCGGCGCTTCTTCAAACTGCGCGCGCAATTCCCGGTCCAGCCAGCGCGGGTCCAGGTACAACGTGCGGTAAGTGAAGCCGCTCGCTTCCGGGGCAGTGCCGTCGTGGATGTCGCCCGGTTCGAGCAGGAATACTTTCCCCGGCGTGCTGTTGTGCTGCTGTCGACGGCAATTGAACTGCTGCAGACCCTGTTCGGTGATGCCCACCAGATAACTGTCGTGCCAGTGCGGATCGTAGGCATGGCCCTCGAAATGCGCGCGCACTGTCTCGATGCCGGACGTGGCGTCCTGCTTGAGCTCGATCCAGTTACGGTCGGACATCGCGAGGCCTCGGAAGGGGGCTGATTTTGATAGGCGGTCAGTCAATCCTGAACACGTTACCGCGCCGCTTACGGCAGGTCTGGAAGAATCGTGCAGCAGACGACGAAGTGTCGGCGCATGTGAAGGCCCGGCGGGTCGCCGACTACTCTTGTTACAAAGCGAAAGGTCCTACACGTTGCTCATCCACCGTCACAGCGCGAACCTACGCGCTCGATCGCCATCAAAGACCGGAATCGTTACCCATCCCACAGAAGGTAAATGATGAACACTTTTCCACGACGCCTCGCTGTCGTCTTGCTCGGCGGGCTGTTATCCGCTGGCCTGGCGCAGGCCGATGATCACACCGCGCACTCGCCGCCGCTTCTGGCGGCCGCAGGATATCCGAGCCGCTCGATCAACGTTCCCGACAACGGCGCCGTCCGCCGCGCCAACCCCAACAGCCGTCAGGGCACCGAATCCATCGCGCCGCGTGTCGGAGGGCCTAATCCAGGGCCCACTCAAACCCGTCCGCCCACCCTTGAAAACGGTGGCGTCGGCAACGGTTATCCGACCCGGCAACAACCTGCTCGACCTTCCAGCGATACCGAACGCCGCAGCAACTGAAACCACCGCCAGCATCTCTTCCATTTCGAAGGAATCGCCTATGTTGCGTACCACATCTCTCCGCAAAACCTTGCTAGCGACCTTATGCGCCTCCGCATTACTGGGCTTCTCCGTGCAGGCCACTGCCGCGACCTACCAGAGCGAGACCGGCACGCTGACCGTCGATGAGGTCGTCGGCGGGTTGCAGCATCCGTGGGCGGTGGCGTTTTTACCGAATTCCCAAGGCATGTTGGTCACCGAGCGTACGGGCAACCTGCGTCGGTTAACGCCTGACGGCAAACTGTCGGCGCCGATCTCCGGCGTGCCGAAGGTCTGGGTGCAAGGGCAGGGCGGTTTGCTGGACGTCGAGCTGTCGCCGGATTTCGCCAAGGACCGCATGGTCTACCTGACCTACTCCGAGGCCGCGAGCGACGGCAAAACCGGCGGCACGGCGGCGGGGCGCGCAAGGCTTTCGGATGACATGACTCAACTGGAAGGCTTCACGCGCATCTTCCAGCAGCAGCCGAAACTGTCGGTGGGCAACCACTTCGGGTCGCGCATCGTCTTTGATCGCGACGGTTACATGTTCATCGCGCTGGGCGAAAACAATGACAAGGCCACGGCTCAGGACCTCGACAAGCTGCAGGGCAAGGTCGTGCGCCTGTACCCCGACGGCACTGTGCCTAAGGACAACCCCTTTGTCGGCCAGCAAAACGTGCGCCCGGAAATCTGGAG
This sequence comes from Pseudomonas sp. W2-17, assembly GCF_041060445.1. NCBI lineage: Bacteria > Pseudomonadati > Pseudomonadota > Gammaproteobacteria > Pseudomonadales > Pseudomonadaceae > Pseudomonas > Pseudomonas sp. W2-17. The sequence goes on along the minus strand of NZ_JAUFNS010000037.1, from coordinate 10,990 downwards.
TTACGGCCATCGCAATCAACAGGGCGCCGCGCTCAATCCCTGGACCGGCACGTTGTGGACCAACGAGCACGGCCCGCGTGGCGGCGACGAAATCAACATCATCGAACGCGCCGCCAATTACGGCTGGCCGATCTCGACCTTCGGCATCGACTACAGCGGCCAGCCGATTGCCGAGTCCAAAGGCAAGATAGTTGAGGGCGTGAAAAACCCGTTCCACGTGTGGGAGAAATCCCCGGGCGTCAGTGGCATGGCGTTCTACGACTCAAGCACGTTTAAGGCGTGGGACCACAACGTCTTCATCGGTGCGCTGGCGTCTGACGAACTGATTCGTCTGGAGCTCAAGGACGACAAAGTGGTGCACGAAGAGCGTTTGCTGGGCGAGCTCAAGTCCCGCATCCGCGACGTGCGCCAAGGCCCGGATGGGTACGTGTATGTGCTGACGGATGAGGACAACGGCAAGTTGCTGAAGGTGGGGTTGAAGGTGGAGCAGTAGGCTATTTTTGTAACGCATATGGCTCATCTTTGAGTGCATGAGCTTTTTGTGGTTCATGGCTCTGCAGATGTAATCTATATGGCTCATACTAAATCAGTGAGCCGTATAGAGCTCTTAAAGCTTGACCTGAGCCATATACCTTACATACTCGCTGCTCGACAGTGAGGCTCCCATGAAAACCACCCTGCTGGACCAAATCAGAAAGCGGCGCATGGCGCTAGGCCTGCAAATTCAGCAGATGCCTCTGCGTGCGGGCCTGACGCGTCAGCAGTACGGCAAGATCGAAGCGGGTGGGAATCCGCGTTTGACGACCCTCGACCAGATCGCGGAAGGACTTGATGCCTCGCTGCTTCTCGTCCCCAAGTCAAAGCTTGCGGCGGTGCAGCGAATCCTCGACAGCGAAGCAGCACACGACAGTGATCGCCCGTACGCAGTGCAGGCGAATGAATCTTCAGGTGCAGAGCATTTCATTCACGAGGCCGACGAGAGTCCGTGGGGTGATCTCTGATGGCTGATGAAACGGTAGCGGCTTTGCAGCTGACCCTTCAGGGAGAGCGTGTGGGGTACGTTGCGGGGTACTCCAATGGCAAAAACGTCTGAAGAACTGGAGCATGATTTATCGCGACGGCCGAAACGCCGAGCTTTCACCGGCCTATGACATTGTCACGACCAAGGCCTACATTGCCGACGAAACCAAGCTCGCCTTGAATATGGCCAAGGCCAGAAGCTGGTATGGCATGTCACTCGAGCACTTCAAGAAATGGGCTGAACACGGCGACATTCCCTGGCGACCGGTCCTTTACAACTTGAGAGCGGCCATCGACAGCGCACGCACTCTATGGCCCGATGCGCTGGAAAATAGCCCCATGCCAGACACGCAGAAAGCCGCATTGCGCGCGCACTGGAAAGATCTGCATCCAGACTTCCGTATCGGATGATCCCTCGCGATCTTCATCACACCTGGCCCACCTCACATCAATCCCGGTTGTAAAAACGCCGCGCAGAACGTAAAAGAGGCGCCGCCGAACTGGCCTGCGTTTCTCGTTGCCCGACTGCCCATCACCAGGAATTCACCCGCCGATGATCACCTCGTCCCGTCCCGCTGCCGGTTTCACCCGTCGGCTGTTGCCGCTGAGTATCGCTTTCGCTTCGCCGTGGCTGGCGGCCCAGGAAGCGGAGACGGTGACGCTGGATGCGCTGCGGGTGACCGGGGATCAGGAGTCGATCTATCAGGCGAGCAGCGCGTCGGTGGGCGGGTTCAGCGAAGCGCCGCTGCGCGATACGCCGGCCTCGATATCGGTGTTCACCGCCGAGCGGCTGAAGGACCAGCAGGCCAAGCTGCTCAGCGATGTCCTGCGCACCGACGCCTCGGTGGGCGACAGCTATGCGCCGGTGGGTTACTACGAGAATTTCGTCGTGCGCGGTTTCTCGCTCAACGCGGCGAACAGCTACCGCATCAATGGGCGCAGCATCACTGGCGAGCAGAACGTGGCGCTGGAAAACAAGGAACAGGTCGAGTTGCTCAAGGGGCTCTCCGGCCTGCAGAGTGGCGTGTCCGAGCCGGCGGGCGTGATCAATTACAAGACCAAACGCCCGGAAGACGTGCGCTCGGTGACGGTCTCGACCAACGAGCACGGCGAGCGCTACATCGCCACGGACGTCGGCGGCTGGTTCGGCAGCGAGAAGCAATTTGGGCTGCGCGCCAACGTTGCCCATGAGGACATTCGTTCCTACGTCGAGCACGCCAATGGTCAGCGGGATTTCGCCTCGCTGGCCTTCGACTGGAACATCAACGACCAGTCCACCCTGCAGCTCGACGTCGAATACCAGACCAAGGAACAGCGCTCGGTGCCGGGCTATCAATTGCTCGGCGGCACCGAGCTGCCCCATGACGCCTCACCGCGAAAATTGCTGGGCTATCAAAGCGGCTCGAACCCGGTGGGCATCGACTCGCTGAACATGACCGGTCGCTACGAATACCGGCTCAGCGACGACTGGAAAGCCAGCCTCAGCGCGTCACGCAGCCGCGTGGTCATCGATGATTACAGCGCTTTCGCCTACGGCTGCTATTACCAGAGCGACTGCCCTGCCGAGCCGCTGACCGGGCATTTCACGCCAAGTGGCGGCTACGACATCTATGATTTCCGCAGCCCGGACGACACGCGGCGCAACGATGAAGTCGAAGCGTCGATGACCGGCCTTTTCGACACCGGCTGGCTCAAGCATGAGCTGACGTTCGGCAGCAGTGCGTTCCGGCGCACGGTCGACACCCGCCCGTATTTCAGCGAATACATCGGGTCCGGCAACATCCACGAGACGCCGGACAGCTTTGCGCCGTCGGACCTTTCCGTGGGCCACACCGAACGGCGCCTGGACAGCCGCCAGTACGGGCTCTTTGCCACCGACCGCATCAGTTTCAACGAGCATTGGCAGACAGTGATCGGCGGGCGTGAAGTGAAGCTCGATGAAAAAGCCTACAACGAGGACGGCAGCGAGAACCGTCACACCGAGCGCTCGATCTTCCTGCCCCAGGCTGCGCTGATCTACAAACCGATCGACAACGTTTCGCTGTACACCAGCTACAGCAAAGGGTTGTCTCTGGGCGGCACGGCGTCGGTGTTTGACAGCAATATCGGGGAAATCCTCGCGCCGACGATCTCTCGCCAACTGGAAGCCGGGGTCAAATACGACTGGCGCCGGATGAGTTTCACTGCGGCGGTATTCCAGACCCGCCAGGCCTATCAGTATTCCAAACCCCAGGACGACGGCAGCCTGACTTTCGTTCAGCAAGGCCAGCAGAAAAACACCGGCGTCGAGCTGAGCGCCAATGGTTACGTGACCTCGCAGCTGCAGATGTCGGCCAGCGTCGCGGCCATTCGCGCGCGGGTTGAAGACAGCGGAACGGCGGCTTACGAAGATCATCAGGCGATCAACGTGCCCAAATTCCGTGGCAGTTTGTCAGCGGACTACGCACTGCCGATTCAAGGGCTGGCGCTGTTGGGCGGCGTGCAATACAGCGCCAGCAAATACGCCAACCGCGAAGGCTCGGTGAAAGTCGATGATTACGCGGTGTTTAACGCCGGCAGCCGCTACAGCACGAAAATCGAGGGTTACGACACGGTCTTGCGCCTGACGGTCGATAACCTGTTCGACAAGCGTTACTGGCGCGACGCGGGCGAATACCTGGGGGACGATTACCTGTTCCTCGGCGCACCGCGTACGGCGCGGGTGTCGGCGACGGTGAATTTTTAACTCAGCCGCTGAAACGCGTCAGCCGTCAGCGATCCGCCCGCAAGCCGTCAGCTTTGTTATCCTGCGCGCCTTTGTCGCACCCGAGTGCGTTTCAACCTGTGATTTGGGGTCTTTCATGACAGCCATTCTTCGACCACGCCCACAACCCATCAGCCGGGGAGACTACAAAACCCTTGGCCTGGCGGCACTGGGCGGGGCGCTGGAAATCTACGATTTCATCATCTTCGTGTTTTTCGCCCTGACGCTCAGTCAGCTGTTCTTTCCGCCGGAAATGCCCGAGTGGCTGCGCCTGCTGCAAAGCTTCGGCATCTTCGTCACCGGCTACCTGGCGCGGCCGCTGGGCGGCATTCTGATGGCGCACTTCGCCGACAAGCTCGGTCGCAAGCGCGTGTTCAGCCTCAGTATTCTGATGATGGCGCTGCCCTGTCTGCTGATCGGCGTGATGCCGACCTATGCCGAAATTGGCTACTGGGCGCCGCTGATCCTGCTGGCGCTGCGCATCCTTCAGGGTGCGGCCGTTGGCGGCGAAGTGCCGAGCGCCTGGGTGTTCGTCGCCGAGCACGCGCCAAAAGGTCACCGCGGTTATGCGCTGGGTGTTTTGCAAGCCGGGCTGACCTTCGGCTACCTCATCGGCGCGCTCACCGCGACCTGGCTGGCGAAGGTGTTCAGTCACGCGGAAATCCTCGATTACGCCTGGCGCATCCCGTTTCTGCTGGGCGGCGTCTTCGGCGTCATCGGTGTTTGGCTGCGACGCTGGCTCAGCGAGACGCCGGTGTTCATGGCCATGCATGCCCAGCGCGAGGGCATGACTGAGCTGCCGCTGCGCGCTGTCCTACGCCAGCACCGGCAATCTCTGCTGCCGGCGGCGTTACTGACCTGCGTGCTGACGTCTGCCGTCGTGACGCTGGTGGTCATCACGCCTACGGTGATGCAGCAGCGCTTCGGCATGAGCCCCAGCGACACCTTCGCCCTGAGCAGCGTCGGCATTGTTTTCCTCAACATCGGTTGCGTGCTGGCCGGCATGCTGGTCGATCGTATCGGCGCCTGGCGCGGCGTGGTGCTTTACAGCCTGCTGCTGCCCGTTGGCGTCGGCGTGCTCTATGCCAGTCTGGTCAGTCACTGGTTGCCGTTGAGCCTCGCCTACGCAGTGGCCGGTCTGGCCTGCGGTATCGTCGGCGTCGTGCCTTCGGTCATGGTTGGACTGTTCCCGGCGAACATTCGCGTCTCCGGCATCTCGTTGACCTACAACATCAGCTACGCACTGTGGGCAAGCACCACGCCGCTGGCGCTGATCGCCTTGATGCCATGGAGTCCGTGGGTGTGCGTCGGCTATTGCGTGATCATGGGCGCAGTCGGTCTGGTGACGGCTATGTTCTTTGGCCTGCGCAAGGGCATGCAGGTCGATGACCCGCGGGTAGTGCGGGCTGGAAACTGAAAGGGCACAGGGCGTCGCAATGGCGCCCGTGTCGAGCAATGGTGCGGATTTCAAATCCGTGCCATTTCAAGCGAGATTGATACCCTGATTTGTAACAGATGATTGTAATTATCATTTGCAGCGTTTATTGTCCCCGTCTATACAACTGACCCGCTTTTATATATCCACACGGCCTGCACTTGGGTCGTGTTCGATTACTTTGTCTGCGTGTTTTAGTAGGGATGCTTCGCAAATATCTGTAGGAAAATTTACTTGTTATTGTTCGGTTACTAACCGGGCTTGACCGTGTAAATGATTAAAGCGTTAAAAACCTGAATATCAATAAAAACAATGTCACGGCCCTGGCAGATGTAATGCCATGGCCGGCAAGTCGCGGAGACGGTTAAGGGCCAATGTTGGAAGAAGAACGCAAGCGCAAACGGTTGAATAAAGCCACTCCCCGAGAGCAGGAAGTCTTGCTTCTATTGCTGCAGGGGCATACCAACAAGGACATCGCGCAACGGCTGGGGATCAGTGATTACACGGCTCGCGACCACGTTTCGGCGTTGCTGCGAAAGAACGAGGTGAAGAACCGCGCACAGCTCATTGCGCTGCACATCACGGCGCCGCGAAAGAAAAAACTGCTCCCACCCCTACATCTGACGGATTGTTCCGTTGAACGGTAAGTGCATAATTAACCCAATTTTATAACCAGACTTCCAATCCGTCGGCAGCGGAATTGTCTGTGGTTAGGTTTATTCGTAGTGCACGGCTTTCTCCATGAAGACTTCGCTCTCAGTATTTTAATTTTTTAAATAAAAGTAATCGCCACGGCGCACCCAAAATAACAACCAATAATAAGGATGGAATCGATGACCCTTCAAATCGCAACCGCTGAGCCCTTGAAGCAACCGTGCATCGATGCAGACTTTAATGTGGACGCCTCGTCCGCGTTTCAGCAATTGGTCGATGAGCAAAGTCGGCTGTCCCGAGACCAACTGAGCGAGCTGCACAAGCAATGGCTCGGGCCCCATGGCGTGTTTGCCACCTTCAGCGCAGAGGTCGAGCGACTGGGGCGTCAGGCTCCTGCGCTGGATGATCTCTCCAGCCTTGGCAGCGCAGAGCGTATGAACGAGGCCGAACGGGCGGTGGCCTTCGCGCTGGCGCAGAGCAATCGCCGGCGCGCGGTGAACAACCCCTTCGGCTCACGCTCGCGTCAGGACCTGTGCTGCGTGGTGTTCAACGAGACCGACGCATACACCCTGGCGGAGCGATACGCCGCGTACGAGGCCATGCGCCAGAGCGACTCGGATTTCTTCATCAAACTGATCGCCACCACCCGCGGCGTCACGGAGCGGCGCATCGTCTTTCGCGGCTTGCTCGAACATTACGACCGGCTGTTGCCGATCGAAAAAAGCATTTACCCCGAGGCCTACCGCGACGTGCAGCAAACGCATCTGGATCGGGAAGAAGGGTTATATGGGCCGCTGATATTGGGCGACAGCCTGCACAATTTGCTGTCACTCATGACACCGCTTGAGCTGCTCAAGCAGGTTAAGGCACCTACCGATGCCATGGCCTGCAGTGAATAGCGAATCTTTCGGACCTCAATTACGTCGCTGACTCACCCAGCGCAGCACCCTCGCGCGCAGCCGCTTCGCTGGACGGCTGCGCTGGCGTGACCCGATTGCGCCCGGCGCTTTTTGCGTCGTACAGCGCCATGTCGGCTTCGTGGAGCCACATGCCGGCGTCGGTCTGGTGCGCGCCATATGCCGCGACGCCGATACTCAGGCTCAGCTTGAAATCGGGCAGCGCCGAGTGGGCGTGGTCATGAACCGTGCGGCGCAGGCGTTCGAGTATCTCCATCGCCTGGGTCAAGGTGGTGTCGGGCAGGATGACGCAGAATTCGTCGCCGCCGTAACGGCCGGCCAGATCGGTCTGTCGCAGGCTGGCGGACAGCGCGTTGCTCAGTTGCTTGAGCACGTTGTCGCCGGTGATGTGGCCGTAGGTGTCGTTGATGGATTTGAAGTGGTCGATGTCGATCAATGCCACGCTGTGCTGGCGATTGAGCGTCTGGCATTTATCGAACTCCAGCGCCAGTCGATCCTTCCACGCGCCGTGGTTCATGAGGCCTGTGAGGCTGTCGGTGGTGCTGAGTTTTTCCAGCGCTTTCTTGCTTCTGGAGAGCTGCACGGCGACTTGATAACAGACCAGCCCGATGGCCATCGGGTAGATCACCAGCATGGGCAGGCAGGCGAAGACTTGCAGCTGAGTGACGTGCGGAAATAACGCAGGGAGGAAAATGGTGTACGCCACCAGTGCGCCTGCTACCTGCGCCAGCGAACCCAATACAAACAGACGCAAACCACCGGACGCGATGTTGTTCATCGCCATCATCGACAGCACCGTCACGGTCGGCAGCGGGCTGATCCCCATGGCCCCTGCCCAGAAGCCGCCGCCCAGCGAGTCGTAAATCAGGTTGCGGCGCTCGGCGGCGTACGGGTGACGTGAGCGCTTGGCGAGCAGGTAAGCCATGTGCGGCCAGCCATAACCGTGGGCGATCATGGCGATCCACACCCAGAGCGGCGGATGGGAAGGGTACAGCGCTGCAGCCACCGAGAAGAACCCAATGCCCAGACCGATACTGCGCGGAAGGTACATGCGTCTGGCGAAGGAGAGACCTTTTTGGACCGAAGTGTTCATAGCGCTTCACCGGGTTGTGACGCTGCATCCCGACTGCCACATCGGTCACGACCCACGACTCCGAGTGTCCCTCGCCAACGGGACGCTGGGAAGAGCCCTTTGCCACTATTGAGCAAATAATTCACGCCGGCTGTCGCCACAGGGTGAGGTGATGCATGTGTCGTTTGGCTCAGCGTTGGGTGTCGTCTGTCATGGCGTGTTTTCCGGTCATCTGTATATAGACCGTTCTACAAAGGTTGGCTGAAATAGGGCGGCAATTCGGCGCGGTCCGGATGCGTATTCCGTCACGCCGGCAGGAGCCCACGATGCCCGAACTCTCGAACCTCATCGCTTTTTCCCTGATCGCCCTCGGTATGGTGCTGACGCCAGGGCCGAACATGATTTACGTCATTTCGCGATCCATCTCACAAGGGCGCAAGGCGGGGCTGATCTCCCTCGGCGGCGTGGCGGTCGGCTTTATCTTCTACATGCTCTGCGCGGCGTTTGGCATCACCGGCCTGGTCATGGCGGTTCCCTATGCCTACGACACACTGCGCATGGCGGGTGTGGTGTATTTGCTGTACCTCGCCTGGCAGGCGGTGAAACCGTGCGGTCGCTCGCCTTTTCAAGTGAGGGATTTGCCCCAGGACAGTAACCGACAGCTGTTCCTGATGGGCCTGATGACCAACCTGTTCAATCCCAAAGTGGCGGTGCTTTACCTGTCGCTGTTGCCGCAGTTCATCACCGTCGGCGACGGCACCAGCGTACTCAGCCAGTCGCTGATCTTGGGCAGCGCGCAGATTCTGGTGAGCCTGAGTGTGAATGCGATGGTCGCCATGGCCGCGGGCGCCATCGCCGTGTTTCTGACCCAGAAGCCCGGTTGCGCAGCGGTGCAGCGTTGGCTGATGGGCACGGTGTTGTTCGGGTTTGCGGTGCGGATGGCAGCGGAGGGCAGGCGGTAACCGCGCTGTCACGCTTCGAGGAAATCACGGCTGGCCCTTGCCAGACGCTCCGCGATTCGGGAGATTACTGGCCCGACTCGCTAGCATCATCACAAGGGACGTCTGATGCCTGTTTCTCTCTCCGTTTTGCGTATCACCTGCCTCACCGCGCTGATCGCGCCATTTACCCTGCACGCCGAGAATGCGGTCCATGTGCTGACAGGCACCTTGGGTAAATCGCCCATCGTCGTCGAGCTGGATCTCACCAGCGCTGAAGACGTGACGGGCCGCTATTTCTACGAGAAGTACCACAAGGACCTGCCGCTTTCCGGCACTTCCAAAGGCAATGATCTGACGCTCACTGAGGGCTCGAGCTACGACGACGAAGCCAAGTTGCCGAAGCTGGTCCTTCATAAAAATCCGGACGCGACCTGGACCGGGGATTGGAGCAGCAAGGGCAAGTCCTACAAGGTGCAACTGGCCGAGCGCGCCGTCACCGCACCGGATGCTTCCGCCGAACCGGGTTGGCAGGACATTTACAAACAGTCGGCCTATGACTACCTACGGCTCACACATCTGCCGCTCAAGGCAGACAAAAAAGCCACGTTCATGGGCCACGGGCTGCAATGGTGGGTCGAGCCGGAGTCGGGCGTCTCGATGTTTGAAATCACGTCGGGTTACGCGCCGGAGCAGGCCGCACGTATCAATCAGCAGCTGCGCTGGCGCTTGTGGCAGGAGGTTGTCAGCTACAACCAGTGCATGCTCAATGCCAGTCGCAACGGCGGTGATTTTGCGCAGACGGTCACGCCGCGCTTGCTGACGCCTGGCATCGTGAGCTTGAGCATCTTCACCGATTATGATTGCGGCGGCGCGCACCCGGACTTCGGCGACTCGCCGCTGAATCTGGATGCCAGCACGGGGAAGGAGTTGACGCTGGAAGATGTGGCGTGGGTCGGCAAAGGCGCGCCGTTTCATTACGAACGTGATGAAGAAGGGGGTGTGAGTTTCGACACGTATTCGGACTACCGCGGCAAAGCCTTCGCTCCTTGGCTCGTTGAGCAGTTAAAAGCGGCGCACCCTGCAGACATGGTGAAGCCTGCTACCGAAGACGACTGCGATTACACGGATCCGTCGGTCTGGGAGTTTCCGTCGTGGTATTTCACTGAAAAAGGCATCGTGTTCGGCCCCTCTTTCGCTCGCGTCATGCGCGCGTGTGAAAGTCCCGAATGGTCGACCGTGCCTTACAGCGTAATCAAGGCGCATCCGGGCGGGACCAAACTGACGCTGCCGGAATGATCAGGCCCACGTGATCAGATTGATGATCTGACATCGCTGCTTTTTCGGCTGCAACTGCTGCCGGAAAAGCAGCAACCCTCACTTCCCGCCGGTCACACCCTTGACCACCTCGGCGTGTGCCTTGGCATCCTTCGCCAGGGAGATCACGTTCACCATCGCCGTGCGTTTGCCGTAGGCCGCTGTAATCGTCGTGCTCAGCACCCGACCGCCGTCTACGCTCCCTGAGATATCCAGCTGACGCATGCCGACGCCTTTTCGTACGATCTTCTTCTCGCCCAGCTTCTTGAAGTCTTTGTAGCTGGACTGCTGCTGTTGCAGTGTGTCGGCGATGATGCCGTCGAGGGTTGGCTTGTCGTTGGCGCCGACCTTCTGGTCATTGGGCAGCGGCGCTTCGGTGATGATGACCACGCGCTTGGCTGGCTTGTTCATGTACAGCGAGCCGGTAACGCCGGCGGCCCTGGCCTTGGCATCAATTTCTTCCATGGGGCCTTTGACGTAGTCCTTCGGCAGGGTGAAGGCAAATTTGCCGCCGAGCATCGCGACTTTTTGCCCAGAAGGTTTCGGCGCGGGTTTGGCTTTGGTTGCGGCCTGCGCGCCGACCATGCCCAGGCATGAAGCCAGCGCGGTGCAGACCAGCAGGGTTCTTAAACTGAACAAGCGCATTCCGACCACTCCTGGGGATGATTCCTACATAGGTCCAGCATTTTGCCTGAGGGTGATGGCAGGTTGATAGTCGTGAGGGTGATGGTGCCAGCGGCAATCGTTAATGCCGGTCCGATGGGGCGAACGGGTATCCACGTAGGACCGGCTTCAGCCGGGAAGAGGCCGGTATGTACAACACAATATGTGCAGTGTGACGCCTGACGCCTTCCCGGCTAAAGCCAGTCCCACAGGGTATGCGGCATGAACCAA
>NZ_JAUFNS010000036.1:0-35157 GCF_041060445.1 Pseudomonas sp. W2-17 | reverse complement strand
GTTTCGAGATTCGCCCTGGATGTACGCCATAAGAAAATGCCCCGCATCTTTCGATGCGGGGCATTTTCTTAGATCTGAGGCAGGTTGGCTAGGTTTTCACACAGTCTGCACTAATTAGACCGCGCGCGCCTGTAGGACCGGCTTCAGCCGGGAAGCCGTTGCCGTTGCCGTTGCCGTTGCCGTTGCCGTTGCTTTTGATCTTCCTACGCAGGAAGTCCAGACGACACCCATCGCGACTTGGGTGCGGGCTGAACGGAGGTTTCGCGGAGTGGGCCGAGCCGCATGGATGCGGCGAGAGCTGCCCCCCGCCATGGATGGCGGATGGCAGCGGGCCCACGGAGCGGGACCGGAGTGAAGGAACCCGACGAAGTCGGGCCCAACCAGGAGCAGGCACTTTTGCTTACTTTTGGTGCTTTTCAAAAGTAAGTCGCCGAAGGCGAAACAGTCTGCCCCCAGGCAGACGCTTTTGACCTTAAGAGCGGATTACCAGCGAAACGCAACGGTCCCCAGCACTGTCCGCTCTTCGCCCCAATAACACCGACCCGCATTATTGCAGCCGCTCACATACTCCTTATCGAACAGATTCTTCGCATTCACATCCACCGACCAATGCTTATCGATGTCATACCCCACCAACGCATCCACCAGCGTCACATCACCCGTCTTCAACTTCCCGTACAGCGTCGGCGCGGTATACGCGAACGTATTATCGAAATAACGCACCCCGCCACCCACGCGGAAACCACTCATCGGACCGTCGAGGAAGCGATAGGTCGCCCACGTACTCGCCTGATTACGCGGTATGCCGGTCAACTGATGATCCTCGTACAACGACCCCGGACTGTCCTTCGTCACCCGCGCATCGGTGTAGGTATACGACGCCGTGAGGCTCAGGTTCTTCGTCACGTCACTGTTGACCTCCAGCTCCACGCCCTTCGACTCGCTCTTGCCGATCTGACGGCTGAAGCCATTCGAACCGGAAATCACGTCGTGGGTCTTGGTCAGGTCAAACACCGCCGCGCTGAACGTCGTGTTCCAGCCAGCCGGCTCGTACTTCAGGCCCATCTCGTACTGCTCGCTGAGAATCGGATCGAGCAACTCGCCGTTCGGTTGCGACGACTGCTGCACCGGCGTGAACGCCGTCGAGTAACTCACGTACGGCGAAATACCGTTCTCGAACTGGTACATCAAACCCGTCTGCCAGCTGAAACGATGATCCCAGCCGTCCAGATCCGACGCGCCACTGGTGGTGCCGGCGCGGTTGCGGTATTGGCTGTTGACGAAGTCCTGACGACCGCCCAACAGGTAAATCCAGTTGTTGTACTTGCTCTGCAACTGGCCGTACGCGCCGTACATCTGCTGGTCCAGCTGCGAGTTCTGAACCGTCGCGAGCATGCGCGGGTTACCCGACGGGAACACCGGGTTGAAGGCGTTGTAGGTACCGCCGTTGCCGGCCGCCCAGTCCTGGTTGAACGAAGTGCGGTCGTAGCTCGCGCCCAGCAGCACGGTGTTGTCCAGCGCGCCGGAGGTGAAGTGGCCTTCGAACTGGTTGTCCAGCGAGTAGGTGATCGACTTGTTGTCGCGGTCGTAGGCGGTGCTGGTCAACGTACTGCCGAAGCCGGCGTTGTTCAGGCTGTTCGGCCAGGTCTCGTGACGGTCCAGACGCGATTCCATGAAGCGCGAGTTCTGGCGGAACTGCCAGGTGTCGTTGAGCTGGTGCTTGAACTCGTAACCCAGGGTCCAGGTTTCGCGCTCGAAGTCGTCCCAGTTCGGGTTGCCGTTGAATTGGTCCTTGCCGATCTTGCCGTTGACGTTGTTCAGCAAGGTGCCCGCAGCGGGGTAGCCGAGCAGCAGCTTGGTGCGGTCGCGCTGGTAGGACGAAAGCAGGGTCAGCGCGGTGTCTTCGTCGAAGTTGAAGGTCATCGACGGCGCGATGTAAATGCGGTCGTCCGGTACCGAATCGACCTGGGTGTCGGCGTTGCGACCGAGCATGACCACGCGGCCGAGGATGCGGTTGTCGTCGGTCAGCGGACCGGAGACGTCGAGGGACAGTTGCCGGCGGTTGTTGCTGCCGTAGGTGAATTTCGCTTCGCCCTGGGCGGTTTCGGTCGGGCGCTTGCTGACCAGGTTGACCAGCCCGCCCGGCGCGTTTTCGCCGTAGAGGATCGAGCTCGGGCCACGGAACACTTCGGTGCGTTCCAGGCCATAGGGTTCGGTGGTGGTGTCGTAGCGGTTGCCTTGCAGACGCAGGCCGTCCTTGAGCAGGCCGTAGCCGTAGTCGGTGGCGTTGTAGCCGCGAATGGAGAACAAGTCACCGGCCAGTGCGTCGCCGACCGCAAACGGTGGGGCGAAGATGCCGGGGACGTAACCGAGGATGTCGGTCAGGGTTTGCGAGCCTTGATCCTGAATGCGCTGGCGTGTCACCACTGACACCGAGCGCGGGGTTTCCGACAGCGGTGTGCTGGTCTTGGTGCCCGCCGTGCTGTTCTTCACCTGATAGCCGACGGTTTCCTGCCCTTCGGGCGCTTCACCGCTGACCACCGAATTCTGCAGTTCGATAGTGGCGCCCTGCACGGCCTTGGCCGGGGCATCCGCCGCCCATGCCGCGCCGTGACAGGCGACCGTTGCGACGAACGCTGCCAAGGCATTGACCTTGAAGTGACCCTTGTTATTGCTCGCCATCCGAACTCCCCCTCCCTTTTAAATCACACGGGGCAACGCCCCAAAATTGACCGCTTATGTCAAAAAAGCGTGAAAATGTAACAAAGAACGTTTCTCATTACCATTCTTATTGTAAAAAAAGGGCGAAGGGCCATCGCTGGTCCTACGCCCTGTTTCAACGCTGTTAGAACAAGGGTTTAACGCTGTTTGACGGCGGCTGAAACGGCGGCGGCAAAGATGTCGGCGATCTGGTCGATCTGCGCGGCGGTGACGATCAGCGGCGGCAGGAAACGAATGACCGACGAGTGCCGCCCGCCCACTTCGATGATCAGCCCGCGTTGCAGGCACTCACGCTGGACGGTCGAGGCCAGCGCGCCGCTGTGGGGGAAGTGGCCGAGGGCGTCGGGGCGGCCGTCGAGGTCGACCATTTCCACGCCGAGCATCAGGCCCATGCCGCGCACATCGCCCATCTGCGGAAAGTCTTTCTGCAGCGAACGCAGGTGGCCAATCAGACGCTCGCCCATGGTAGCGGCGTGCAGGTCCAGTTGCTGTTCACGGACGATACGCAGGGTTGTCGAGCCGGCCACCATCGCCAGCTGATTACCCCGGAAAGTGCCGGCATGGGAGCCCGGTTTCCATACGTCCAGGGACTTGTTGTAGACCACCACTGCCATGGGCTGGCTGCCGCCGATGGCTTTGGACAGCACCAGCACGTCCGGCACGATGCCCGCGTGTTCGAAGGCAAACGGCTTGCCGGTACGGCCGACGCCACACTGGATTTCGTCGAGAATCAGCGGCACGCCGGCGTCGCGGGTGATGCGGCGGATTTCCCGCAGCCAGTTCGCCGAGGTCGGCACCACGCCGCCCTCCCCCTGCAGGGTTTCCAGAATCATCCCGGCCGGCGGCAACACGCCGCTTTCCGGGTCGGTGAGCTGGTTCTCGATGTAATGCAGGCCGATGCGCTCGCCGGCTTCGCCGCCGACGCCGAACGGGCAGCGGTAGTCATACGGAAACGGCAGGAACTGCGCGCCGCCGGCCATGCCGTCCAGATAGGTCTTCGGCCCGAGGTTGCCCATCAGCGCCAGCGCGCCCTGGGTCATGCCGTGATAGGCGCCGTGGTAGGCCATCAGGTTGCTGCGTCCGGTGGCGGTGCGCACCAGTTTCAGCGCCGCTTCCACCGCATCGGTCCCGGCCGGCCCGCAGAACTGAATGCGCGCGTCCTTGGCGAATTCCGCCGGCAACAGGGCGAAAAGTTCGTTGATGAAATCGTCCTTGGCTTCGGTCATCAGGTCCAGGGTGTGCAGCGGCCGCTGGCCGTCGAGGGTGGCGCGCATGGCCTGGATCACTTCGGGGTGGTTATGCCCCAGCGCCAGGGTGCCGGCGCCGGCCAGGCAATCGATGAACCAGCGCCCTTCGCTGTCCTGCACGTGAATGCCCTGGGCGCGCTTGAGTTCCAGGGGGATGCGCCGCGGGTAGCTGCGGGCGTTGGATTCCACGGCGGCCTGCCGCTCCAGTCGCGGGGTCGGCGCAAAGCGGTAGTCGGCGTTCGCCACTGCGGCGTCCGGGCTGCTCGACAGCGCCTCGCTGTGGCGGGCGGCAATCGGCGTCACGTTGTGTTGGCTATGCATGTTCGTGCTCCTGGAAATCGTGGGAATGGGGGCGTTCGTTGACCTGCGCGAGGGCCTCGGCAAGTTGAGTGATGAACGGCTGATCACGGACGATCGAAAGGTGGTCGGCGTCGATCCAGGCTGAAACCTGCAAGCGAACACCCATGCCCTGCTCCAGAAGAGCCGGTGCGTTATCGTTATTTTCCGGCGAGCGCTCGGCCCACCAGGCGTAGACCGGCACGCTGAGGGCGTGGATCTGGCGGCATTGATTGGCCAACTGGCGCATGTGCCGCTCGACGCCGAGCAACTGTTGCCAGTGGGCGTCGGCTTCCAGGCCTTCATCGCCGTCAACAGCTTCAAGCGCCGCGCTTTCCGGCACGGCAGGACGCGGCTGACCGGCGCCCGGCACGTAGCCGTCGATCAGGCCGACGAACTCGACGCGCTTGCCGAGTCGGGTCAGCAGTCGGGCCATTTCCAGGACCATGGTCCCGCCCATGGACCAGCCGATCAGCCGGTACGTACCGGACGGCTGCTGTTCGAGCAGCGCCTTGACGTAGTCCCGGGCCATTTGCTCGATGGCACTGTCGCGCCACTGGCCGTCCAGCACCTGACGGTTCTGAATGCCCCAGACGTCCCACTGCGCAGACAGCCGCCGGGCCAGCGCGTAGTAGCCGACCACCGTGCCACTGACTGGGTGCACGCAGAACACCGGCGGCTTGTCGCTGGCGCCGCTGCTCAGACGAATCAATGGATTCGGCGCACCGTCGCGGTTGACCGGCAGGTTTTGCGGCGCAGTCGATTGCGGCGCAGCAGGTTGTGCCGACGGCAGGCTTTCCAGCAACGCGACCAATGCGTCGCGATAGGCCGTTTGCAGGCGTTCGATGGTCTGGCGCAGGTAACGCTGACCGCTGAAACGGAAGGTCAGCCCCAATTGCCCGGCGAAGACCTGGCCGTTGATTTCCAGCTCGCGATTCAGCGGCGTGGAGGGGTCGACCAGCGCCCCGGCCGACACCTTCGACGGCGAGAAGCGGCCATCGCCCAAGTCCTGATCGAACTGACCGAGGTAGTTGAACACCACCTTGGGTTCCGGCAGCGCGGCCAGTGCCTGACGCGCCGAATCGTCGCCCAGATAGCGCAGCAGTCCGAAGCCGACGCCCTTGTCCGGCAAACCCCGCAGGCTGTCGCGCACGCCGATCAGGGTCTGGCGGATGTCGTTTGCAGCACGCACCCGCAGCGGGAACAGGCTGGTGAACCAACCCACCGTGCGACCGACATCCAGACCGTCAACCAGCGCCTCACGGCCATGGCCTTCCAACGCGATGAGGGTGTCGGACTGGCCAGTCCAGCCCTTCAGCGCTACGGCGAGCACCGCCAACAGAATTTCATCGGTGCGCGCCGCCAGTGCCGCCGGGGCTTCACGCAGCAGACGACGGGTCAGCCCGGCGTCCAGCAGCAGTTCGCACTGCTCAAGGTCCTGTTGCGTGGCGCGGCCTTCAGGGTGGTCCACCGGCCAGACCGGCTCGGTGCTGCCGACCTGCTCCCGCCACTGGCCCACTTCGGTTTGGCGCTCAGGCGCTCGTGCCGCATCGACCAGATGCCGAGCCCAGCGCTGGAAGCTGCTGGATTTCGGCCCGAGATCGACCGCACTGCCCGAAGCGATCTGCGCGTAAGCCCGCGCCAGATCCTCCAGCAGCACCCGCCACGACACGCCATCGACCACCAAGTGATGGGCGACCAGCAACAGCTTTTGCCCTTCCGGCATCTGCGCCAGCACCACGCGCAACAGCGGACCGTCATGCAGGTCGAGGCTGCGCTGGGCCTGTTCGCACAGCACAGTCATGGCCTGATCATCGGCCACGTCACGCAGCCAGAGGCTGTCGGCGGCAGGTGTCGCTCGATACTGCTGCTGCCAGCGCCCGTCGGCATGCTGCTGGAAACTCAGGTTGAGGCCGTCGTGATGACCCAGCAGCGCGGCCAGCGCCTGGCTCAACAGCGCCGGTTCCAGCGGACGCTGCACGTCCAGCAACAGCGCCTGATTGAAGTGCGCGCGGTTGGCCATCGGCTGCTCGAAGAAGTGCGCCTGAATCGGCGTCAACGGCAGCTCGCCCATCGGCGCGTCTTCGATCAACAGCACTGCGCTGGCCTCGATGACCGTCAGGCGCAGGGCCAGATCCTTGAGCCGCGGATGGCTGAACACGTCCTTCGGCAGAAGCTTGAAACCGACCTGACGCAGACGGGTGATGACCGCCAGCGACTGGATTGAATCGCCGCCCAGCTCGAAGAAGCTGTCCTGGCGACTGATGCTTTCAACGCCCAGCAATTGCTGCCAGACCCGCGCCAGCTCGACTTCGCGCTCACCTTCCGGCGCTTCGAAGGCCTGACTGCCGACCTGCGGATCAGGCAGCGCGTTGCGGTCCAGCTTGCCGTTGGGCAGCTGCGGCAGGCGCGCCATGACCACGATGTGCGCCGGCACCATGTATTCAGGCAGGGTGTTTTTCAGCTGATTCTTCAGGCTGTCTTCAGATAAATCGTTGCCACCGACATAGCCCAGCAACTGCTTGCCGTTGCCTTTGTCGCGCACGATCACCAGCGCCTCGCGCACACCGTCGCAAGCCTTGAGGGCTGCTTCGATTTCACCGGCTTCGATGCGGAAGCCGCGGATCTTGATCTGATGGTCGATGCGGCCGAGGTATTCCAGCAGCCCTTCGCTGTTCAGGCGCACGCGGTCCCCACTGCGGTAAATGCGTTCGCCAGCGCGGAACGGGTGCGGCAGGAAGCGTTCAGCGGTTGCGCCGGGACGGTCCAGATAACCCCGCGCCACCGCGCCGCCGAGGTACAGCTCACCGGCAATGCCCTGGGGCAGCGGGTTCAGATCCGCGTCCATCACGTAGCCCTGACGATCGCCGACCAGATCACCAATCGGCGCGTAGGCGGTGGTGAAGTCGGCGGTCTCGGCGGAGGCCAGCCAGAGCGTCGGCGTGACAACGGTTTCCGTCGGGCCGTAGCCGTTGATGATCCACAGCGGCTGCAGATTGCGAATCACGTCGTGGAGCATTTCGCGGCTGAAGGCTTCACCGGCGAAGCAGTAGGTTTTCACCCCAGGCCCCTTGCCCTGCACGCCGGCCCAGTCGGACAGCTGACGCAGGTAGCTCGGCGGGAACGAGGCCACGGTGATGCCTTCGCGAATCAGCGTGTCGTAGGTCTGCTCGACGCTCCACAATTCCTGGTCGCGCAACACCACACGGGCGCCGTAACACAGCGGCATCATCCAGCCTTCGTGGGCGCCGTCGAAGCTGATCGACAGGAAGTGGAACTTGCGGTCCTCCGGCGTGAAGCGGTAACGCTCGCCGATGGTCTGGATGTGCATCGAGATGTCGGCGTGGGCGATAGCCGCACCCTTTGGCTTGCCGGTCGAACCCGAGGTGTAAATCAGGTAGGCCAGTTGCTGCGGGTGAATCACCACCTCGGGCGCCGACACCGGCTCGGACGAGCAATCCAGCTCATCGATATTCAACAGCGGCACGTCGCCCACCGGCACGCGATCCAGCGCTGCACCGTGGCTGATCAGCAGCTTCACCCCGCCGTCTTCGAGCATGTAGCGCAGGCGCTCGGTCGGGTAATCCGGGTCGAGCGGAATGTAAGCACCACCGGCTTTCAATACGGCATAGAACGCCAGCCACAGATCAATCCCCCGCTCCATCGCGATTGCCACCCGCACTTCGGTGCCGATGCCCCGGGCGCGCAAGGCGTGGGCCAGTTGATTGGAGCGGCGGTCGAACTCGGCAAACGTCAGGCGCTGTTCGCCGTGGACCAGCGCGATGGCGTCGGGCCGAATACGCGCGTGGTCGGCAATCAGCTCATGAATCGGCCGATCGACGTAAGGCGAGAACGGCGGCGTGTTCCATTGATCCAGCGCGGCCAGGTCGGTCTCGCCGAGCAACGGCAGGTCGCCGATGGCGGCATTGGGTTGCGCGCAGATTGCCCGCAGCAACGTGACCAGTTGCTCGAACAAACGCGCCACGGTCGAGGCGTCGAACAGGTCGGTGGCGTAATCGAGGTAGCCGCTGATGCGGCCGTCGCGGTGTTCGAAGGTGCCGAGGACCAGATCGAACTGCGCGCCCTTGATGTCCCACTGGCGCGCTTCGCAGCTCAGTCCGTCGAACTGCAGCAGCGACAGATCCGGCTGTTGCTGGTGGTTGTAGCTGACCTGGAACAGCGGGTTGACGCTCAGGCTGCGCGCCGGTTGCAGGGCTTCCACCAGTTGCTCGAACGGCAGGTCCTGATGGGCGTGGGCGCCGAGCAGGTTGTCCTTGACCTGGGCCAGCAGCGCGTTGAACGGCTGGTCGCCGCTGACCTGGGCGCGCAGCACCAGGGTGTTGACGAAGAAGCCGATCAGGCCCTGGGTCTGCACCTCGGCACGCCCCGCCACCGGCACACCGATGCGCAAATCGCGCTGGCCGCTGAGGCGATAAAGCAGCGTGTCGAACGAGGCCAGGAACAGCATGAACAGCGTGGCGTCGTGGGCTTTGGCGGTCTGGCGCAGCGTCTCGGCCAGATCCTGCGGCAGCACGAAGGCATGGCGCCCGCCTTTGCCGTCGCGCTCGGCGGGACGCGAACGGTCCGCCGGCAATTCCAGCACCGGCTGCTCGTCACCCAGCGCCTCGCGCCACCAGTTCAGCTGGCGCTCACGCTCGGCGCCGCTCAGGTGTTCGCGCTGCCAGCTGGCGTAGTCGGCGTAGTGCACGCTTAGCTCAGCCAGTTGCGCGTCGCTGCCCTGGGCGAACCGGCGGTACAGCGCGGCGAAGTCTTCGAGCATGACCTGCACCGACCAGCCGTCGGAGATGATGTGGTGCATGCACAGCAGCAGGCGCCACTGATCGTCCGCCACCCGTGCCAGGGCCACCCGCCACGGCGCGCGCTCCGCGTCGAGGTCGAACGGCTGATTCATGAAAGCCTCTGCCAGCGCGTCGAATGCGGCTTCCGGCGCAGCGTTGTCGCGCAGGTCGTGACGGGCGATGTGCACGCTGCTGACCGGCAGAATCCGCTGCTGAGGTACCGCCTCACCGTTTTGCATCGGCGATGGGCGGAAACAGGTGCGCAGGGTTTCGTGACGGGCCGCGAGGGCGTCGAAGGTCTGCTGCAGGGCATCGAGTTTCAGCGCGCCGCTGAGGTTGAGCACGCACGGCAGGTTGTACGCGACGCTCTCGGGCTCCAGCTGCGCGAGGAACCACAGGCGCTGCTGGGCGAAGGACTGCGGCGCCAATTCCCGGTCGGCACGCGGTTGCAGAACCGGCATCGCCGTGGCGAGCGCCCGGGTGTTCAGGTACTGCGCAAGATCCACGAGCACCGGCGACTCGAACAGCGCACGCAGGGGCAGCTCAAGCTTCAGGTCGCGACGAATCTGCGCCACCAGTTGAATGCCCAGCAGCGAGTGGCCGCCCAGGGCGAAGAAGTTGTCCTGACGGCCGATCTGCGCAACGCCGAGCAACGCTTGCCACAACGCAGCCAGTTGAGTTTCGACCCCGGCCAGCGGCGCTTCGAAGCTACGCTGCTGAATCTGTGGATCGGGCAGCGCTTTGCGATCGAGCTTGCCGTTGGCGGACAGCGGCAGGCTGTCCAGCGTGACGAAGTGCGCCGGGACCATGTAGTCCGGCAGGCGTTGTTTGAGCTGGGAGCGCAGGTGTTCTTCGTCGAACGCCTCGGCGACCAGATAGCCCACCAGTTGCATCCCAGTGGCGAGTTCACGGGCGATGACCACCGCTTCGTTCACTGCTGGGTGATCCAGCAGCACCGCTTCGATCTCGCCGATT
Source organism: Pseudomonas sp. W2-17 (assembly GCF_041060445.1). Lineage (NCBI taxonomy): Bacteria > Pseudomonadati > Pseudomonadota > Gammaproteobacteria > Pseudomonadales > Pseudomonadaceae > Pseudomonas > Pseudomonas sp. W2-17. The sequence continues at coordinate 25,079 of NZ_JAUFNS010000036.1, read as the reverse complement.
TCAACCCGCAGGCCGCGCAGCTTGATCTGGTGATCCAGACGGCCGAGGTACTCCACCACGCCGTCGGCACGCCAGCGCGCCAGGTCACCGGTGCGATAGAGCCGCTCGCCGGTGCCGAATGGGCTGGCGACAAAGCGCTCGGCGGTCAGGCCCGGACGAAGGTGATAGCCGCGAGCGAGGCCGTCGCCGCCGATGTACAGCTCACCGGGCACGCCGATGGGTTGCGGATTCAAGCGGCTGTCGAGGATGTGGATCTGCAGGTTGTTGATCGGGCGGCCGATAGGCACGGAAATGCCCGGCTCATCAACGCAGGTCCAGTGGGTAACGTCGATGGCCGCTTCGGTTGGGCCGTAAAGATTGAACAGGCCAGCATTTGGCAGGCGCTGAAGCGTTTCCCGCGCCAGATCGGCAGGCAAGGCTTCGCCGCTGCACACGATGCGTTTCAGAGAAGCGCAACCGGTGAGGTCGTCTTGGGCCATGAAGGCACCGAGCATGGATGGGACGAAGTGCAGCGTGGTGATCTGCTGTTGTTCGATCAGCGTCTTCAACACCAGCGGATCGCGATGATCACCCGGCTGGGCGACCACCAGACGCGCGCCGACCATCAACGGCCAGAAGAACTCCCAGACCGAAACGTCGAAACTGAACGGCGTTTTTTGCAGCACCGCGTCGGATGCGTCGAGGGCGTAAGCCTCCTGCATCCAGGCCAAACGGTTGAACAGTGCTGCGTGAGTGTTGCCCGCGCCTTTCGGTTTGCCGGTCGAGCCGGAGGTGTAAATCATGTAGGCCAGTTGTTCAGGGTGCAGCTCGACACTCGGCGCCGTCACTGGCTGGCCTGAGAGGTCAAGCTGATCCAGATTCAGCACCCGCAGCCCTTCCACAACCGGCAGGTCATTCACCACAGCATCGTGGCTCAGCAGCAATCCAATCCCTGCATCTTCGAGCATGTAACGCAGACGATCAGCGGGATACTCGGGATCCAGCGGCACGTACGCAGCACCGGCTTTGAGCACCGCATACAGCGCGACGACCATCTCAACCGAGCGCAACGCCGCCACGCCTACCAGCGATTCGCGACCGACGCCCTGCTCTCGAAGGTAATGGGCCAGCTGATTCGCCCGCTGATCCAGCTCGCGATAACTCAACGTCTCCTCGCCAAAACGCAACGCTTCCCGCTCGGGATGCAATTGAGCCAGACCCTCAAAATGCCGATGCACAAACGGCTCCGAGCCCCCATCCCGCGCCGTGTCATTGACCAGCGCCAACTGCGCGCGGTCTTCGGCATCCAACAACTCAAAGTCACCAATCGCCGCGTCCGGCTGCTCGATCAACTCGTCAAACAGCTGCTCAAAGCGCCCATGCAAGCGCTCGATACTGCCGTGATCGAACAGATCCGTGGCGTAATTCCACGACCCACCCAGCCCGCCATCGGCGTCTTCGTGGGTGTTCAGCGCCAGGTCGAACTGACTGCTGCCATCGTCCAGCGGCAGCACCTCGGCGCGCAGGCCGGGCAATCCAGCGAGGGATTCAAAGTTCTGCTGCTGATGGTCGTAGGCCACCTGGAACAGAGGGTTATGGCTCAGGCTGCGCGCAGGTTGCAGCGCCTCGACCAGTTGCTCGAACGGCAGGTCCTGATGGGCCTGGGCGCCGAGGGTCCGCGTCGTGGCCTGTTCCAACACCTGGCGATAGGTCAGCTCGGCAGACACCTCGGCGCGCAGCACCTGGGTGCTGACGAAGAAGCCGATCAGCCCTTCGACTTCCAACCGCGAACGGCCGGCAATCGGCACGCCGATGCGCAGGTCGTTTTGCCCGCTCAGGCGGTGCAGCAACACCTGATACGCCGACAGGATCGCCATGAACGGCGTGACGCCCTGTTGTCTGGCGAACTCGCGCAGGCGCTGACTGAACGCGGTATCGAAGGCGAACAGCACGCGATCACCGCGATAGCTCTGCTGGGGCGGACGCGGCCGGTCGGTCGGCAGTTCCAGCACCGGGTGCTGATCACCCAGTTGCTCGCGCCAGTAGTTCAGTTGCCGCTCACCCTCGCCCGCCGCCAGCCATTCGCGCTGCCAGGCGGCAAAGTCGGCGTACTGCACCGGCAATGGCGCGAGGTGCGGCGCGCGGTTTTCCACGGCCGCGCGGTACAGCTCGCAGAATTCCTGGAGCAGCACGCGCACCGACCAGCCGTCCGAGATCATGTGGTGCAGGCACAGCAGCAGACGCTGTTCGTCCGCCGCGACCCGCACCAGCGCCAGTCGCCAGACCGGGCTGCGCGACAGGTCGAACGGACGCTTGACGAAGTCTTGGGCCAGGGCGTTGAAGGCTGCGTCGATATCCCCCTCATGGCTGATATCCAGCCTCTCGATCTCCACCCTTGAAGCAGGCTCGATCTGTTGCATCGGCACGCCATCGACCGCCAGGAACCGCGTGCGCAGCACTTCATGGCGCGCGGTCAGGCCGTCGAATGCCGACTGCAATGCGGCCTCGTTCAACTCGCCGCGCAAGCGTACGGCGCCCGGCAGGTTGTAGGCGTGGCCGCCGGGTTGCAGCTGATCGAGGAACCACAAGCGCTGTTGGGAGAACGACTGCACGGCGCGATTCTGCCGGCGTGGGGTCAGTTCAAGCTGGGTGGCATCGGTCGGTGCCAGCGCGGCGATGCGCTGGGCGAAATCGCTCAGGCGCGGCGCGTCGAACAAGGCACGCAATGGCACGCTCAGTTGATGCTCATGGCGCAGCCGGGAAATCAGCTGCATCGCCAGCAATGAGTGGCCGCCGAGCTCGAAAAAGTGATCGTTGCGGCCGACCGCATCGATGCCCAGCAACGGCTGCCACAGCGCGGCGAGTTGTTGTTCAAGGAGCGTTTGCGGCGCTTGGTAGTCGCTGGAGATCACCTGCGGATCGGGCAGCGCGTTGCGGTCGAGTTTGCCGTTGGGCAACTGAGGCAAGCGCTCCATGACAACGATGTGCGCCGGGACCATGTATTCCGGCAGGGTGTTTTTCAGCTGATTCTTGAGGCTGTCCTCGGCCAGACCGTTGCCGCCGACATAGCCCAGCAAAACCTTTCCGTTCGCGCTGTCGCGGACAATGACCAAGGCCTCGCGTACGCCGTCGCAGGCCTTCAGCGCCGCTTCGATTTCACCGGCCTCAATGCGGAAGCCACGAATCTTGATCTGGTGATCGATGCGGCCTAGGTACTCCAGCAGCCCTTCGCTGTTCAGACGCACGCGGTCCCCACTGCGATAGAGGCGCTCACCGGCCTGGAACGGATGTGGCAGGAAACGCTCAGCGGTTGCGCCGGGACGGTCCAGATAACCCCGCGCCACCGCGCCGCCCAGATACAGCTCACCGGCAATGCCCTGGGGCAGCGGGTTCAAATCCGCGTCCATCACGTAGCCCTGACGATCACCCACCAGATCACCAATCGGCGCGTAGGCCGTGGTGAAGTCGGCGGTTTCAGCGGAGGCCAGCCACAGCGTCGGCGTGACCACGGTTTCCGTTGGGCCGTAACCGTTGATGATCCACAGCGGTTGCAGATTGCGAATGACGTCGTGGAGCATTTCGCGGCTGAAGGCTTCACCGGCGAAGCAGTAGGTTTTCACCCCCGGGCCTTTCCCCTGCACGCCGGCCCAGTCGGACAGCTGACGCAGGTAGCTGGGCGGGAACGAGGCCACGGTGATGCCTTCGCGAATCAGCGTGTCGTAGGTCTGTTCAACGCTCCACAATTCCTGATCGCGCAGCACCACTCGAGCGCCGTAGCACAGCGGCATCATCCAACCTTCGTGGGCGCCGTCGAAGCTGATCGAGAGGAAGTGGAACTTGCGGTCCTCCGGGGTGAAGCGGTAACGCTCGCCGATGGTCTGGATGTGCATCGAGATGTCGCGGTGGGCAATGGCCGCACCCTTCGGCTTGCCGGTCGAGCCTGAGGTGTAAATCAGGTAGGCCAGTTGCTGCGGATGAATCGTGACGTCCGGGGCCGTGAATGGCTCAGACGAGCAGTCCAGTTCGTCCAGATTGAGCAGCGGCACATCACCGACCGGCACACGATCCAGCGCGGCGTCGTGGCTGATCAACAGCTTCACGCCGCCGTCTTCCAGCATGTAGCGCAGGCGCTCGGTCGGGTAATCCGGGTCGAGCGGAATGTAGGCGCCACCGGCTTTCAGCACGGCATAAAACGCCAGCCACAGATCAATCCCCCGCTCCATCGCGATTGCCACGCGCACTTCGGTGCCGATGCCCCGGGCGCGCAAGGCGTGGGCCAGTTGGTTGGCGCGACGGTCGAACTCGGCGAAGGTCAGGCGCTGCTGGCCATGGACCAGCGCGATGGCGTCGGGCCGAATGCGCGCGTGGTCGGCGATCAGCTCATGGATCGGTCGATCGACGTAAGGCGAAAACGGCGGCGTGTTCCAGGCGTGCATGGCGTCGATGTCCCCTTCGGTGAGCATCGACAGCTCGCCAATGCGCGCCTCGGGGAAGCGGCAGATGCCATCCAGCAACGCCTGAAAATGCCCGCACAAGCGCGAGATCTGTTCGGCGCTGAACACGTTGCTGTGGTAATTGACGTGCACATGGGCGTGCTCGCCCGCCACCACCGCCAGGCTCAGCGGGTAATGGGTCTTGTCGCTGAGCTCGACGGAACCCAGGTTGACGCCGTTGGCCTGCTTGTCCCGCAGCACCGCGTCCACCGGGTAGTTTTCGAACACCAGCAGGCTGTCGAACAGATCACGACCGGCGTGGCCCGCGTAGCGCTGGGCCTCGAACAGCGGCGTGTGTTCGTGCTCGCGCAGTTCCAGGTTGTGGGCTTGCAGGTCATTGAGCCAGTCGCCGACCTTCTGCTGTGCTTGCGGCGCCTGCACCAGCGGCAGGGTGTTGATGAACAGCCCGAGCATGCGCTCGATGCCCGGCACCTGCGCGGATCGGCCGGACACCGTGGCGCCGAAGGCGACCCGTTGCTGGCCGGTGTAGCGTTGCAACAGCAGGACCCAGACCGCTTGAATCAGCGTGTTGACGGTCACGCGCTGACGGCGGGCGGCGCTGTTCAGCCGTTCGCTGTTCAAGTCCATGGAAGTGACCCGCACCTGATTCGGCAACGGCTCGCCGGTGCTCGACGTCGGCGCGGTCAGGGCTGCGGCCATCATGGTCGGCTGGTCGAAACCGGCCAGATGGGTCTGCCAGAAGGTCTTGCTGCCCTCGGCATCGCGGCTCAGCAGCCACTCGACGTAATCGGCGTAATGCCCGGCCGGCTGCGGCGTGGCGTCGGACATCGCCGCCTGAATCACTTCGCCCAGCACCGCCGCGCTGCTCCAGCCGTCCAGCAGAATATGGTGGAAGGTCCAGACCAGTTTCCACAGCGTCTCGCTCTGACGGACCAGCAACACCCGCATCAGCGGTGCGGCGTGCAGGTCGAACGGGGTTTCCCGCTCGGCCACCAGCACGTCCGCGAGGGATTGATCGCCAGCGCGCAGGTCAAGTTCGCGTACGACCAGCGCGGCATCGCGACGAATCAGTTGCACCGGTTGTTCGCTGCCGGGCACGCGCAGGAACGCCGCACGCAGGATCGGATGACGCTGCACCGCCGCGGCCCACGCTGATTTGAAGCGGGCCACCGGCAGGTGTTCGATGTCCAGCGCCACCTGATTGATGTACAGGTCGCGAGCGCTGCCGGAATCGACGTTCTCGCTGCCGCTCAGCTCGGTGTGGAACAACAGGCCCTGCTGCATCGGCGTCAGCGGATACAACTGTTCGATGTCCCAGGCCGCGACCGGCAATGCATCGAGTTGTGCCTGAGTCAGAGCGAGTGCCGGGAAGTCCGACGGGGTGACCGCAGAGTGGCGGCGGCAGTGTCCGATCAGCTCATCCAGCGCTACGCCGTAGGCATCCAGAAGGCATTGAATCGACGCCGACTCATGGCGTTCGCCGCTGTAGCTGCAGGTCAGGCTGAACTGGCCGTCACGGATCTGCGCATCGATGGACAGCTCGCCATTCAGTGGTGCATCGGCGGCGCGCTGGGCACCGCTGCCCTCCTCGGCCAGGCGCCAAAGCCCGCTGCTGTGTTGCAGCCGGCCCATGTAGTTGAACAGCACGCAGCCGTCCAGGGCCGGCAAGGCTTCGCCGCGCAGATGGCGCAACAGGCCATAACCCAGCCCGCCATTGGGCACGGCGCGCAGGGTTTCCTTGGTGTGTTTGAGTGCCGCGTCGAGGTCGTCGGGGGCGTGCAGGCTGACCGGGTACAGGCTGGTGAACCAGCCGACGGTGCGCGACGGATCAACCCCGTCGAACAGGTCTTCGCGGCCGTGGCCTTCCAGGGCGATCATCGCCTGGGACTGGCCGCTCCAGCGCTTCATCGCCCGGACCAGCGCGGTCAGCAGCAGGTCGTTGATCTGCGTGCGATACGCCGCCGGGGCCTCGCTGATCAGCCGGTCAGTGCGCGCAACGTCCAGTTGCAGGTGCAGTTGACGCACGTTGTTTTGGCGCGCTTCCCCTTGGGGATTGGCGCAGGGCAACGCGGGTGCTGACGGCAGGTTGCGCCAGTATTCGGCTTCGGCCAGCACGGCGTCGCTGTAGGCGAAATCCAGCAAGCGGCTGGCCCAGCGCTGGAACGACGCGGTCTTGTCGCCGAGGTCGATGGCGAGGCCGGCTTGGGCCTGGGTGTAGGCGTTTTGCAGGTCCTCCAGCAGGATGCGCCACGACACGCCATCCACCACCAAATGATGCACCACCAGCAACAGACGTTCGCCGCCGTCCGCCAAATTGAAATGCACGGCGCGCAGCAGCGGGCCGCCCCTCAGATCGAGGGTGGCCTGGGCTTCGTCGCAGGCTGCGGTCAGCTGATTCAGACTGATTTCAGGCTGCCAGATCAGGCCGTTTCGGGACTGCTCGTCAGTAGAAAGCTCTGCGCGATAGCGTTGCTGCCACTGGCCGTTGTCCAGCTGCACAAAGCGCATCCGCAGGGCGTCGTGATGGTTGATCACGGCGTGAAGGGCTTCGGTCAGCGCTGGGAGTTCCAGCGCTTCGCTCGGGTTCAGCAGGAGCGACTGATTCCAGTGACTGCGGTTCTTCATCGGTTGCTGGAAGAACCAGTGTTGAATCGGGGTCAGCGGGATGTCGCGGTTCAGCTCGATACGCTCGACTGGAGGCGCGTCCTGACTGACCACCTGCGCGACCTGGGCCAGTTCAGCGATGGTCTGGCGTTCGAACATCTGCCGGGGCGACAGCACGATGCCGCACTTGCGCGCGCGGGAGATGATTTGCAGGCTGAGGATCGAGTCGCCGCCGAGGGCAAAGAAGTTGTCCTGGCGCCCGATTTGCGGGACGCCGAGCAGGTCTTGCCACAGCAAAGCCAGCTGAGTTTCGACCCCGGCCAGCGGTGCTTCGAAGGCACGCTGCTGGATCTGCGGGTCGGGCAGTGCTTTGCGGTCGAGCTTGCCGTTGGCCGACAGCGGCAGGTTGTCCAGGGTGACGAAGTGGGCCGGGACCATGTAGTCCGGCAGGCGTTGTTTGAGCTGGGTGCGCAGTTGCTCTTCGTCGACATCGTCGGCGACCAGATAGCCGACCAGCTGCATGCCGGAGGTGAGGTCACGGGCGATGACCACCGCTTCGCTGACCGCCGGGTGGTCCAGCAGCGCCGCTTCGATTTCTCCGATTTCAACCCGCAGGCCGCGCAGCTTGATCTGGTGATCGAGACGGCCGAGGTATTCCACCACGCCGTCGGCACGCCAGCGGGCCAAGTCACCGGTGCGATACAGCCGCTCGCCACTGCCGAACGGGCTGGCCACGAAGCGCTCGGCCGTCAGCCCCGGTCGCAGGTGATAGCCGCGAGCGAGGCCGTCACCGCCGATGTACAGCTCGCCCGGCACGCCGATGGGTTGTGGGTTGAGGCGGCTGTCGAGAATGTGAATGTGCAGGTTGGCGATGGGCGCGCCAATGGGCACGGAAACGCCCGGCTCATCAACGCAGGCCCAGTGGGTGACGTCGATCGCCGCTTCCGTCGGGCCGTACAGATTGAACAGGCCTGCATTTGGCAGGCGCTGCAGGGTTTCCCGGGCCAGATCGGCAGGCAAGGCTTCGCCGCTGCAGACAATGCGTTTCAGGGATGCGCAGCCGCTGAGGTCGTCCTGGGCCATGAACGCGCCAAGCATCGACGGGACGAAGTGCAGCGTGGTGATCTGCTGTTGTTCGATCAGCGCTTTCAACACCAGCGGATCGCGGTGATCACCCGGCTGAGCAACGACCAAGCGTGCGCCGGCCATCAACGGCCAGAAGAACTCCCAGACCGAGACATCGAAACTGAACGGCGTTTTTTGCAGTACCGCATCGGTGGTTTCGAGGGAATAAGCGTCCTGCATCCACGCCAGACGGTTGAACAGTGCGGCATGGGTGTTGCCGGCACCTTTGGGTTTGCCGGTCGAACCGGAGGTGTAAATCATGTAGGCCAGTTGCTCGGGGTGCAGCTCTACAAGCGGTGCAGTCACTGGCTGGCCTGAGAGGTCAAGCTGATCCAGATTCTCCACCCGCAGGCCTTCAACAGCCGGCAGATCAGCGATCACCTCATCGTGGCTCAGCAGCAAGCCAATTCCGGCATCTTCCAGCATGTAGCGCAGGCGATCAGCGGGATATTCAGGGTCCAGCGGCACATACGCAGCACCGGCTTTGAGCACGGCATACAACGCAACGACCATTTCCACCGAACGCAACGCCGCCACGCCCACCAGCGACTCACGCCCTACGCCCTGCTCGCGAAGGTAATGGGCCAGCTGATTCGCCCGCTCATCCAGCTCCCGATAGCTCAAAACCGTATCGCCAAAGCGCAAGGCTTCCCGCTCGGGATGCACCTGCGCCAGCCGCTCAAAGTGGCGATGAACAAACGGTTCATCGGCAGCCCACTCCCGCGCCGTGTCATTGACCAACGCCAACTGCGCCCGGTCTTCAGCATCCAGCCATTCAAAATCACCAATCGCAGTGTCGGGCCGCTCCAGCAACTCGGCAAACAGCTGCGCAAAACGCCCATGCAAGCGCTCGATGCTGCCGTGATCAAACAAGTCCGTGGCGTAATTCCAGTTACCCGCCAGCTCCCCCGCCGCGTTTTCCCAGGTGTGCAGCGCCAGGTCGAACTGCGCGCTGCCGTTGTCCAGCGGCATCAGCGTCGCGTTGAGGCCAGGCATCAATTGCAGCGCTTCGTCCTGACGTTGCTGATGGTTGTAGAGCACCTGAAACAGCGGGTTGTGGCTGAGGCTGCGTTCCGGCGCCAGGGCGTCGACCAGTTGCTCGAACGGCAGGTCCTGATGGGCCTGCGCGCCTTGGGACGCCAGCCGAACGCTGTCGATGATCTGCTTGAAACTGGCGTCGGCCTGGACCTCGCCGCGCAGAATCTGGGTGTTGACGAAGAAGCCGATCAGGCCCTCGGTTTCAGCGCGCTGACGCCCGGCAATGGGCACGCCGATGCGCAGATCGGTCTGCCCGCTCATCCGCTGCAACAGCACTTGATAGGCCGCGAGCAGGACAGTGAACAAGGTCACGCCGCGCTGGCGGGCCAGTTCACGCATACGCCCGGACAGTGTGGCGTCGAAGCTGAACGGCAGGCGCGCGCCACGGAAACTCTGGCGCGCCGGACGCGGACGGTCCGCCGGCAATTCCAACACCGGCGGCTCGTCGCCCAGTTGTTGCTGCCAGTAGGCGAGTTGCCGGTCACCCTCACCCGCGTCCAGGCAGGCGCGCTGCCACAGGGCGACGTCGGCATAGCTCAATGGCAACGGCTGCAGCGCTTCGCCTTCACCAGAGAGCGCGGCGCGATAGGCCTCGACGAAGTCCAGCAGCAGCACTTGGATCGACCAACCGTCGGCGATGATGTGGTGCAAGCAGACCAGCAGCACGTGCTCATCTGCCGCGCGTTCGATCAACGCCACGCGCCACAGCGGGCCCTGGGCCAGGTCGAACGGGCGTCGGGCGAAAGCGTCGGCCAGTGCCTGAACCTGGCCTTCGTCGTCTGCGCGCAAACGCTCAAATGGCAACGACTGATCGCCGAGAATCACCTGCTCCGGCGTACCGTCTTCAGCGGTGGCAAACACCGTACGCAGGCTGGCATGACGCGCGGCCACGCGCTCGAACGCCGTTCTTACGGCCCCAACATCCAGCTCGCCCTTCAGGCGCAAGGCACCCGGCAGGTGATAGGTGCTGTTGCCCGGTTCCAGTTGTTCGAGAAACCACAGCCGTTGCTGGGAAAACGACGCCGGGCTGCGCTCGCCTGCCACACCCGGCGGGACCGGCAGCGACGAGGCATCCAGGCCCTGCTCGCGCAGCTTGTTCAAGAACACCCGACGCTGAGCGCTGCCAAGGCTGAGGAAACGCGTGGCCAGGGCCAGTAGCTTGCTCCGGGAAGTCATGCTCGGTTGCGACATCAGTTGCTTTCCTCCAGCTCATTCATTAACTCGTCCAGGGCATCGAGCCGGTCGAGTGTCAGGGTCTGCCCCTGCAAGGTGTCGATCAGCGCCGCCTGGGCGGCGACGGTGGTGGCTTCGAAGGCCTGGGCCAGCGGGATGCTCACCCCGAGGCGCTCGCGAATGCGCGACAGCAGCCGCGTCGCCAGCAACGAATGGCCACCGAGTTCAAAGAAGTTGTCGTGACGACCGACCTGATCAACCTTCAGCAGGCTCTGCCAGAGTTCGGCGAGGACTTCCTCGCGCTCGCCCTGTGGCGCTTCGAACTCGCGTTCTTCCAGGCTCGGCGCGGGCAGGGCCTTGCGGTCGAGCTTGCCGTTGGCGTTGCGCGGCATCTGCGCCAGCACGACGATGTGCGCCGGCACCATGAACGCCGGCAGGGTTTGCGCCAGCGCGGTTTTCAACACGTCGCTTGACAACACCTGCTGCGCCTCGGCGACCACATAGGCCACCAGTTGCGGGCCGTGGGGCGTCGGTTGCGCGCTGACCACCGCGTCATGGACCGACGCCTGGGCCAGCAACAGGTTTTCGATTTCGCCCAGCTCGATGCGCTGGCCGCGGATCTTCACCTGGAAGTCCGCGCGGCCGACGTATTCCAGCGCGCCGTCGGCGTTCCAGCGGGCCAGGTCGCCGCTGCGGTACAGCCGCGCACCGGCCTCGCCAAACGGATCCGGCAGGAAGCGCTCGGCGGTCAGGCCAGGCCGCGCCGCGTAGCCACGGCCCACACCGACGCCGCCGATGTACAGCTCGCCCACCACGCCGGGCGCCGCCAGTTGCAGGTGAGAATCCAGCACGTACAGGCAGTTGTTGTCGGTGGGTCGGCCGATCGGCATGTTGACGTTGAGCGCCGGCGCGGCGATTAGGGTGTGCAGCGCGACATCGTCGGCGCACTCGGCGGGGCCGTAGGCGTTGACCAGCGGCACCTCGGGGTAGCGCGCAAACCAGCGCGCGGCGAGGTCGGTGGTCAGCGCTTCACCGGTCGGCAGCAACCAGCGCAAGGCATCGAGCCGCTGGGGCGCGACCGCGAGCATGGCGTCGATCACCGCCGGCACGCACTCCAGCACGCTGACCTGATTGGCCGCCACTTCTTCCAGCAGTCTTTGCGGATCCTGCACCACGGCGTCCGGCAGAATCTCCACGCGCCCGCCGAACAGCGGCGCGGTGAGGAATTGCCAGACGGAAATGTCGAACCCGGTGGCGGCGGTCTGGGCAATGACATCGCCCTCGCCCAGGCGCAGATACGGCAGCTTGGACATCTGGTTGTTGAGCATGCCGCGCTGGTTGACCATCACGCCTTTCGGCTCGCCGGTGGAACCGGAGGTGTAGATGACGTAGGCCAGTTGTTCGGCCGTCGCGTAGCGGCCCGGGTTCTCGTCGGCGAATGAATTGCTGAAGCCCGCCAGCAATTCTTCAAGCACCAGCACTCGCGGTTTGCGTTCAGCCAAGGCAACGATGGCCTCGACCTGGGCCAGACACTCCCTCGGCGTCAGCAATACCGGCGCGGCGCTGCTGACCAACATGCGCGCGCTGCGCCCGGCCGGGTGACGATCATCCAGCGCCAGATAGGCCGCACCAGCCTTGAACGCGCCGACGATCATGCTCAACAGCGGCAGGCCGCGCGGTGCGAACAGCGCCACCACGTCATCGCCCTGCACGCCCGCTGCGATCAGGCCGTGACCGATGCGGTTGGCCTGACGGTTCAGCTCGCGGTAGCTCAGGCTGTGACCCTGACAACGGGCCACTTCCTGGGCCGGATGGGCCAGCACCCGCGCCTCGAAACGCTCCAGGTAGCTGATGTCGTACCAGTGTTTTTGCACCGGGCCGACCCCTTGGGCCAGCAACTGCTCGCGTTCCGTTTGCTCAAGGATCTGCAACTGACTCAGCGTCTGCTGCGGGTTGTCGATCAACTGCGTGAGCAGACGACGGAAGTGACTGACCAGTGTGCCCATGTCGGCGTCGTTGAAATGCCGGGTGTCGTAGGTCAGCTGCAATTGCAGGGATTCGCCCGGCAGCAGCACCACGGTCAACGGGTAGTTGGTGTGGGTGCGGTTGGCCAGCGGGTTGATGCGGTATTCGTTCACGGCCTGCTGCACCTCGGCGCCCAACGGAACGTTCTCGAAAACAAACAGGCTGTCGAACAGCGGCTGGCCGCGCGGGGTGTCGGCGAGCAGCTGAATGTCGGCCAGGGACAAATGTTCGTGCTGGCGCATGTCGGCGTTCTGCCCCTGCAAGGCGTTGAGCAGGTCCAGCGCTGACGCGCCGATGCCGGGCCGGCGGATGCGCAGCGGCAAGGTGTTGATGAACAGCCCCAGCGCGCCTTCGATGCCTTCAAGCTCGGTCGGACGACCGGCCACGGTGACGCCGAACAGCACTTCGTCGCGGTCGGCATGGCGCATCAGCGACAAGGCCCAGGCGGCCTGGACGAAGGTGTTGGCGGTCAGGCGATGCTGACGCGCCTGTTCGGCGAGTTTTGCGGTCTGCTCGACGCCCAGCGCCAGGGTGACGTCGCGCATCTGCGTTTCACCCTGCTGGTTACGCTGCACACTGTGGCGGTACGGCAGCGGCGTGACGTCGGTGAAGCCCGCCAGCGCGTTGCGCCAGTAATCACGGCTGACCGCTTCGTCTTGCTCGGCGAGCCAGGCGAGGAAGTCGCGGTACGGCCGCGCCGGCGGCAGGCTGACCTGACGGCCCTCAAGAAACGCGCGGTAATGGGCGAAGAATTCGGTGAGCATCAGGCCCCGGCACCAGGCGTCGATCAGCGCGTGGTGGTGGCTCTGGACGATACGGAAATCCGCCTCGCCGAACTTGATCAGGCGCAGGCGCAGCAACGGCGCCCGGGCGAAATCGAAGCCCTGCTCGCGCTCGCTTTTCAGCAGCTCTTCAAGCTCGGCCTCGGCGGCGTCCCGGGACAGATGGCTGAGGTCGATCAGTTGCACCGGCGACGGTACGCGACGCATGACAATCTGACGCTGCACGCCGCTCTCCAGGCCGTGAAACGCCGTGCGCAACGCCGGATGGCGCTGAACGACTTGCTGCCAGGCAAACTTGAACGCGTCGAAATCCACGTGGGCGCCGACGTCGTACTGGTCCTGCATCAGGTAGATGCCGTTGCCCTGCTCCAGCAGGCTGTGCAGCAAAATGCCCTGCTGCATTGGCGCCAGCGGCAGGATGTCTTCGATCTCCCGGGCGGGAATGCCCAGCCCGTCGAGTTGCGTTTGATTCAACGCCGCGAGCGGGAAATCCGAGGGCGTGAGGCCGGCGTTGGTTTCGTCGCTGCAATGGGCGATCAGCTGCAGCAGCTGTGCTTCATACAGCGCGACCAGTTGCTCGATGCTGTCGCGGCTGAAGCGTTCGCGGCTGAAAGTCCAGTCCAGCTGCAACTCGCCGTCGCGCACCTGACCGTCGACCGCCAAGGCATTGGCCAGCGGCCCTTGGGGGTCACGCAGAGTGTTCGGCGTGCGGCTCGACAGGGAGAACAGCGCGCCCTCGCTGTCGTCGAAGCGGCCGAGGTAGTTGAAGGTCACGCCCTGGCCGATCAGCTCCGGCAACTCCGCACCAGCCAAGCCGTCTTTGGACAAATACCGCAGCACGCCATAACCAAGGCCTTTTTCCGGTACCGCGCGCACGGCTTCCTTCACCGACTTGAGGGTGGCGATTGCGTCATCCGCGGCGTCCAGGGCCAGCGGGTACAGGCTGGTGAACCAGCCGACGCTGCGGCTCAGGTCCAACTCGCCGGTGGCGTCCTCGCGGCCGTGACCTTCGAGGCTGATGACGTGGCGGCGACGGCCGCTCCACTGCCACAGCGCCTGAGACAGCGCCGCCAGCAGCAGGTCGTCGATGCGTGTGCGATACGCCGCCGGGGCTTCGCTGAGCAGGCGACGGGTAGCGGTCGCGTCGAGGGTCAGGTGCAGGGTTTCGCCGTCGCCGACAAGGCTTTCCACCGAAGCATCGCCGGGCAGAATGGCATCGGCGGCGTTCAGTGCTTGCCAGTACGGCAGTTGCTTTTGCAGCTCAGGGCTGTGCGCCAGGGTGCTCAACGACTGCGACCAGGCCTGGAAGCTGGCGGTCTTGTCGGCCAGGGCCACGCTGTTGCCAGCCGCCAGTTGGCTGTAAGCCAGTTGCAGATCTTCCAGCAGCACCCGCCACGACACGCCGTCCACCGCCAGGTGATGGATCGCCAGCAGCAAACGCGCCTCGCCCGACGGCAGGCGCGCATGGACCACCCGCAGCAGCGGACCGGTGTCGATGTTCAGGCTGCGCTGGGCTTCGTCGTTCAGTGAATCGAGGTCGTCTTCGCGGCTCAGTTCACAGGTCCACAGCACGCGCTCGGCACTTTCGCTGTCGCGATAACGCTGCTGCCACTGGCCTGCATCATTCTGATGGAAGCTCAGGCGCAAGCTGTCGTGGTGAGCCAGCACCGCCGCGAGAGCCTGTTGCAACCGCGCGGTGTCCAGCGCTTGGGGCACGTCAAGCAGCAGCGACTGGTTCCAGTGCTGACGCTGGGCGACCGGCAGGCTGAAGAAGCGCGCCTGAATCGGCGTCAGGGCAAACTCGCGGGGTGCAACGGCTGCCGTAACGGGCGCGGCGACAGGTTTTGCGTCGGCCACCGTGGCGACCTGGGCGAGTTCGGCGATGGTCTGTTTTTCGAACAGCTGCTTGGGCGTCAGGCGAATGCCCTGACGCCGGGCCCGGGCAATGATTTGCAGGCTGAGGATCGAGTCGCCGCCGAGGGTGAAGAAGTTGTCGTGACGGCCCACCGCCTCGACGTTCAGCGCCGCTTGCCACAGCGCGGCGAGTGCGGCTTCGACCCCTTCGTGGGGCGCTTCGAAAGCGTCGGATGCCAGGGTCGGCGTCGGCAGCGCGCTGGCGTCGAGCTTGCCGTTGGCGGTGAGCGGGAAGGCATCGAGGGTCAGGATGTGGCTGGGCACCATGTAGTCCGGCAGGCTCTGGGCCAGTTGCGTGCGCAGCGCTTCGCCGTCCACCTTCGCGCCGCTGTCGACTTTAGCGTCGAGCAGCGCATAAGCGATCAATAGGCCGCGATCATCGACGCGCACATGGGCGTCACGCAGGCCGTCCAGCTGACGCAGGCGCTGGGCGATTTCACCCAGGGCCACGCGGTAGCCGCGCACTTTGACCTGATCGTCGGCACGGCCGAGGAATTGAATCTGCCCGTTGGCCAGCAAGCGCGCGCGGTCGCCGCTGCGGTAAAGCCGCTCGCCACTGCCCCTCGGGTCAGGAATGAAGGCCGCAGCGGTCATGGCCGGACGCTGGTGATACCCGCGCGCCAGACCCGGCCCGCCGATGTACAGCTCACCCACGTCGCCCTGCACCACCGGTTGCAGTTGGTCGTTGAGAATCAGCGCCACGGCGTTCGGCAGAGGGCGGCCGACGGGCACGCTGTCGCCCATCGACGCTTCAAACGCCTCATTGCTCAGCACGCCGACGGTGGTTTCGGTCGGGCCGTAGTGATTGATGACCCGGCAGCCAGGTTTCAGGCGGTTGACCTGGGCCACCAGCGCCCACGGCAGCGCATCACCGCCAAGGATGAGCGTGTGTTCCGGCAGCACATCGGCCGCATTCGTCGCCTGCAACAGGCCGTTCAAATGGGTCGGCACGATCTTCAGCACGCCCACTTTGTGCTCGGCCATGTACGCGGCGAAACGGTCAGCGTCGTTGGTGCGGTCGGGGCTGATCAGGTGCAGCGAACGCGCCGAGCACAGCGCGCCGAACAGCACGGTGTGGCCCAGGTCGGCGCCGACGGTGGAGACCATCGCCATGCTCGCGTCGGGCGCCAGATCAAGCCGTGCGAGCAGGCCCTGGACGTAATCGGCCAGGGCGCCGTGGCTGATGACCACCCCTTTCGGCGTGCCGCTGGTGCCGGAGGTGTAGATCAGGTAAGCGGCTTGATCGGCGTGGGGTTGCAGGTCCAGGGATTGCGGCGGCAACAAGCGCCATGGGGCATCGGCCGCTACGCTGATGAGCTCGCCTTGGAAGTCAGCCGGTGCCGCCACGTCGCTGATCAACCCGCTTGCGCCGCTGTCAGCAAGGACAAACGCCTGACGCTCGGCCGGCCATTTCGGGTCCATCGGCACAAACGCGGCGCCACTCTTGAGCACCGCCAGCAGGCCGACGACGAACTCCACCGAGCGCTCCAGCAGAATCCCGACGCGGCTTTCCACGCCCACACCGGCCTGACGCAGGTGCTGCGCCAGTTGGTTGGCCTGGGCATCGACCTCGGCAAAACCGGCGCTGCGCTGTTCGTCTTGCAGCGCCAGACGATCGGGCTGCGCGCGCACGCTGGCATCCCACAGGCTCAGCACATCGGTGGCCGGGAACGCCAGGGTTTCGGCAGCGAGGCAGGAAGGCTCGGCGCCGATCTGCAGATCAGCCAGACGCACCTGAGGTTGCGCCACCACTTGCGCGCAGATCCGCAGCAGATCACCGGCAAGACCGGCGATGCGCGGTTCGTCGAACAGGTCGCAGGCGTAGGTGAACACCGCCTGAATGCCATCGGCGTCGTCGGTGATGTCCAGGCCGAGGTCGAAGTGCGCGGAGTAGTCGTCGAGCTGGCTGACGTCCATGCGCACGCCGGCCATTTCAACGTTCTGCGGCAGCGGGAACTGCTGGGTGAATTTCACCTGGCACAGCGGGTTGTGGCTGAGGTTGCGCGACACGCCGAGGGCTTCGACCAGTTGCTCGAACGGCAGGTCCTGATGGTGTTGCGCGCCCAGCGCGGTGTGGCGAACCGCCTCGATCAGCGTGCTGAACGACTGCTGCGGCGACACCTCGCTGCGCAGCACCAGGGTGTTGACGAACAGGCCGATCAGCCCTTCGGATTCGGTGCAGGTCCGCCCCGCCACCGGCACGCCGACGCGTAGGTCGGTCTGGCTGCTGTAACGCTGCAACAGGGTTTTGTAAGCGGCGAGCATGACCATGAACAGGGTCGCGCCATGACGGCTGGCGAGGTCGCGCAGGCCCTGGCTCAAGTCGCGGTCGAGGGCGATGGCGTAACGGGCGCCACGATGGCTTTGTTGCGCCGGACGCGGGCGGTCGGCCGGCAGATTCAAGACGGTCTGGGCATCACCCAATTGCTCACGCCAGTACGCCAGTTGACGCTGCCCTTCCCCACCGGCCAGACGCCCGCGCTGCCAGGCGGCGAAGTCGGCGTATTGAATCGGCAGCGGCGGTAACGCCGGTTGTGCCCCCGTTGCATGGGCGCTGTACAGCGCCGCGAATTCCTTGAGCATGACCTGCACCGACCAGCCATCGGCAATGATGTGGTGCAGCACCAGCACCAGTTGCTGCCGATCCGCCGCCAACCGCACATTGAGCACGCGCCACAGCGGGCCGTTCTGCAGATCCATCGGTTGCTCGACCGCCGCTCTGGCCAGTTCGCTCAACGCGTCCTGCGGGTCGGTGTCCTCACTGAGGTAATGGCGTTCGATCAGCACCGGGCCCGGCGCGTGGATGCGCTGCACCAATTGTTCGTTGGCGTCGATGGCGAAGGTGGTGCGCAGGCTTTCGTGGCGGGCGGCCAGATCGTCGAAACTGCGTTGCAGCGCGGCATCATCCAGCGCGCCGTTGAGGCTCAACTGGCCGCACAGGTGATAGGCGCTGCTGTCCGGCTCCAGTTGCGCGAGGAACCACAAACGCTGCTGGGCAAAAGACTGCTCGGGCTCACTGTCACGAGAAATCAACGGCACGCCAACAGGCCGTTCGGCGCTGCGGGGCTGGGTGGAGACGTGGACAGCGACGTGGGCGTTGAAGGCGCCAAGGGTCGGGTGTTCGAACAGGTGCGCGGGCTCAAGTGTCAGGCCCAGCTCACTGTTCAAGCGCGACAGCACTTGCACCACGCCGACCGAATCACCGCCACGGGCGAAGAAGTGGTCAGCGGCATTCAGGTCGCTTTTACCCAGGACTTCCTGCCACGCGGCCAGGACTTCCGGCAACAACGGAGATGCATCAACGGCAACGTCCACGCTGTCCGTATCGAGCAAGCGGCCGTCCTGCCAGATCGCGAAGCTGTCGAGGCTGCCGTTCTGCCAGCCGCTGCGGCAGGCGGAACGCTGCAGTTTGCCGCTGGTGGTGCGCGGCAGTGCGCCCGGCTCCAGCAGCACAATGACTTTCGGCGCCACCAGAAACAGTTCGGACACCGCGTCGCGCACCGCTTCACAAATCATCGGCGGCTTCATCAGACGGCGCACGTTGCGGCTGATTTCCAGGGCCAGGCCAACGCCTTCGACGCCCTGCTCGTCCGTCACCGGGAAGGCGGCGATACGCCCGCGACGCAGCAGCTCGACGCTTTTCTCCAGCGCCTGCTCGATGTCTTGGGGGTAGAGGTTCTGGCCGTTGAGGATGATCAAATCCTTCAAACGACCGGTGATGAACAACTCGTTGTCGCGGGCAATGCCCAGATCGCCGCTGCGCAGCCAGCGCTTTCCGTCTTCCTCGACGAAAGTCTGTGCCGTGGCTTCGGCGTTCTGCCAATAGCCCTGGGCAACGCTCGGCCCGGCAATCCAGATTTCGCCGACGTGGCCGGCCGCGAGGGGCTGCAGCGTGTCCGGATCGACAATCCGAAGGTCGTGATCGGGCCGGCACCAGCCGCACCCCGGCAGACGACTTTTGGCGTTCTGATTGGCGAAAACCGCCTCGGCTGCGTCCCCGGCGGCCAGCTGGCTGCCGTCGAAATGCTTGATGCCGAACGGCCTGTCGCGCTCGGCGGCGCTCACGTACAGCGTCGCTTCGGCCAGACCATAGCTCGGGGTCAGGGCGCGGCGGTTGAAACCGGCCGGCGCAAAATGCTCGCTGAAGGCGTCCAGGGTGGCGATGCGGATCGGCTCGGAGCCGGAAAACGCCAGGCTCCAGTTGTCCAGTGTCAGGTTTTTCACCGCGCTGGGTTTGATGCGCTCGACGCACAGGCGATAGGCGAAATCCGGGCCGCCGGAGAAGGTCCCGCCGTACTGACTCATCGCTTCCAGCCAGCGCGCCGGGCGGCCGAGGAAATAGTTCGGCGACATCAGCGTCAGCGTGCCGCCGTGGTACAGCGGCAACAGCAGGCCGCACATCAGGCCCATATCGTGGTACAGCGGCAGCCAGCTGACCCAGCTCTCCAACCCCGAATCGGAGACGAAGTGCCGGGCCATTGCCACTTCGTTGGCCATGAGGTTTTCGTGGGAAACCATCACGCCTTTCGGTGCGCTGGTGGAGCCCGAGGTGTATTGCAGGAAGGCCAGCGACGCGGTGTCGATCAGCGGCGCCTGAAAGCCTGCGTGGCCATCGGTGATCTCTTCGACCGCCGCGAAACGCCCGCCAGCGGGCATGAACGGCTGCAACAGGTGTTGGAATTTATCCAGGTCTTCCCGGCGCCCGAGGACCATCTGCGGCGCGGCGTCGTGGAGGATGCCGGTCAGCCGGTCGAGGTGGGTCTGGCGGTTGTACTCGGGTGCGAAGGCCGGCACGGCGATGACCTTGGCGTACAAACAGCCGAGGAACGCCGCCGCGTAATCGGCACCGGTCGGCAGGATCAGCACGCAACGCTCGCCGCCCTGCACGCCGAGGTGCTGCTGCAGGCAGGCGGCAATCGACCGCGCCTTGGCATCCAGCTGGGCGTAGGTGGTCAGCAGCGGCGGCTGGTCCTCGTGGACGATGTGTCGAAGGGCAATCCGGTCCGGCTGGGTCTGCGCATAAAAGCCCACCAGTTCGGGAAAATGCGCGGCCTGATCTCGTATGGATTTCATTCTTTCACCTGTTTGTATCGGCAAGGCTCAACCCGCAGGCAGCGCAAAGGCGGCCCACAACGTTGTGAGAAAAGAGTGGGTGGCCGCTGACGACCACCGCTGTAACGGGTTTTTTTGAAGCCCCGGGCTTAGCGCGCGAGTTTCAGGGCTACGCGGGGCTCAGCCTGCAACGCCCCATGCCCAGAGCGCGCCGAACACGGTTGCTCCTGATCGCCGAAGATCGATTCGACGACCTCCTGGGAACGGATCGCCAGCACCGACAACAGCGTGTCGCTCAAACCGTGGCTGTCTTCGCAGCAACCCTGCAGGAAAATCCCCGCTTCACTGCCGGGTGTCAGGGGCAAACGGTAGTGACGGTCGACGTTGGCGCCCTGGATGTATTGCTGAATGCCCGAGAGCAGCTCCAGGTGATAGTCGCGGCGGTAACCGGTGGCGAGCACGACCACGTCGAAGGTCTCGCTGTGCATCTGGTCATGGGGCGCATCGCGCAGGAACAGTTCGATGCCGTCAGCGGCGACTTCGGCGTGGACCACTTCGCGGTTGGTGAGCATGCGGTGACGCTCTTCGCCGCGCACCTTCTGCTGGTACATGCGCTGGAAGATCGTCTCGATCAGGTCGGTGTCGACCACCGAATAGTTGGTGTTGCGGAACTCGTCGAACAGCGCGACGCGACGCTCCTGGCTGTGATTGAAGATGGTGTCGGTGAACGACGGGTTGAAGATCTGATTGACGAAGGGGCTGTCATCGGAGGGTTTCAGCGCACTGCCGCGAATCACCAGCGTGGCCTCGACATTGTCGAAGCGCGAGGCCAGGTCTTCGAAGATTTCCGCCGCGCTCTGGCCGCCGCCGACCACCGCCACGCGCACCGGGCCAGGCCGGTTGGCGAGGAGTTTTTCGATGCCGCCGCGATAGCCGGCAGAGTGCAGCACGCGCGCGTCTTCAAGACCGTCGAAGGCCACCGGCGCCTGGGGAATGCCGCCAATGCCGAACACCAGATTGCGCGCACGACGGCGGGAGATTTCGCCATGCTCATCCCGGGACAGCACGTCCATGGCGACAAAGCGGCCGTCTTCGAAATACGGCTCCACCGACATGACTTCGGCGCCGTAATGGGCCTGTTCGTTGAAGTGCGACGCGGCCCAGGTCAGGTAGTCGGTGTACTCCTCGCGGGTCGGGAAGAAGGTCTTCAGGTTGATGAAGTCCTGCAGGCGGCCGCGCTCGTTGAGGTAGTTGACGAAGGTGAAACGGCTGGCCGGGTTGCGCAGTGTCACCAGGTCCTTGAGGAAGGAAATCTGCATGGTGGAACCGTCGATCAGCATGCCTTCATGCCAGTTGAACGCCGGCTTTTTCTCGAGGAAACACACGTGGGGCGCCAGACCGCTGCGCTGGGCATGCTCCTGGGTGGCGATGGCCAAAGCCAGGTTCGACGGGCCGAAACCGATGCCGATGAAGTCGTAGACGAGTTCCATGCTTCCCTCTCGTAAGGCGCGATGCGCGATCGACTCCGGCAGGCCCTACGACGAGGTCGTCGGCGCCGGATGGCCGTTCACGCAGATCAAAAATGTTTAAGACTGATTCTCATTAACATGACGACTGAGGCTGACGGCTGTTTAGTCCCGGTCGCCGAAATTTCTTACAACGCCTCGGCTGTGTTCATCTGGTAGGCGGCGCCGATCTCTTCCACCGCGTCGCGGCTGGCGTTTTCGCGGCGATCACCCTGCAGCTCGCTGAGCTGCCCGGACTCCATCTTCACCAGACGGTCGGCGAGGTCGAAGTACTGGTCGTCGTGGCTGATGGCAAACACCGTGACGCCAGCCTTTTTGAACATCGGCAGCAGCTCGCGGTAGAAGAAGCGGCGGAACAACGGGTCTTGGTCGGCAGCCCATTCGTCCAGCAGCAGAATGTCGCGCTTCTCCAGCAGCGCCAGCATCAGCGCCAGGCGCTTGCGCTGCCCCTGGGAAAAACGCGTGTCGAGCAAGTGCCCATCGGCGAGCTGCACCTTGTGCTTCATGTGCAGTTTTTCCAGCCAGTGCTCGACGTCAGCGATATCGGCGTTCTGCCCATCGGCGCCGAGCAATTGCGCAAACAGGTGGAAGTCGGTGAACACGCTGGCGAACAGCTGACGGTAGGCCAGCCAGTCCTCCGAACCGATGACCTGGCCGTCGATCAGGATCGCCCCTGCCGACGGTCGATACAGGCCGCTGAGCAAACGCGCCAGGCTGGATTTGCCGCTGCCGTTGCCGCCCATGAGGAACACGGTTTCGCCCCGGCGCAGGGTCAGGTTGACCGGGCCGACATCGAAACCGGGCTCGTCGCCTTGGGGCGCGTAGTGGTATTCGACGTCACGCAGTTCGAGGGTCTGCCAGTGGCCGGCGATGTGACTGGGCGCGACGTCGAAGCTTTCGTGGTGCTCGGCCAGGGCCAGTGACTCGACTTTATCCAGCGCCACGCGCCCGGAGATCTGCGCCGGAATCGCTGCCACCGCCAGCACCAGCGGCGTGCGCATGAACAGCACGGTCAGCGCATAGGTCGCCGCCACTTCCGTCGGCGCCCAGCCCAGGCCGTTGGCCAGGTAGAACGCCAGGCCGATGGTGCCGAGGACCATGATGTTGGCCCAGTTGCTGGCCAGGCCGTGATACCGATCAGCGAGGGTGAAATGCTCGCGGTAGCGCTGAGCGGCGACGTCGAAGGTTTCTTCGTACAGCCGGCGCGCGCGGTCGCGGTTGAGGGTCAGCTCCTTGCGCCCGTCGATCACGCCTTGATAGCTCTGATAGAGCTTGTCTTCGGACTCACGCAACGCCCGAATGTGAGCGTTGAGCTTGCCCACCAGCAACCAGCCCACGCCGAGGGTGAACGCCATCCAGCACAGCGTGGTGATGAACAGCGACGGTGACAGCCAGGCCAGGTAACTGAACGACGCGACGCTGAGCACCGAGCCGTAGATCAGGTCCGGCAGTTGCACGAAGGCCATGGTCACCGCGCGAATGTCGCTGGACAGGCTGGCGAAGATCTTCGCCCCGCCGATGGATTCGATGCGCTCGATGTTGGTGTCCAGCAGGCGCTTGACCATCACCCGACGCAGGCCGTAGACGAAGCGATGCCCGAGCGCGGTCAGCGACAGCGACGCCCCGGACGCCAGCGCCAGCAGTACGGCGAGCATCAGGCCGAATTGCCACAGCGCGGTGCCGAGACCTTCGTGGCTGCTGATCATGCGTTGGTTGACGAAGGCAATCACGCCGACGCTCAACAGCCCGCTGCTGACGCTCAGCAGCAGCACCATCGCAAGCGGCCAGCGGTATTGCTGGAAGACCAGACGAACTAATTTCATGAATGACTCCGGGCAGTGAAAACGAAAGACATGACGCGGCGATGCCTAGAGCTCGCCGAGCCGCGCGCGGCAGTGAGACAGGGTGTCGCGCAGGAGGAAATTGACCATGGTCGGTGAGGTGCCGATGACCTTGGCCACGTCGCGCTGGGTGTAGCCCTGGATCTGGCTGAGGTCGAAGACGATGCGCATGCGCTTGGGCAGTTCGTTGAGCGCGCCGACCAGTTGACCGAGGGACTCGCGACCGGCCAGCACGCGCTCCGGGGACACCTCGAAACGGATCTGCTCTTGCTGCTCGGCTTCGGCGCCGTGGTTGCGTTCGAGACGCTGGCGGCGAAGACGGTCTATCGACAGATTGCGCACGACGCGGAACATGTAGCGCGCAGGTTCCGCGGACGCGAGGTCACTTTCGAGCATCTTCACGAAAGCGTCCTGGACCACGTCTTCGGCCCGGGCGCGACAGCCGAGGAATTTTGCCGCCAGGCGCAGCAGCGCTTCGCGGTGGGTGTTGTAGGTGCCCATCAGCGCGTCGAGGCGCGGGTCTCTCGCGCCACGGGTGGCGCCAACACAAGGTGAGCCGAGCCGGGTGGGCTGGCTCATTGCAGGGCGAAAATCCATCTTGTTCGACATCCCTGGTAACAAAGGAACGCGAAGGATAACGCAAACGATTCTCATTGCAACGTAAGAAAGTTTACCGAATGGTGAAACTTTATCGTCGATACCCGAGTCTTTCTGGCCCTGCCGTCCTCATTTCATCAGGCGCAGCTCCAGGTATTGCAGCAGCATGATGGTCTTGCCGTCATTGATTTCGCCGCTTTCCACCATGGCGATGGCCCGCGCGAAATCCAGCTCCAGCACTTCGATGTCTTCGCCCTCCTCTTCCAGGCCACCGCCGTCGCTGACCCGATCGTCGGGCTGGTATTCGCCGATGAAAAAGTGAATGCGCTCGGTCACCGAACCTGGGCTCATGAAGGCGTCGAAGATCTTCTTCACCGAGCGCACGACGTAGCCGGTTTCTTCTTCGGCTTCCATGCGAATGCGCTCTTCGGGGCTGGCGTTGTCCAGCAATCCTGCTGCGGCTTCGATCAAATAACCATCGTGGCCGTTGACGAAGGCCGGCATGCGGAACTGGCGCGTCAGCACCACGGTGCGGCGTTGGAGGTTGTACAGCAGAATCGTCGCGCCATTGCCCCGGTCGTAGACCTCGCGGGTCTGCGACTGCCAACTGCCGTCACGGCGTTGCAGCTCGAAGCTGTATTTCTTGAGCACGTACCAGTTGTCGGAGAGGAGCTGTTCGTCGGTGATGCGGATGGGGGTGGAAGGCATGGTGGTCCTTATGGGTAGGGTTGGGTTGGATTGAGACTGGGGCAGCTACAGAGGTTTGTGCAGTAACTCGGACTTGTGGGAGCGAGCTTGCTCGCGAAGGCTTGGGTACATCCGCCGACTAACTCAGCGAACAAGACACCGTCTTCGTGAGTGAGCTGGCCTAATGACCCCGGACACCTCAATGGGGGAAACTGTACCCATTGAGGAACGATCATGACCAAGAAATACAGAAAGTTCGATGCAGCCTTCAAGCTTGATGTC